>NZ_POTY01000072.1 GCF_003236315.1 Micromonospora craterilacus
GCTCATCGGGGCCGGCGTGCTCGCCGCAGCCATCCTCGCCGTGCTGCTGGTCTGGTGGCCGACCCCGAGGCTGAGGCTCACGCAGTTCGTGCGACGCAGCCGGCGCGTCTGACCGTACCGTCGACAATGGTCGACCGGCACCGCGCACCGCAGGCAGCCGTCAGGGGCACAGCAACCGCTCAGCCAGCGGCAGCCGCAGCGGGTCCAGGCAGCGGCCGAGCCGGCCCGGGTCGGACGACGGCGACGGGCTGGTCGGCGCCGGCTCGGTGGTCGGGGTTGGCGTCGGGCTCGACGTCGGGGTCGGATCGGTGCTGGGAACCGGGCTGACGACCGGCGTCGGTCGAACGGTCGGGAGCCGAGCCGCGATCGGTGAGGCGGTGACGGTCCGTCTCGCCGTCGGCGAGACGGACGAGCCGGGCGTCGCCGTACTGCCCAAGTGCTGGACTGTCGCCGGACCGGCCGGCGGCGCGTCGGTCCGGTGGCCCGGCACCGGCAGGGTGGCGAGGCTGATCGGGGTGGCACCGCCGACCGCATCCGGTGCGTCGGTCACCCCGATGCCGGCCGGGCTCGGTTGGGCCCGATGTGGTGGGCCGTTCGGTTCCGGGTCGGAGGTGCCCGCGGTCAGCGTCGCGCAGGCGAACGCGACGACGACGGCAGCGGTCACCAGCCGACCGGACGGCAGCGCGGGCAGCGGGGCGTGCTCCGGCCCGGCCGGAGGCGGTGGCACCGGCCGAGCCTTCCGATGGGCGTGCCGTAGGGCGTCCACCTGCGTGGCGATCGTGGTGCGTTCCCCGTTGGCGGTGGCCAGGGCGAGGGTGAGGTAGAAGCGGAAGTTCACCGTCGCGGCGGCCGGCACCAGCAGGCCGGCGAGTTGGCCGCCGTCGGTGGTGTGCAGCAGGGTGAGGGGAGCGGTGGGATGGTGCGCCGGCCCCACCACCTCCGGATAGCGCCATTGCCGCCGGCGGTGCTGCCCGGCGAAGGCCACCCGGTGGTTGGTCACGACCGCCATGCCGGAGTCGACGACGCGCAGGCCCCCGGGCAGCGCGGCGTCGAGTGTGTCGCTGCCGGCCGGGCCGATGCTCAGCCCGGGTGCGGGTAGTCCGAGGATGTGTCGCGCCTTCGCCTCGACCAGCTCGGCGACGGGCAGCACCCGGTAGACGACCTCGTCGTCGTCAAGGTCCACCGGCAGTCCGGTGCGCGGCTGGAGGCAGCCGAGGAAGCCGGTCGCCTCGATCCGCAGGCGGACCAGCTCGTCGTCGCGGCGATGCCAGGCCGCCACGGCCATGTCGTACGCGCGCTGCCTGCGACGGTTCTCCCGCGCTGCCCAGGCGAGTCGCCACCGCAGCGGGGTCGGCGCCGGGATCACGCTTCTGGCGGATCGTTTCGCCGTCATGTCCTGCCCAACCGCCCGCGCTACGAACAGGACACGCCTGGTGACCTCACCTCCCCTTTGGTCCCGAAAGCCCCGTAATTGTCCTCCTTCCACCGATTCGGCAGGCGCTCGGCTCGGCCGGCCCGACGGCATGTTTGCGTTCACCTGAGGGCGGCTCAACTCGTTCGTGCCGCACCGTGTCCGCGACGGGTCAGGCATTGACGGCCATTGACCTGTTCGTCATGCAGCGGTAATACTCATCGTTGTTAACGTTCACAACTGCGCGTGGCTCGGGGGTAAGCGCTCGGCGACCGGAAGGACGGACGGCAGGCGCCTGCGCACACCCCCACGTCACGTGGTCCGACGCTGTAGGAGGCGCCATGCCCCGACCAAGGTCGATCCTCGGGTTGTTGACCGCCGCGCTGTTGGCCGCAACCGTCGCGGTGGCCGCCCCGAGTCTGGCGACGACACCGACCGCCGAACCCGACTACATCATCTCCGTCGACCCGTCCGGCGCCGGTGTGTCGATCAGCAACTCGATGTACGGCGTCTTCTTCGAAGACATCAACTACGCCGCCGACGGTGGGCTCTACGCGGAGCTGGTGCGCAACCGCTCCTTCGAGTTCCTCCCGGCGGACAACCGGGCGTACACCGGCCTGACGGCCTGGACGCCGGGCGCGGAGGGCGGCGGGGCCGGCAGCGCGTCCACGGTCAACGACGGGGCTCGGCTCGACGACCGGAACCGCACCTACCTCCGGCTGCAACTGGCCAACTCGGGCAGCGGTCGCTACGGAGTCACGAACTCCGGGTACAACAACGGCGTACCGGTCAGGGCCGGCGCGCGGTACGACTTCTCGGTGTGGGCGCGCACGGACGCCGCCGACGGCACCCCCGTGTCGGTGACCCTGCACGACCCGGCCGGCCAGCCGCTGGCGGCGGCGCTGGAGATCAGCGTCCGCAACGACACCTGGACCAGGTACACCGGCACGTTGACCGCCAGCCGGACCGCCGACGCCGGCCGGTTGTCGGTACGCGCCGGCGGCACCGGCACGCTGCGGCTGGACATGGTCTCGCTGTTTCCGCAGGACACCTACCGCGGGCGCCCGAACGGGCTGCGCAAGGACCTCGCCGAGAAGATCGCGGCGTTGCGGCCGGGCTTCGTCCGCTTCCCCGGCGGCTGCCTGGTCAACACCAACAGCATGAACGGCTACGACGCCGCGTCGAACTGGGAGCGGGCCCGCGCCTACCAGTGGAAGGACACCGTCGGCCCGGTCGAGACGCGGGCGACCAACGTCAACTTCTGGGGCTACAACCAGTCCTACGGCCTCGGCTACTTCGAGTACTTCCAGTTCGCCGAGGACATCGGCGCGATGCCGGTGCCGGTCGTCCCGGCGCTGGTCACCGGCTGCGGACAGAACCGCGCCACGGTCGACGAGGCGCTCCTGCGACGGCACATCCAGGACGCCCTCGACCTGATCGAGTTCGCCAACGGACCGACCAGCTCGACCTGGGGTCAGCTGCGCGCCTCGATGGGTCACCCGGCACCGTTCAACCTCACCCACCTCGCCGTCGGCAACGAGGAGAACCTGCCCGACGAGTTCTTCGCCAACTTCGAGCGGTTCCGCGCCGCGATCGAGGCGCGGTATCCGGACGTCACCGTGATCAGCAACTCCGGCCCGCTCTCCCAGGGCGCCACCTTCGACCGGCTCTGGGACCTCAACCGGGCGGCCGGCGTCGACATGGTCGACGAGCACTACTACAACAGCCCGACCTGGTTCCTGCAGAACAACAACCGGTACGACAGCTACGACCGCAACGGACCGGAGGTCTTCCTCGGCGAGTACGCCTCGCAGGACGCCCTGCTGTTCAACTCGCTGTCCGAGGCGGCCTACATGACCGGCCTGGAGCGCAACGCCGACATCGTCAAGATGGCCTCGTACGCACCGCTGCTCGCCAACATCGACAACGTCCAGTGGCGACCGGACCTGATCTGGTTCGACAACGACGAGTCGTGGGGCACGACCAGCTACCAGGTGCAGAAGCTGTTCATGAACAACGTCGGTGACCGCACGGTGCCGAGCACGGTGACCGGCGCGATCCCGGAGGTCAAGCCGATCAACGGCCCGATCGGTCTGTCGACCTGGGCCACCGCCGCGGCGTACGACGACGTCAAGGTCACCACGCCCGACGGCACCGTGCTGTTCAGCGACGACTTCTCGAACGGCGCCGGCCAGTGGCGGCCGCTGGCGAACCGGGGCAGCTGGTCGGTCGTCGACGGCGAGTACCGGCAGACGAGCACCAGCGCGCAGGACACGCTGGTCAGCGCGGGCAACATCACGGCGAGCGACTACGACCTGACCCTCAAGGCGCGGAAGACCGCGGGTGCCGAAGGATTCCTGATCGGGTTCGGTGTCCAGGACGCGGCCAACTACTACTGGTGGAACCTCGGCGGGTGGAACAACACCCAGGGCGCCGTCGAGAAGGCCGTCAACGGGGCGAAGACGAGCCTGATCACGAAGGCGAACCGGATCAACACCGGCCAGACGTACGACATCAGGATCCAGGTGCGCGGCGTCCGGGTCTCGCTGTTCCTCGACGGCGAACTCTGGGGCAGCTTCGCCGACGACAAGGTGGTCCAGCCCTTCGCGCAGGTGGTCACCCGCGACAACGCCACCGGGGAGCTGATCGTGAAGGTGGTCAACGCGCAGGACACCCCGGCCGTGACGAAGATCGACCTGGGTGACGTCAAGGTCCGGAACAACGCGCAGATGACGGTCATCAGCGGCGACCCGAGGGAGCAGAACACCCGCTCGGCGCAACCGATCCAACCGGTGACCAGCACCGTCAAGGGCATGAAGTCGACCTTCACCCGCACCTTCGCACCGAACTCCGTCACCTTCCTGCGCATCGGAACCAAGTGAGGAGCACGATGAGGTACTCCATGAGCCGACGCACCCTGCTGCGAGGTGGTCTGGGCGTCGCGGCGACCGGCATGGTGGCCGGCCTCTCCTCCGCGGCGTTCGCGGACCCGAAGGCGCCCGCCAGGACCGACGCCGAGGTCTACGGCGTGCCGACGGTCGACCCGCTCGTCGAACGGCGGGCAGACCCCTTCATCACCCATCCCGTCGACGGCATGTACTACTTCACCGGCTCGGTCCCCGAGTACGACCGGATCGTGGTACGCGGCGCGGCCACCATCGCCGGCCTCACCACCGCGACGGAATCGGTGATCTGGCGGCGGCCCACGAGCGGCCGGATGGGCGGGCACATCTGGGCGCCGGAGCTGCACCGCATCGACGGCCGCTGGTACATGTACTTCGCCGCCGGCGACTCCGACAACGTCTTCCGGATCCGGATGTACGTGCTGGAATCGGCGCTGGCGGACCCGCGTGACCCCGCCGGGTGGCAGCTTCGCGGCCAGCTCGTCACGGAGTGGGACGGCTTCGCCCTGGACGCCACCACCTTCGCCCACCGGGGCCGCCGGTACCTCGTGTGGGCGCAGAGCGAGCCGGAGATCGCGGTGAACTCGAGCCTCTACATCGCGGAGATGAACACGCCGTGGTCGGTGACCGGCAAGACGATCCGCATCGCCACGCCGACCCGCAGCTGGGAAATCCAGGGGTTCGCGGTCAACGAGGGACCGGCGGTGATCGTCCGCAACGGACGGGTGTTCATGACCTTCTCGGCGAGCGCTACGGACGCGCGCTACGGCATGGGTCTGCTGACCGCCGACGCCAACGCGAACCTGCTCGACTGGCGGTCCTGGGTGAAGACGCCCGACCCGGTCTTCGTCACGAACGAGCAGACCAAGCGGTACGGCCCGGGCCACAACTCGTTCACCGTCGCCGAGGACGGCGTGACCGACGTGCTCGTCTACCACGCCCGGGACTACCGCAACATCACCGGTGACCCGCTCTACGACCCCAACCGCCATGCCCGGGTGCAGAAGCTGTACTGGCACGCCGACGGTACGCCGATGTTCGGTGTGCCGGTCGGCGCGGGCGGCCCGATCGTCCGGCTCAGCCCGTTCACGGAGCGCCGCTCGTTCGTCCGGCACTACGCGTACCTGCTCCGGGTCGACCCCGACGTCCGGGAGCTGGACGACACGCAGTTCCGTTTCGTGGCCGGCTTCGCCGGTGGCGACACCGAGTCGATCCAGTCGGTCAACTATCCCGACCGGTACGTGCGGGTGGTCGACGGGGTGGTCCGGATCGACCCGGTGCAGGGCGGGTCCGGGTACGCCGGCGAGGCGAGCTTCCGGCGTGTGCTCCGCCCGAACGGCGGCGTCTCGCTCCAGCTCGCCGGCGCCCCGGGCAGCTACCTGCGCCACCGCCGGGGCGTACTGGGGGTCGGCGCGGACCACGGCAACGAGGCCACCTTCCTGCTCAGCTGACCCGCGACGTCACTGACGGGGCCAGCCGCGGCCGGGTCGACCTCGACCCGGCCGTGGCGCTTCCGCGGCCGCACGAGGCTCCGCGCGTCGTGTATACACACCGAGTATACCTATGGTGTAGAGTGCCGATCATGTCAATTGGACAGACCATCCTCGGGCTCCTCGAAGCCGGGCCCCGGCACGGCTACGACCTCAAACGGGCCTACGACGAGCGGTTCAGCCACAGCCGTCCACTGCACTTCGGGCAGGTCTACGCGACCCTGTCCCGGCTGCTCAAGAACGGCCTGGTGGAAATCGACGCGGTCGAACCGGGGGAGGGGCCGGAGCGGAAGCGCTACGCGATCACCACGGCCGGCGTCACCGACGTGCAACAGTGGTTGTCCCAGCCGGAGCGGCCCGACCTGTACCTGCAGAACACCCTGTACACCAAGGTGGTGCTGGCGCTGCTCACCGGGCGGTCGGCGACCGACCTGCTCGACATCCAGCGGGCCGAGCACCTGCGCATGATGCGGGAGCTGACCCGGCGCAAGGCCGGCGGTGACCTCGCCGACCAGCTCATCTGCGACCACGCCCTGTTTCACCTCGAGGCCGACCTGCGCTGGTTGGAGCTGACCGCCGCCCGCCTCGACGACCTCGTCAGCGAGGTGACGGCATGACCTCCGAGCCGCTGCTGGTGGCCGACCAGCTGACCAAGTCGTTCGGGCCGACCACCGCGCTCGAACGCGCCTCGGTGCAGATCATGGCGGGCGAGGTGGTCGCCGTGATGGGACCCTCCGGGTCCGGGAAGTCCACCCTGCTGCACTGCCTCGCCGGCATCGTCGCGCCCGACTCCGGGCAGGTGCGCTACCAGGGGCGGGACATCGGCGCGATGTCGGACACCGCGCGCAGCGCCCTACGCCGCGGCGAGTTCGGGTTCGTCTTCCAGTTCGGGCAGTTGGTGCCGGAGCTGACCTGCCTGGAGAACGTGGCCCTGCCGCTGCGGCTCAACCGGCTCGGTCGACGGGCGGCCGAGCGCCGCGCCGCCGAGTGGCTGGCGCGCCTTGAGGTCAGCGAGGTGGCCGGCAAACGTCCGGGGGAGATCTCCGGCGGTCAGGGCCAGCGGGTGGCCGTGGCCAGGGCACTGGTCACCGCGCCGAAGGTGATCTTCGCCGACGAGCCGACCGGGGCGCTCGACTCCCTCAACGGCGAGCGGGTAATGCGGTTGCTGACCGACGCCGCCCGACAGACCGGCGCGGCGGTGGTGCTGGTGACCCACGAGGCGCGGGTGGCGGCGTACTCCGACCGCGAGGTCGTGGTGCGCGACGGCCGGACCAGGGGCATGGAGCTGGCGGCATGAGCGAGCGGCAGCGAGCGAATCGGCTCAGTGCGGTGGTGCCTCGTGGCGGCACGGAGCGAAGCGGAGTGCCGGCATGAGTGACCTGCTGCTCGGCGCCCGGATGGCCTTCAGTGGCGGGCGGGACGGCTGGGCCCGGGCGGTACTCACCGCGTTCGGCGTGGGGATCGGCGTGGCGCTGCTCCTGCTGGCCGCGGCGGTGCCCGCCACGCTGCAGGCCCGGCAGGCGCGCGGCGACGCCCGGTACGACTTCCGGCTCGGCGAACAGCTCCCGGCGGCGGCCAACACCCTGCTGGTGTCGACGTTCGACACCGAGTTCAGGGACCGGCCGGTACGGGGCCGGATCCTGCGTCCGGAGGGCCCGCAGGCACCGCTGCCGCCCGGCGTGGCGGCCCTGCCCCGCGCCGGCGAGGTGGTCGTCTCGCCGGCGCTGAAGAAGCTGCTCGACTCGCCCGACCGTGACCTGTTCGCCCCCCGGCTCGGCCACCCCGAAGTGATCGGGACGATCGGCCCGCAGGGGCTCGCCGGGCCGCACGAGCTGGCCTTCTACCTCGGCAGCGACACCCTCACCATCGACGGATCCCACCGGACCGACGTCTTCGGCGGTGGCCCGCCGGGCGAGGAGTTCGGCCCGACGCTGATCCTGCTCGTGGTGATCATCTTCGTCGTACTGCTGCTGCCCATCGCGGTCTTTCTCGGCGCTGCCGTACGGTTCGGCGGCGAACCCCGCGAGCGTCGGCTGGCCGCCCTGCGGCTGGTCGGCGCCGACCGACGGATGACCCACCGGATCGCCGCCGGTGAGGCGATGGTGGGCGCGCTGCTCGGCATCGTGGTCGGCGGCCTGCTCTTCGCGATCGGCCGCCAGCTGGTCCCGCTGGTCACCCTCTGGAACATCAGTGTGTACGCCGACGACGTGCGCCCCAGTCCGCCGATCGTCGCGCTGATCGTGGTGGCGGTGCCGGTGACCGCGGTCGTGGTCAGCCTGATCGCGCTGCGGCGCGTCGCCATCGAACCGCTCGGGGTGACCCGCCGGGCCGCCAGCACCCGGCGCCGGCTGTGGTGGCGGCTGATCCCACCCGTCATCGGCCTGGTCCTGCTCGCACCGCTGGTCAATGGCGTGAGCGCGGTCGGTGCCGTATACACCCGGTACCAGGTCGCCGCCGGCGCGGTGCTGCTGCTGATCGGCGCGGTCACCCTGCTGCCCTGGCTGATCGACCTGCTCGTACGACGGTTGGGCGGCGGCCCGGTGGCGTGGCAGCTGGCCATCCGCCGGCTCCAGCTCGACAGTGCCACCTCGGCGCGACTGGTCAGCGGAATCGCGGTCGCGGTGGCCGGGACGATCGGCCTCCAGATGCTCTTCGCCGGGGTGCAGCGCCAATACACCACCGAGACCGGAGAGGACACCACCCGGGCGACCTCCCATGTGCAGCTCTTCAACATCCCCGACGGCTCGGCCGCCATCCGGCAGCTGCTTGCCGTCCCGGGCGTGACGGGAGGCACCGGAACGCTGTGGGCGGGGATCGTCCGCGACGGAAGCTCTCCCGATCAGGCATCGGCCGGATTCCTGCGCATCGGTGACTGCCCGGCGCTGGCCGAGTACGCCGAGCTCGACCGGTGCGTCGACGGCGACGTGTTCCGCAGCCTGGGCCCACCGGACGGGGGGCCGTCCGTCGACGCGTTCGGGCCCGGCACCCAGGTCGCCGTCGGCGAACGGGAGACACCCTGGACGCTGCCCGCCGACACCCGGACCGTTCCGGCTCGCGCGAGCCCGATCGGCTGGCAACGCAGTGAGATCCTGGCGACGCCGGGGGCCATCGAGGCGGGCCGGATCGGTCCCCTGAGCGTGGACACCTACCTCGATTTCGACCGCGACGACGCGGACACCCTGGAGCGGCTCCGCAACACGGCGGCGCAGCTGAGCCGCAGTTCCTGGGTCGGCACGCTGTCGGGCACGACGCAGGCGGACCGGCTCACCACCATCCAGCGGGGCCTCTACATCGGCATCGTGGTGACCCTGCTGCTGATCGGGGTGAGCATGCTGGTCGGACTGTTGGAGCAACTTCGGGAACGCCGCCGGTTGTTGGCGATGCTGGTGGCGGTCGGCACTCGTCGCGCCACGTTGGCCTGGTCGGTGTTCTGGCAGACCGTCGTGCCGGTGCTGATCGGGCTGACCGTCGCGGTGGGCTTCGGGCTGGCCCTCGGTTCCGTGCTGCTCCGGATGGTGAACATGCCGATCTCGGTCAGTTGGCCGGTGATCGGGATGTCGACCGGGCTGGCCGCTGCCGCGGTGCTGCTGGTGACCGGGCTGGGCCTGCCCGCGCTCTGGCGGCTGATGCGGCCGGCCGGCCTGCGCACCGAGTAGCAGGGGTCGGCGCCGGTGCGGTCTTCGCACCGGCGCCGACCCGCACCGACGCATCGGCGGCTGCCCGTGAGTGTGTTGGGTGGCGCTCCCGGCGGGTGGTTCGGTCAGCGGGTGGGGGTCGTCCGCCACAGCGCCGTGGCGAGCCAGAGCAGCCCGGCACCGACCAGCACGCCGTGCCCGATCCGGACGGCCGCCGGGGCGAAGAACTGCGGAAGGAACAGCAGGAATCCGAGGGCGAACGGCACCCCGCTGAGCTTGGGTAGCCGGCCGCTGCGCCAGACCGCCCCCGCGGCCAGGGCGGCGCCGGCCCCGAGCGCCAGCAGACCCACCCCGAAGGTGGAGATCGCCACCGGGTCGAACCGGACCTGGTCGGCCATGGCGAGCAGGTCGAGCTGCGGGTTGGCGGCGGCCTGGACGGCGATCGCATGCAGGCCGAACGCCTCGGCGCCGTAGTAGGGCAGCACCAGACCCGCGCCGACCGCGCTGATGACGAACGCGGTGCCGGCGATCCGGCCGGACCGGGTGCCGGCGACGGCTCGGGCGAGGGCCAGCAGGCCGAGCGGCAACAGGATGAAACCGATCATGGCGAAGGTGTGTGCGGGCACCCAGGTGCCGGCGGACATCGCGGCGAGGGCACCGGCCGCGGTGGACTCGTCGCGCCAGGGGCGCAGGGCCGGGTAGAGGACGAACATGACGGCGGCGGCAGCGAAGGCGGCGGCGCCGACTCGGATCCGGTTGATGGCGGCCTCCTTGGTCGGGTGGGAGTCGGGGCTGGCGAGCAACCCGCGCCGAGGCATCCGAGCCCCGGGAGGCAGTTGGCTAGCCCCTGTAGCCAAAAAGCTAATGTGATTAGCTTTTGATGTCAAGCGACGGCCGGTGGGGGACCGCGGGACGGGCCTCAGGCGGGCCGCGCCTCCCTGGGAGCCAGGGAGAGCCAGTAAACGCCGTGACCGGCCACGCCGACGTCGTAGTCGCCGGACTCCTGCACCTTGGGGAACTCGGCGCCGCCCATCAGCTCCCGGGGCCGGTGGCCGACGTGCGAGGACAGGCTCAGCGTGGTGGTCTGCGGGTACCGCGAGAAGTTGAACACGCAGAGCACTTCGTCGGCGGGCTCGCCACGGAGGAACGCGAGCACCGCCGGGTTGGTCGACCGGACGATGCGGCAGCCCGGGCGGGCGAACGCCGGCCAGGCGTGCCGCGTCTCGATCAGCTTCTCGACCACATGCAGCAGGGAGGACCGCGAGCGGAGCTGGTTCTCCACGTTGACCGCCATGTAGCCGTAGATCGACTCGTGGATCAACGGCGCCGGCAGGTTCTCCGGCTGCGCCACCGAGAAGCCACCATTGCGGTCCGGTGCCCACTGCATCGGCGTGTTCACCGCCAGCTGGCCCGGCAGCGACAGGTTCTCACCCATGCCGATCTCGTCGCCGTAGTAGAGGACCGGCACGCCGGGCAGCGACAGCAACAACGCGAAGGCGAGTTCGAGCTGCCCCCGGTCGTCGTTGAGCAGGCTGGCCGTCCGCCGCCGGATGCCGGTCGCACCCCGCATCCGGGCCAGCGGCGCGTACGCGCGCAGCAGTTCGTCGCGTTCCCGCTCGTGCAGCAGGCCCAGCGGCATGTCGTCCCCGTTGCGCAGGAACACCGCCCAGTGGCGGTCACCCGGCTGGTCCCGCATCTGCGCCAGCACCCGGGACACCGGCCGGTGCGTCTCCCGCCGCATGGCGAGCAGCAGGCTCGGCATGAGCGAGGCGTACGTCACCAGGTGGCACTCGGGGTGCTCGGCGGTGCCGAAGTACGAGCTGGCGCCCTCCGGCCAGTCCTCGCTCCACGCGACGATGATCCGGTTCGGGTACGTCGAGTCCATCCAGGACCGCAGTTCCCGCAGGTAGTTGTGCGTCTCGTCGAGTCCCTTGCTCGACGTGCCGCTGCGCTCGAACAGATAGGGCACGGTGAGCAGCCGCAGCCCGTCGACCCCCTGCCGGAGCCAGAAGTCCATCACGTCGCGCATCGCGGCGTGCACCTCGGGCGCGTCGTAGTTCAGGTCCGGCTCGTGCCGGCTGTAGCGGTGCCAGTAGTACTGTCGCCGCTTCGCGTCGTACGTCCAGCCCGCGCCACGGCTGCTCAGTGGGTCGTCGGCCTCGGCGTAGCCCTCGTCGGTGTCACTCCACACGTAGAAGTTCCCGTACGGGCCGTCCGGGTCGCTGCGCGACGCCTCGAACCACGGATGCTGGTCACTGGTGTGGTTGAGCACCAGGTCGAGCACCACCCGCAGGCCCTGCCGACGGGCCAGGCTGAGCAACTCCAGCAGGTGCGACGGCTGCCCGAGCCCCTCGTCGATGGCCTCGAAGTCGGCGGCCGCCCAGCCGTCACCGACCGCCGGGGACGCCATGATCGGGTTCAGCAGCAGGCAGTCCACCCCCAGCCGGCGCAGGTAGTCCAGCTTCTCGGTGACGCCGCGCAGGTCGCCGTGGCCGTCACCGTCGGAGTCGTAGAAGAACCGTACGTTCAGTTCGTAGAAGGTGCTGCCGGCCGCCCAGTTCGGCTCGCCCGGCGGCGCCGAGCCGGGCTCCTCCTCGACCTCGGCGCGGGCGACGCGGAGCCGACCCGACAGGGCCTGCCGGGCCCGCTCGGCCACCCGCTCGGCCGGGTCCCGTTCCAGGGTCTCGAGCGTCTCGAACGTGGCCACCAACTGCTCACGGGTCCGGTGCTTGCCGTGCGCCCAGTTGCTCAGCTCGTCGACGGCCAGCACCCGGGCCGACGGGAGCCCGCTGCGGGTGAGCGCGAGCAGGTCGCCGGGGATCAGCTCGGGCCGCCGGGGCGCGTTGCTGAGGATCAGATCCCCGACGCCGGCGGCCCGCATCTGGGGCGTCTGCCGGCGTTCCCGGTCGACCATCCGTACCGCCGCGTACTCGAAGGCTTCCCGGACGCTGATGATGCCGTTGCCGTCGCGGTCGGCGGCACCGGTGCGCAGCCCTTCGAGGAACGGGCCGGAGAAGGCGGACGGCAGCGCGTGCTGCCGGTAGCCGTCACCCTCGTGGGCCAACTCGGTGGCCCCGGCGGACACCACCACGATGCGGCTGCGGTCCCCGCGCTGCTTGAGATCACCGAAGGCGCCGGCGTGGCAGCAGTCCAGGATCAGCACCAGCTCGCTGGCCCGGCACTCGTCGATCCAGTGCCGCAACTCGTCGGTGGGTACCGAGGTCGGCGGCAGGCGGTCCGGGTTGGTGTCGGTGGCGGTGAGGTAGAGGCGGTGGCCGTCGTGCAGTCGCCCGTGGCCGGAGTAGTACACCAGCAGGAAGTCGTGCGGATCCGCGCTCTTCAGGAAGTCGTAGAGGATCACCTGCACGGTGTGCGAGTCGTCGTCGAGATAGTCCCGGACCTCGTCGAAGGCACCGACGCCGGGGTCCCGCAGGAGTCGGCCCCAGTCCTTGAGGTCACTGGCGGGTGAGTCGAGTTCGGGCAGCGCCTCACTGGCGTAGGTGCCCACCCCGATCAGGAGCGCACGCTTCACCACGGGCGCTCATCCGGTCTGGTTGCCGCCGGGTCAATCACCGTCGACCTTCTGCGGCAAGCTGGGTGTGCCCTGCCGGGGTACCGACACCGACTTGATGACCTCGGTCAGCGTCTTCTCCGACACGTCCTGCACGTCGATCTCGGTGCCGTCCGGAAGGGTCATCCGCAGGCGCTTGCCCTTGTTGCGTTCCTGGTAACGCTTGATGACCTCGGCCAGGTGCTTGATGTCCGCCGTCGCCCGTTTCACGGTCGGAACGGCGAAGACGGAGAGGGCGAGCAGGCCGACGATGTAGCTGACCGGATCGCGCGTGCCTGGTGCGGCACGCTCGGCGACCTCCGTCGCCTCGACAGCCGGCAGTTGGTTCAGGTGGTCCTTCAAATGGCGTGCCTGCTCGGCCAGTTCCTCATCGGTGACCGGCCCGTCGGACACGACCCGCAAGATCAATCCCTCGGCCATGATCCCATCGTGGTCCCTCTGCCTACCCTGTGCAAGGGTCCCGGCCGTGGGATCGCCCGCGCCTGCCCGGCACCGACCGGCGGCACGCCCGTCACCACCCGATCCGTCCGGAACGCGCGCAACCTGACGGCGGTGCCTGACGCGCATCCGACAGACACCGGCCATGTTGTCCGTTCCGATGACGCCAGTTCGTCGTTCCCAAGGGGTAGGACCGGCCGAGACGAGAGTGAGGATGCCGGCATGAGCGGCGTACGGGTGTTGGTGGGCACACGCAAGGGCGCGTTCGTCCTGACATCGGACGGCAAACGCGATGACTGGACGGTCGACGGGCCGCACTTCGGCGGCTGGGAGATATTCCACCTGACCGGGTCGCCGGCCGACCCGGACCGGCTCTACGCCTCCCAGTCCGGCGGCTGGTTCGGCCAGTTGATCCAGCGTTCGGACGACGGCGGCCAGACGTGGACCACGGTCGGCAACGACTTCGCCTACACCGGCGAGGTCGGCGAACACCTGTGGTACGACGGCACCCCACGCCCGTGGGAGTTCAAGCGGATCTGGCACCTCGAGCCGTCCCGCGACGACCCCGACACCGTGTACGCGGGCGCGGAGGACGCCGCCCTCTACGTGTCCCACGACGGCGGTCAGAAGTGGACCGAGCTGACCGCCCTGCGTCAGCACCGCACCGGGCCGACGTGGCAGCCCGGCGCCGGCGGCCTGTGCCTGCACACGATCATCCTGGACCCGGCGCACCCGGGCCGGATCTACGTCGCCATCTCGGCGGCGGGCGCGTTCCGCAGCGACGACGCCGGCGCCAGCTGGCTGCCGATCAACAAGGGCCTGCGCTCGGGCGAGATCCCCGACACCGACGCCGAGGTCGGCCACTGCGTGCACCACATCACCCAGCACCCGGCCCGGCCGGACACGCTGTTCATGCAGAAGCACTGGGACGTGCTACGCAGCGACGACGCCGGGGCGAACTGGCGCGAGGTCAGCGGCAACCTGCCGTCGGACTTCGGGTTCCCGATCGCGGTGCACGCCCACGAGCCGGAGACGATCTACGTGGTGCCGATCAAGAGCGACTCCGAGCACTACCCGCCGGAGGGCAAGCTCCGCGTCTACCGCAGCCGTACCGGCGGCGACGAATGGGCGGCGTTGACCAGCGGGCTGCCGCAGTCCGACTGCTACGTCAACGTCTACCGCGACGCGATGGCGGTCGACACCCTGGACCCGTGCGGCATCTACTTCGGCACCACCGGTGGTCAGGTCTACCACTCGGCCGACGACGGCGACAGTTGGGCGCCGATCGTCCGGGACCTGCCGCCCGTGCTCTCCGTGGAAGTCCAGGTGTTGCCGTGATCCGGGTCGTCCTCCCGGCCCACCTGAAGAACCTGGCCCACGTCACCGGCGAGGTACGCCTGGCGGTGACCGGCCCGGTCACCCAGCGCCAGGTGCTGGACGCCCTCGAGGCGCGGTACCCGATGCTGCTCGGCACCATCCGCGACCGGCACAGCGGCAAACGCCGCCCGTTCGTCCGCTTCTACGCCTGCGAGCAGGACCTGTCCAACGCCTCGCCCGACGCACCGCTGCCCGAGCCGGTCGCCGCCGGGGAGGAGCCGTACATCATTCTCGGGGCGATGGCCGGGGGATAGGTCGCCGCGAGCGACCCCTCAGACGCCGCGGCCGAACAGCGCCAGGCGGACCCGGTTGGGGCTGCCGGTCTTGGTCATCAGGCTGGTGATGTGGGTCTTGACCGTGGTGACCCCGATGTGCAGTCGCTCGGCGATCTCCGTGTTGGACAGCCCCTCGGCGACCAGGTTCAGCACGTCCTGCTCGCGGGCGGTCAGCCCGTCGACCGGCGCGGGTGTCTCGGCGCGGGCGTGCACCGCGCGCTGGACCAGGCGCCGCAGCACCTCCTGGCTGAACGGGCTGTCGCCGGCGGCGGCCCGGCGGATGCCGTCCAGCAGGTCGGTGGGGGGTGCGTCCTTGAGCAGGAACCCGCAGGCGCCGGCGGTCAGGGCCGGGTAGAGGTGGTCGTCGTCGCCGAACGTGGTCAGCACCAGCACGCGGGTGCCGGGCCGGTCGGCGAGGATGCGGCTGGTCGCGGTGATCCCGTCGACACCCGGCATCCGCAGGTCCATGACGACGACATCGGGGACGAGCCGTGCGGCAATGGCGATGGCGTCGCGGCCGTTGTCGGCCTCGCCGACGACCTCGAGGTCGGGCTGGGCGTCGCAGAGCATACGCAGGCCCGCGCGGATGAGGTGCTGGTCGTCGACCAGCAGGACGCGGATCATGCCGGGCCCGCCGTGCGCGCCCGTGCCCCGCGCTCCGGTGGCGGTGACCCGGCCGGCGGGCCGACCCGGGGCGACGGCGTCGCCGCGACGGGCAGGACGGTACGCACCCGCCAGCCCGCACCGGTCGGGCCGGCCTCCAACTGGCCGCCGAGGACCTCGACCCGCTCGCGCATCCCGGTGATGCCGTGACCCCCACCGGCCGGCACGGTGGCCGGCACCCAGCCGCGACCGTTGTCCACCACCTCCCAGTGGACGGCCCCGTCCACCACGCTGACCGACAGGCGCGCCAGCGCGGACGTGCCGGCGTGTTTGGCCACGTTGGTCAGCGACTCCTGGGTCAGGCGCAACACCGCCAGACCACGCACCGCGTCGAGCGAACCGATCGCCGGGTCGATGTCGGCCTCCACCGTGACACCGGCCTGACGGGCCCGGTCGACCGCCGCGCCGAGGGCCGCCGGCAGCGCCGACGGTTCGATGGCGGTCAGCGCCGCGTCGCCGCGTACGCCCTCCGGGTCCCGCAGCACCGCGACCAGCCGGCGCAGGTCGGCCAGGGCCGCGGCCCCGGTGCCGTGCACGTCGTCGAAGACCTCACTCACCCGCGGATCCAGGTCGGTCAGCACGTGCCGGGCCACACCGACCCGCAGCACCATCGACGCCACGTGATGCGCGACCACGTCGTGCAACTCCCGCGCGATGGCGCTGCGTTCGTCGGCGCGGGCGGCCCGGTCCTCCGACTCGCGCCGTCGCTGCTCCTCGGCCGCCCGTTCCTGCGCCTGCAGGGCCAGTTCCCGGGTGGTCCGGATGACCAGGCCGAGCAGCAGCGGGACGCCGACCTCCAGCAGCAGCCCGAACACACCGGAGAGGAGGCGTCCGAGAGGATCGCCGATCGAATTGGTCAGGTCGACCGCGGCCAGCAGCCCGGCGGCCAGCCAGAAGGTCCGGGTCCGCTGAGCCCGCATGGTCAGCTCGAGCAGCGCCCAGCTGGCCCCGACCTGATTGATGGTGCAGTCGCTGAGCAGCGAGATCGCGACCGCCAGCAGCGCGGCCTGCGTCACCATGTTGACCACTGGCCGGCGGTGGAACGCCAGCCCGGCGGCGAACGCGAGCACCGCGAGGATCCACTGCGCGGTCGTGGGGGCACCCTGAATACCGAAGAGCAGATAGCCGACGCCGCTCAGGCACAGCAGCAGCATCCGCACGAAGGTGTCCCGCGCGTCGAACAGTCGTCCCACCCAGCCCACGGCGATCAGCCTAGGCGTTGCGGCTCGGGCGTCGCAGCGACCGCCGGTCGTACCCACCTGGCCCGGACCGCCAGGTAGGCGGCCAGGCCGATCGGCCCGAGCAGGATCGTCAGCACCAGCACCGGCGCCATGACCAGCGCCGGCACCCCCCGTTCCCGGCTGTCGAGCCACGCCCACCTACCGACGAACAGATCGAACGCGATCATGTGCGCCCAGCCCGCCGCCGCGCCGTCCGCAGTGCCCAGCAGATCGCGTACCCCGTCCAGGGTCGGCGACAGCACCGCCGGCAGCACCTCACCGAGCGCCGGGATCACCAGGATCGCGTAGATCAGCAGGACCGGCGCCACGATCAGCGGCGACCTGATGATCCGTCCGGTCACTGACCAGTTCGGCAGCAGGATCATCAACGCCCAGAACGGCGCGGCCACCGCGAAGGTCAGCGTGAACAGTGCCCCGGTCATGCCGTCACCTCGCTTCGCTCGGCGTCGGCCTGAGCCCTTCCCCTGCGTCGATGATTCGCTCGCTGACGCTCGCTCATGCCTGCTCGCCTCCTCGTCGTGCCAACATGCTGAGCCTGATGATTCGCTCCCTCATGCGGCCAGCGCCAGCTCCGGTCGCCGCCGCCGGGTCACCACCAGGCCGGCGGCGGTCGCGGTGGCGACCACCAGCGCCGCGGCGGCGCCCAGGGTGAGCGCGTCCGGCCGCAGCAACGGCTGCCCGCGTAGCGCCTGCCAGGTCAGCAGGATCGTCAGTACGCCGTACGCGCCGCCCGCGACGACCAGCAGCCGCGCCCGGGTGTGCTCGTCCAGCCGGTCACCCAGGAACCGGCTCAGCAGGATCGCCAGGATCGGCAGCACCTGCAGTGCGTGCAGCCCCACGAAGTGCCCGATTCGCAGGTCACCGCCGGTGGTGCTCCACCCGACCAGCGGCAGCCCGGGCCCGCCGTCGGCCACACCCACGCTGTGCGCCCCGGCGATCCCCTCGACGGCGGGTGCCTGGCCGGGCAGCACCATCGGTATCGCCACCAGCATGCCGAGGGCCGCCACCCCCAGCCCGAGCCCGATCGCGTACCGGCCGGCCCGGTCCGCGATCGGCTGACGCAGTACCACGACGCCGATGACCAGGTGCGCCACGAACAGCACCATGATCGCCGCGCCCATCAGCTGCCACAGGACGCCGTTCAACGCGCTGGTCTCGTTGAAGTGGCTGGTCGTGCCGCGCAGCACCTGCCCGACGATGATCGCCATTTCGACCACGCTCACCGCGACGATGACGGTGCCCGCCCACTCCACGACCCGGCTCCGCCGGCGCAGCAGGGACAGCATCCAGGCCAGGCTGACGCCGTACAGGACGAAGGAGACGGCGAACTTGAGCGGCTTGAGCCAGATCGGCGCTCCGGTCAGGATTCGCGGGTCGGCGACGATGCCGATCGCGGAGACGACGGCGAGCACCGCCATCGCCGCGACGAAGACCATCAGTGGACGGTGCCAGGGTGCCCGCTGGGGCAGGTAGGTAGTCATGTCTTCAGATGCTGGTGGGCGCGCCTGCGCATCGCGCCCGACCGCAGGCCCCGGCTGCGGCCGGCGGTCGGAACGCCACCTCCTCCCCAGGTAGGAGGCAGCCGGCTGGGCCAACAACCCCGACGAGCGCCCGGTCGCCGTCGCCCCGGTTCCGCTCACGCGCGCACAGGAGGAGCAGATCGTCGCCGCGTGGCAGACCGTCCGGCGGGTAATGGGGCCGTACGCCGACGCGCTCGAACGCCGCCGGCTGCGCCAGGCCGCTCACGATCCGGCCGGGCTTGTGCTGGCCAGCGGCGGCTACGTCGTGCTGCCGCCCTGGGTGCTCCAGCTGGTGCGCGGGCTGGAGCGGTACGAGAACGAGCACCCGAAGCAGTAGGAGTACGCCGGCGGCGACCAGTACCGGCCGTCGCAGTGGTGCCCGTCCGGGCTGCTGGAGTTGGTGCCGGCCGACGTCCGCGCCCAGGCCAAGGGCTGACCGGTGGTCCGGCGCGGCGAGATGTACACCGTCACCCCGCACGTCATGTACGGCACCGTCCGATGCGGCACCTGGCACTGCCGCACCGAATCCGACGAGCAGGACGGCCGGTCTTCGTCCGCGAGATCCAAGTCGACGGCGAGAGGTGGCGGCCCCGGATGGCCACGCGCGTCGACGTTGCCGCCCTGGTGCCGCTCCAGGTCCCAGACGGACCTGTTCGGCAACCCGGCGCCAGCCCTGGCACGGGTAGGCCGCTGATGCCGATCCGCCCGGAGAACCGCGACCGCTACCCGCCCGACTGGCCGGACATCTCCCTCGCCGCCAAGAACGCCGCCGGCTGGCGCTGCATCTGCCTCGGCGAGTGCGGCCGCGGCACCCACGACGGCCGCTGCCCCAACCGCCACGGAGAGCCGGCGTACGGCACCCGCTCCACCGTGGTCCTCACCACCGCCCACCTCGACCACACCCCGGAGAACTGCGACCCGGCCAACCTCCGGCCGATGTGCCAGGGCTGCCACCTCCACTACGACCGCGACCACCACCGTGAGACCGCCGCAGCAACCCGGCGAGCCCGCATCGCTGCCGCCGGCCAGCTCGACCTCCTCGACCTCGCACAGCCTGAGGGAGCAGATCGCCGAGACCATCGGCCGATCCGGGCGCACCGTCTCCCGCATCGCCAAGGAACTCGGGCTGAAGTTTGACCGCGAGAAGACCCGCGCCGCCACCGAGGCGAAGGTCGCCGACGCCCGGGCCAAGCGGGCCGCCCGCGCCAACGACCTCCTCGACGACGCCGCCCGCCTCCGCCGACAGTTGTGGCAGCCAGCGCACTACGTCGACCACGGCGGCAAGGAGTATGACCGCGTCGACTGGACCCTCGACGAGCCCCCGGTGCGTCAGCCTTGTCGGCGGAAGTCCAGCATGTAGAAGACCTTGTCGTAGCGGCGTTCGCCGACGGCGACGAAATCGGGCAGCCGGCCGTACTCGGTGAAGCCCAGCGACCGGTAGAGGTGCAGGGCATTGCTGTTGTCGCCGCGGGCGTCCAGGGTGAGGACTTCGATCCCCGCCCGCCGAGCGTCAGCGATCAGCGCGGCGGTCAGCGCCCGACCGACGCCGCGCCCGTGCACGGCAGCATCCACCGCCACTTTCTCCAGGTCGGCGTGCGGCCGGTGCGTCGGTCGCGCATAACGCAGCCAGTACCCCAGCCCGACCAGCCGACGGTCGACGTATGCGGCACGCAGGGAGCCGTCCCCGGCCTGCACAGCACTGACCACAGTTCCGAGAAGTTCCGCCACGTCGCGGCGTGCGGGTGGCTCGACCCAGCCGAGCGCGGCGCCTCGGCGGACCAGATCCGCCAGGATCTGATGGGCTGACTCCGCGAACCGGGCATCGAGGCCGGGATCGGATGCCAGCTCCATCGCGTCCAGGATGGCCAGCCCAGCCGTCCCGCCGCTGGCCAGGGTCGTGTTCACCGTACGGAGCCGGATAGCAGAACCTCGAGGCGTGACGCGTCGATCATGCCCAGAGCGTAGGCGCCTCCTGTGGCGGCATGGGCCGACAGGGTAAGCCGACAAGGCGCTGGTCTCGGGAGTCCGACAGGTGTCGTAGCGGAGAGGAGTGCTATCGCTACATTCAGCTATTGACCATGGTCATCGATGCGGATGAGGATGCCTCTCACCAGGTGCTGTCGCGAGTAGACGGAGGTGAGGGCATGGGGTTTGTACGGCGATTGGTCGCCGTCGGAACGGTCGTCGGGGTGACGGTCATGGGCGCGCCCGTGGTGGCGAGCGCTGCTGCGGAGCCGCCTCGGATCGTGATCGAGAACGGGGTGACCCAGCCGGTCTTCTCCTACGGTGACGCGATCCA
This sequence comes from Micromonospora craterilacus, assembly GCF_003236315.1. Taxonomy (GTDB): domain Bacteria; phylum Actinomycetota; class Actinomycetes; order Mycobacteriales; family Micromonosporaceae; genus Micromonospora; species Micromonospora craterilacus. The sequence goes on from NZ_POTY01000072.1 coordinate 20,824, forward strand.
AGAGGTCGTCTACGTCGAAGCGCCGATGGACAGCGACGGCGACGGCAGTCGGGACCTGATCGCGGTCGACGTCATCCGGCCGGCCGAGACCGAGGCGGGCCTGCGGGTACCGACCATCATGGAGGCCAGCCCGTACTACGGCCGGGATCCCGGTGATCCCGTGCCGGACCGGACGCGCGGCTTCGCCGGCTGGTGGGACGAGTACTTCGTTCCCCGCGGCTATGCCGTCGTCCAGGTCGAGATGCAGGGCACGTCGCGGTCGTTCGGTTGCCCGACCACCGGCGGCGTCGAGGACACCGTCAGCATCAAGGCGGTCGTCGACTGGCTCAACGGTCGCGCTCCCGGCTTCTACCACGACGGCAGCGCGGCGGTCGCCGACTGGAGCACCGGCAACGTGGGCATGCAGGGTGTCTCGTACGTCGGCACGCTGCCCAACGCGGTCGCCACGCAGGGCGTACCCGGCCTGCGGACGGTGGTGCCGATCGCCGCGATCTCCAGCTGGTACAAGTACGTGAACGACCAGGGAATCGCCTGGTCGAGCTGGAGCGAGAACGTCAACCACCGGTACACCGAGTGGCTCGCGGACTACGTCTCGGTCGGCCGGGTGCTGCCGGGCGCGGCGTCGGTGCCGGCCTGTAGGTCGGTCATCACCGGGGTCGGCGACGCCGAGGTGGCCAGCGCCTCCGACTTCACGCCGTTCTGGCAGGAGCGGAGCTACCTACCGGACGCCAACAAGATCAAGACGGTCAACACGTCCGTCTTCATGGTGCACGGCCTCACCGACTACAACGTCAAGACCATGCATTTCGCCGATCTGTGGCGCGAGGTCGAGAAGCGCCAGATGCCGCGCAAGATCTGGATCCACCGCGGCGCGCACGTCAACCCGACCAGCTTCCGGCTGGCAGCGTGGCAGTCGGTCATGCACCGGTGGATGGACCACTGGCTGCACGACATCCCGAACGGGATCATGAACGAGCCGATGGCGGACATTCAGCGCCCCGACGGCACCTGGGAGACCCACTCGACCTGGCCGGACGCCAATGTCAAGGACGTCGACCTGCGCTTCGGCCCGGCCACCGCCGATGCGGCGGGAACGCTGTCGGCAAACAACGTCGGCGGCAACCCCACGCAGAGCTTCGTCGACCAGATCGAGTCGCAGGCAGTCAAAATCGGCAACGCCGAGCAGGCCAAGCCCGGCCGGCTCGCCTACGTGACCGCACCGCTCGCGAAGGACCTGCGCATCTCCGGTACGCCGAAGTTGGCGGTCCGGATGTCGACCACTGCCGAGACCGCGCTGCTCTCGGCGCTCCTCGTCGACTACGGCGAGGGCCCGACCGTCACCGTGGCGGGCAAGGAACCGCTGGAGGTGATCCACGAGTCCTGCGAGCCCGAGGACCTGGCCAGCCGGACCGGATGCGCCGAGCCGATGGCGGCGAGCGTCGCGATCACGCCCGAGCGGGTCCTGGCCTGGGGACACATCGATGTCAAGAACTCCTCCGACCTCAGGCAGAGCCAGGCGCTGACGCCCGGCGACAAGTACAACGTGCGGTGGACGACCCTCCCCTCCGAGCACGTCATCCCGGCCGGGCACCGGATCGGCGTCGTCATCACCGGCAACTACAACGCGAACCCGACATCAAACCGACCGGCCCGCGACGCGGCCGCTGTCGGCAGCGAGATCACCGTGTACCTCAACGGCAGCACCCTGGTGCTTCCGGTGGTCGGAGGTAAGGACGCCCTCGGCTTCTGACCAGTCAACAGGAGATCGCTTCACCGGTTCCTCACCAGGCCTACGGCCTGGTGAGGAACCCACCTGCCTGGTGATGGTGCGGGCGGCGATCGGCAAGACCTCTGGTGGGCGTCGCGTGATTCCCGGTCCGCTCGGATGAATCTCGACGCTCACGCGGGCCAGGAACACAGACGCTATGTGGGTTCGGCCAGCCCGGGAAACTCAGCGGTGTAGGTCGCGTCAACCAACTCCTGAAGATGGCGAACGACCGTGGCCTTTTGCTCAGTCTCGGGGAGTTGCTGCTCGCCCGCCCCGACGAGGCCGCTCCGCCAATGGCGAACGATCTCCTGCTGAACGGGGCCCGGCAACTCATCGATCCATAGCGACCCGAGGTTGTTGTCGACGATCTCTTGAAGACGGGCCGCCGCCTGCCTGTCGGACAGGCGGGAGATCAGAAACTCCAACGTCCAGTCGAAAAGTCCTCCGGTAGCGGTCCAGTCCACCCCGGGCTTGAGCACGATGAGACCCGCCATCACTTCCCCACAATGAAGACTCGCGGTGCTAGGCCACGGTCGGTAATGAATTGTTCGATCCGTGCGACCTGTTCCGCAGAAAACCTGGAAACATCGACCGGGACGAAGTCGGCCTTGTCCAGGTGTCGCTCGATCTGATATTGGAGCTGTGGCCACTGTCGGTCAAAGAACTGGCCGGGGAAGTTGCCGACAGCATCATAGGTGCGATCGGTGCTGTCCACCCAGTCGGCCGACGAGTCCGCAGGCGCGCGGGTCAACCTGACGCCGAGTTCACGCTCTAGCCGGACGGCCGTATCCGCCTCACCTGGCCGAAACCTTCCGGTCGCCGGATCCATGCCGAGATCCCGGATACGTTGTTCCTCGCTCTTTGGAGGTAGGGCGTCGCGAGGACCTTCTGGCGAAGAGGGCTGCTTACTCGGACCCGGCCCTCCATTTCGCAGTCGTCCGAGGGCCTGTTTGAGTTGGGCGATGAGGTCGGCGAGGCGGCGGATGTTGGGGATGATCTGGCGGAGGCTGTTCAGCAGTCCGCGTAGCAGCCTCGCGATCCGGGCCGCCCACGAGGCCACCAGGGTGGTCACCTGTTCCACCACCAGCGGGGTGGCCAGGCCGGCGGTGGCGACGAGTTCGGTGGCGTACACGATCAGGCGGGAGACGCAGGTGGCGATGGCGTCGCGGACCAGCAGTCGGACGGCGGCGACCAGGCCGGCGGTGCCTTCGGTGATGGCGGCCATCGCCTCGGCGCCTTGGGCAAGGCCGGTGACGGCCTGACGTTGTTCGGCGGCCCAGGTGCGGTAGGCGGGGCCGGCGCTGCCACCCCAGCCGGCCACGTCGGTGCCGACCGCCCGGGCCAGTTCGGCCGCCTCGTCGCGCAGGGAGGCGGCGACGTTGCGCCAGGTCTGGGCGTGTGCGGTGATCTGCGCCGGGTCGCCGGCGAGCCAGTCCAGGGCCTCGCTGAGCGGTTTGACGTGCTCGATGAGCCAGGCGATGCCGTACTGGAGCAGGGCACCGACCGGGTCGGAGACCAGCGCGAGGGCGTCCAGGCCGGCGCTGACCACGCCGAGGCTGCCGTCGATCCAGCTGCCGTCGGTGACACCCTGATGGATCAGCTCGATGTCTTCGAGGATCCACACACCCGCCCAGGCGCTGGGCCCGGTGTCCACCGGGGCGGCGACGAGCGGGTTGCTAGTCAACGCCGGTCCCGCAACTGGTCCAGAAGTTGCTGGGCGCGGGTGTCGGCGGCCCGGTAGCGGTCGGCGCCGGTACGCAGCCGGCCGGCGGTGTCGCGTACCGAGTCTGCGGCGGTGTCGATGCCGTCGACCAGTACGCGTTGCAGGCCGTCGAGCAGCGCCGGCATGATCGCGCACAACTGGCCGTACGCGTCGGTGCCCAGTCGGACGTGCTGCCCGGCCTGGCGGGCGGTGTCGAGGTTGCCGGCGTGCCGGTCGAGGCGCGCCGCGTGGGAGGTCAGGTCGTCCGGGTCGACCTGGATGCCGTCACCGGCCGGCATCCGGTGCGCTCCGGTCGGCGGCCCCTGCATGACCGGGCCGATCGCCGCCGGCAGCGCCGGGGTCACCGCGATGGTCGTGGCGTGGGTCAGCGACGGCCAGGAGCCGACGCCGGTACGAGTCGACGACGGCCGACCCGGCCGGGTCGGCGTTGCCGAGCGTCTCGTCGGTCGCCGCGGCGATCCGTCGTAGCAGGTCGGCCTGAGCGGCGCGAGTGGTCGCCAGCACCTGCCGCGCGGTCTGTGTCGCGGACTGCTGCCGGACCCGTTCGTCCAACCGTAGGTCCACCAGCAGGCCCGCCGAGTCGACGGTGACTTCGACCGTCCGATCCGGACTGTGCGCGGTGCCGGTCAACGCCTGCACCCGGGTCGACAGGGCCTTCGCCCGCGTCGCGCGATCGGCGATGGACGACTCCCACTCGTCGAGCCGGCGTCCCGTGGCGTCCAGCGCTGCCTCGTCCGCCCACATGCGACCCTCCCCAGCGACGTCGCCGGCCGTCGTCACCCCAAAACGCCGTCACGTTACCAACCGGTGGCGCTGCGTGCTGTCCGTCGGGCTGCGGCGCCGACCGGGCGACGAGGTGCTCGGCCGCGGAGGGCGGAGTCGGGACCGGAAGGGGACGCGTCGTAGTGGTCACGCTCGATCCTGGATCGAGTGGTATCGGAACGGCGGCGAGGCCACTCGATCCTGGATCGAGCACGATCTCTGGAGCGACCAGGGGCGGCGTGGGTCGGGCCCGAAGGACCCGCCGGGACGGGACCCTCGGCCCTGAGCGGGAGGGGTCCGCCGGCACTGACCCGACTCCCCGCACCGGCCATAGCGTCAGTGCAGAGCCGGAAGAGGAGGTCGTGATGAGGGCCTGGCAGGTGAGCGACGTGATGACCCGGGACGTCGCCACGGTGGTGGAGCAGACGCCGTACCGGAAGATTGTTGACGTCCTCGCGGACCGGCGGGTGAGCGCCGTGCCGGTGGTCGATGACTTCGGGCACGTGCGGGGTGTGGTCTCCGAGGCGGATCTGCTGCACAAGGTGGAGTGGATGGGCGAACCGCACGAGCGGCGCATCCTCGAACGGCCGAAGCAGCGCCGGGCTCGGCGCAAGGGTGAGGCGGGGATCGCGCGCGAGCTGATGACCGCACCGGCCGTGACCACCTTCCCGCACACCTCCCTGGTGGCCGCCGCGAAGCTGATGGACCGCGAGCAGGTCAAGCGCCTGCCGGTGGTGGACGACCTCGGCCGGGTCGTCGGCATCGTGACCCGCGGCGACCTGTTGCGGGTGCACCTGCGTCCGGACGCCGACATCCGTGACGACGTGGTCCAGGAGGTGCTGCGCCGGGTGCTCGCGGTGCGCGACGGGACAGTCCGGGTCGAGGTACGCGACGGTGTCGTCACCATGACCGGACAGCTGGATCGACGTTCGGCGGTCGAGATCGCGGTGCGGCTCGCCGCGCGGGTCAGCGGGGTCGTCGAGGTGGTCAACGAGCTGCGCTACGACTTCGACGACACCATCCTGCCCGGCGCCCCGTCGTTCCCCGCCCAACCGACCAGAATCGGCTGACCCGCCCGGCGGCGCTGCCGGCACCGCCGGGTGGCACCGCCGGGTGGCGCTGCCGGGCGGCGCTGCCGGGTGGCCTAACGGGGCCGGGCCGGGTGTCCCAGCCGTTCGGCGAGGAACGCCTCCCAGGTCCGCGTGCCGGTGGCACCGTCCAGGGTCAGGTTCGCGCCGTCCCGGTAGGCGCGGCCCGCCCGGCCGGGCAGCCGCACCGGCAGCATCAGCCGGCGCTTGCCGGTGGCGCGCAGGTAGCCGTGGATCAGGTCGCCCATCGGGTACACCTTCGGCCCGGCCAGGTCGGGGACCAGGCCGGCCGGGGCGCCCAGGGTCAGCGCGGCGAGCCGGGCCGCCACCTCGCGGCCGTCGACCGGTTGCAGCCGCATCCCCGGCACCGGGACCACCGGGAGGGCCGCCATCTTCTGCGCCATGGTCAGCACCAACTCGTGGAACTGCGCGGCGCGCAGGATCGTCCATGGCACACCGGAACCGGAGATCGTCTCCTCGGCGGTGAGCTTGGTCCGGAGCCAGGCGAGCGGGACCCGGTCGGCGCCGATGACGGAGATGAAGACCAGATGCCGTACGTCGCCGGCCCGCTGCACGGCCCGCGTCAGCGTACGGGCGATCTGGTTGTCGCCCTTCTGCCCGCCGGCAAGGTGCAGGACGATCCCGGCGCCCCGCACCGCGGCGTCGACGCCGTCGCCGGTGGCCAGGTCGGCGGTGACCTGCTCGATCCCGGGCGCGGACTGCCCACCTCGTCGGCTGAGCACCCATACCGGATGACCGGCCTCCCGCAGCAGCGGGGTGATCAGCCGGCCCAGGGTGCCCGTGCCGCCGGTGACCAGGATCGGTGGGTTCATGGTGTCTCTCCCTGTGTCGGGACCGCGGGGCCTGCGGTCGGCTACCGTTTCGTGGCTTCACCGGCTCGACCCCGCCCGGATGCGCGACGTGACCGAAGTGATCCGGCTCACTTGCTGTCACAGCGGCCAGCCCGGCGGGGTCGAGCCGGTGAAGCTGCGAGGAGGGGAAGCGACATGGGCGAGTCCACCTGGCTGGCCGAGCGGTTCGAGGAGCACCGGCCGCACCTGCGTTCGGTGGCCTACCGGATGCTCGGCTCCCTCGGCGAGGCCGACGACGCCGTACAGGAGACCTGGCTGCGGCTGTCCCGCACCCACTCGGACGAGCTGGACAACCTCGCCGCCTGGCTGACCACGGTGGTCGCCCGGGTCTGCCTGAACACGTTGCGCTCCCGCCAGCGCCGCCGTGAGGAACCGCTCGACATCCGGGTCCCGGACCCGGTGGTCAGCCCCGCCGGCCCCGAGGACCCGGAGCACGCCGCCGTGCTGGCCGACTCGGTCGGGCTGGCGCTGCTGGTGGTGCTCGACACGCTCACCCCGGCCGAACGGCTCGCCTTCGTGCTGCACGACATGTTCGGGGTGCCCTTCGACGAGATCGCCCCGATGGTCGACCGGTCGCCGGCCGCGGCCCGGCAACTGGCCAGCCGGGCCCGCCGCCGGGTACGCGGTCAGACATCGACCCCGGACGCCGACCTCGCCCGCCAACGCGAGGTGGTCACCGCGTTCCTGGCCGCCGCCCGCGACGGCGACTTCGACGCGCTCGTCGGTGTGCTGCATCCGGACGTGGTGCTGCGCTCCGACGGCGGGGCCACCCGGGCCCGCCACACCACCGTGATCACCGGTGGCCGGCAGGTCGCCGCCGAGGCCACCACGTTCGGCCGGTTCTCCCCGTTCAGCCGGCACGCCGTCATCAACGGCGCGGCCGGTGTGGTCGTCGTCGCGGCCGGCCGTCCCCTGGCGATCATGGCGTTCACCATCACCGGCGCACGTATCGCCGAGATCCACGTGATCGCCGACCCAGAACGCCTGGCCCGCCTCAACCTCACCACCTTCACCACCTGACCC
>NZ_POTY01000073.1 GCF_003236315.1 Micromonospora craterilacus
GTGGTGAGGGCGGTGAGGGCTTCGCGCATGCGCCAGGCGTCGCGGTCGCGCGGGCCGACCGGGTTGGAGATGGTCCGCAGTTCGGCGAAGGGCACGCCGGCGTGGCTGGCGGCGACGGCCACGCCGTAACCCTCCATGGCCTCGGCCACCGCGTCCGGGTGGCGCTGACGCAGCGCCTCGGTGCTGGTGGCGGTGCCGGTCACCGTGCTGACCGTGAGCACCGGGCCCACGGTGGCGGCCGGCAGCGCGGCGCGCAGGGCGGCCAGCAGGCCCGGGTCGGCGTCGACGGCGGTGCCGCCGCCAAGCAGCTCGGGCGGCATGCCGAGTTCGTCGACGGGGATGAAGCCCTCGGGTGACTCCGCACCCAGGTCGGCGGCGACGGCACAGGTGCCGAGCACGGTGCCGCCGACCTGCACCAGGCCCGGGAAGCCGCCGGCCACGCCCGCGCTGACCACCCCGCGGTACGGTCGGCCGGCCGCCTCGGCGAGCGCCAGCAGCCGGGCGGTCGCCGCACCGGCGACGGCCGGGCCCACGCCGACCGGCACCACCGCCACCGTGGGGTCGGCGAGACCGGCCTGGATCGCCTCCGCCTCCGCGGGGACCGCGGTGACCACGAGCAGGCCGGTCACGGGATCGGGCCCGGAGAGCTGCGCCGAGTCTCGTCGTCGCTGCCGCCCGGACCGGGGACCGCCGACGACGGACGGTAGATGTGGAAACCCGGCGGCGCGAGGCCGGGCTCCTCGGCATCCGGTCCGCCATGGAAGGGCGCCGGTGAGGTGGGGGCGGTGTCGGCGGTGCCGGCGGTCTCCCGGTCACGGGCGGCCCGCTCCTTGGCGGCCTGTTCGTCGGCCGCCCGCTCCTCCGCCGTCAGCTCGTCGTCGGTCAGTGGCCGTCCACGCAGCCGCTCGGCCCGCAACCGCCGGGCCATCACCAGCCCCCGCGCGGCGGCCAGTACCCCGACCCCGGCGGCGACGCCGATGCCGATCCGGCCGTCGAAGGGGACCAGCCCCAGCCCGCCGCCGGTCACGAAGGCGAGCATCAGCGCCGTCTCGGAGTGGGCGAAGGAACTGGCCCGCAGCCGTTCCGGGATGCGTTCCTGGATCGAGGCGTCCACGGCGAGCTTGGCGATGCCGCTCATCATGGCCGCGACCACGCAGAGCAGGGCGACCATCGGCAGGGAGAACTTCAGCGCGGTGAGCACGGCCACCCCGGCCACGATGATCATGCCGCTGGACTGGAGCGCCGCCGGCCGGTGGATGCGCAACCGGGTGCCGGTCGCGGTGGCCAGGAAGGTGCCGACGGCCAGTGCCCCGCCGACCAGGCCCAGCGCGCCCTCGTCACCCAGGTCGCGGCCGAACACCACCGTGGTCAGGTCGCCCGCCTTGATGGTGAACGCCAGGAAGAGCAGCAGGAAGCCGTAGACCGCCCGCAGCGTGGCCGCGCCGATCAGGGTCGAGATCACCAGCCGCCCGGCGGGCCGTCCCCGGCCGAGGGGTCGCTCGCCCGTGCCGCGCCGCAGCGCCCGCAGTGGTCGCGGCACCCGCTCCGGCGGCTCGGAGTCGGCCTTGGGTGGCAGCCGGAGGGCGACCACCATGCCGATCAGGAAGATGACCGAGGCGACCCGTAGCGGCCACTGCGGCCCGAACCAGAACGCGGCCAGCCCGATCGGGGCGACCAGGGCCCCGGCCACCGTGCCGTAGACGCTGGCCCGCGCACCGACCTGGGACAGTCCGAGCCCTTCGGGCAGCAGCCGGGGCACGGCCGCGGACCGGGCCACGCCGTACGCCCGGGAGAGCGCCAGCACGCCGAACGCCGCCGGATACAGGCCGAAGCCGTGGATGTAGTCGGAGATCAGCCAGGCCAGGAACGCTCGGCCCAGCATGGTCGTGGCCAGGGCGTACCGCCGGCCGTGCCGGAAGTGGTCGAGCAGCGGCCCGACCACCGGGGCGAGCATGGCGAACGGCACCATGGTCACCAGCAGGTAGAGCGCCACCTTGCTCCGCGCCTCGCCGAGCGGCACGTTGAAGAAGATCGTCCCGGCCAGGCCGATGGCGATCAGCGTGTCGCCGGCGCAGGAGACCGCGTGCAGGTCGAAGAGGCGGACCATGCCGGTCTCCCCGCCGGCGCCGCGGGCCCGGGCGCGAGCGGCGCTGCGGGTCACCCAGCGGCCACCGCTGAGCGAGCCGCGCAACAGCAGCCGGGTGGCGCGGATGCCGGTGCCGACGGTCCGCCCGAGGAGGGACCGCTCGGAGCGGGAGAACAGCGGCATGGGACCCATCCTCACCCATCGGCTCGCCGGATGCCGCGCCACCGTCCCAGAACACCTCTGGGGAGTGCCTCACAGCCGACCCCGCCCATGGGGAACAATGGTCGGGTGACCAGGCCCGCCTCCGCCCGCGCCGCTCGTCTCGACCAGGTCTGTGCCGCCGCCGTCGAGGTGGCGCGTGCCGGCATCACCGAGGTGGATCCCGCCGACATCGGCGACCACCTCCAGGCCGTCGCCGAGGGCGACCGTCTCGTCACCCACTACTTCGAGTGCCGGCTGACCGGCTACTGCGGCTGGCGGTGGGGGGTCACCGTCACCCGGGTGCCGCGCAGCCGCAACGTGACGATCTGCGAGACCGTGCTGCTGCCCGGCCCGGACGCGCTGCTGGCGCCGGGCTGGCTGCCCTGGCAGGAGCGGCTCCAGCCGGGCGACCTGGGCCCCGGTGACCTGCTGCCGACGCCGCCCGACGACGAGCGGCTCCAGCCCGGCTACCTTCTCTCCGACGACCCGGCGGTCGAGGAGACCGCCTGGGAGCTGGGGCTCGGCCGGCCCCGGGTGATGTCGCGGGAGGGCCGCGCCGAGGCGGCCCAGCGCTGGTACGACGGCGACCACGGACCGTCGGCGCCCATCTCGACCGCCGCGCCCGCCGCCGCCCGCTGCGGCACCTGCGGTTTCTACCTGCCGCTCGCGGGCACGATGCGGCTGTGCTTCGGTGTCTGCGGCAACTTCTACGCCCCGGACGACGGCCGGGTGGTCAGCGCCGACCACGGCTGCGGCGCCCACTCGGAGACGCTGGTCGAGGCCGAGACGGCGGTGGACGAGATGCCGACCGTCTACGACGACAGCGCGGTGGAGCCGGTGTCGGTCAGCCGGGCGCCCGGTTCGATCGAGGCGAGCGAGCCGGCGGAGCCGTACGGCCACTCCTGATCGCGGGCGGCGGCCGACCTGCGGCGGGTGCCGTCCCGACCGGGTGACCGCCCAGGTGGCGGCGCTCAGCCGGCGGCCCGACGGCGACGCCGGTTGGCGTCGTGCCGCATCATCACCGCCAGACCGGGGAAGCCCCACAGGAAACCGGCCAGGCAGATCCACAGCCAGTTCTCGTGGCCGCTGGCAGCGAGCCGATCGCGGAAGAGCAGCAGCACCAGCCCGGTGACCGCCCAGGCCGCCATCCCGGCGAGCGCGAACGGCACCATCGGCGGGTCGAGCGGCTCGGGTCGCGGTTGCTGCTGCTTCGGCACCCGGCCAGGGTACGCGAGCCGCTTTCTGCCGGCCGGTCATCTGCGACGACGTGCGCGCCGAGCTGATGATCCGCTGTGAGGTCCTGATGGCAGTAGCGCCGCCCGACAACGGCACACCCCCCGATTCCGGCCGGCCGCGGAACGGCTTCGACCGGTACTTCGAGGTCACCGCCCGTGGCTCGACGATGAGCCGGGAGCTGCGCGGTGGCCTGGCCACGTTCTTCACGATGGCCTACATCGTGGTGCTCAACCCGCTCATCCTCGGCCGGGCCGTCGACGGTACGGGCAACACCCTGCCGATCCCCGCCATCGCCGCGGCCACCGCCCTGGTCGCCGGCCTGATGACCATCCTGATGGGCGTGGTCGGCCGGTTTCCGCTGGCGGTCGCCGCCGGTCTCGGCGTGAACGCTCTGGTGGCGTACGAGATCGCACCGGAGATGACCTGGGCGGACGCGATGGGCCTGGTGGTGATCGAGGGTGTGATCATCGCGGTGCTGGTGCTGACCGGTCTGCGTACGGCGGTGTTCCGCTCGGTGCCGACCCAGATGAAGACGGCGATCGGGGTCGGTATCGGCCTGTTCCTGACCATCATCGGTCTGGTCGACGCCGGCTTCGTCCGGCGGCTCCCGGACGTGGCGAACACCACCGTCCCGGTCGGCCTGGGCATTGGCGGCAAGCTGTCCAGCTGGCCGACGCTGGTCTTCGTGCTGGGGCTGCTGCTGACCCTGGTGCTGGTGGTACGCCGGGTCAAGGGCGCGATCCTGATCGGCATCCTCGCCACGACGGTGCTGGCGTTGGTGGTGGAGCAGCTCGGCAACGTCGGCCCGTCCCTGGTCAACGGGGTGCCGAACCCGAAGGGTTGGTCGCTGAATGTCCCGACCGTGCCGAGCGACCCGTTCCGGATGCCGGACCTGTCGCTGCTCGGCAGGTTCAACGTGCTGGGTTCGTGGGAGCGGGCCGGCTGGCTGGTCGTGCTGATGTTCATCTTCACGCTGCTCATCACCGACTTCTTCGACACGATGGGCACCATGGTGGCCGTCGGCCAGGAGGGCGGCATGCTCGATGAGCGGGGCACCCCGCCCCGGGCCAAGGAGATCCTGCTGGTCGACTCGATCGCCGCGGCCAGCGGTGGTGCGGCCAGCGTCTCCAGCAACACGGCGTACATCGAGAGTGCCGCCGGTGTCGCGGAGGGCGCCCGTACCGGGGTGGCGAACCTGGTCACCGGGGTGCTGTTCCTGCTGGCCATGTTCCTGGCGCCGCTGGTGGTGATCGTGCCGTTCGAGGCGGCGTCGATCGCGCTGGTGGTGGTCGGTTTCCTGATGATGAGCGCGGTCCGGACCATCGACTGGTCCGACTACGAGATCGCCATCCCGGCATTCCTCACCATCGTGCTCATGCCGTTCACCTTCTCCATCTCCAACGGCATCGGCGCGGGCCTGATCGTGTACGTGGTGATGAAGCTCGCCAAGGGCAAGTCCCGCGAGATCCACCCGCTGCTGTACGCAGTGGCCGCGCTGTTCGTGGTGTACTTCCTGCGCGGTCCGATCGAGTCATTGCTGTACTGACGGCGGCCCGGAGCAGGGAAGTTTCCGGGTGAGCATGGTCATATCAGCTGCGGCTCGGTCAGCTAATTAGTTAGGCTAACTATCGTGACGGAGCGGACGGTGACGGCTCAGAGCATGCCACCGGCGCAGCTGGCGATTCAGCTGCGTGATGCGATCACCCGGCTCAACCGGCGGGTCCGCCAGGCCCGGCCGGTCGGTGACCTGACGGTCACCCAACTGTCCGCGCTCACCAGCCTCCGGCTGGCGGGCGCGCTCACGCCGCGGGAACTCGCCGACGTCGAACGGGTACAGCCACCGACGATGACCAAGATCGTCGCGAAGCTGGAGGAGCGCGGCCTGGTGCAGCGCACCCCTCACCCGACCGACGGCCGGCAGGTCATCCTCGCGACGACCGAGGGAGGCCGGGCCGTGCTCGACCAGTTCGAGCGGGTCCGGGACGAGTGGCTGGCCCGCCGGCTGGCCGAGCTGAGCGATACCGATCGGGAGACCCTGCACCACGCCGCGGAGATTCTCCAGCGACTCTCCCGCGCCTGACGCCGCCGCACACCTGGTGTGCTCCGCGCCGCGCCGTCCGTCGTTGATGACGCGTACGACCGCGAGGAGGCGCACCAAGAGTGCAGTCGAGGCTGAGCACGATGTTCCAGTCCCTACAGGTTCGCAACTACCGGCTCTTCGCATCTGGGCAACTGGTCAAGCTGATCGGCGTCTGGATGATGTTCATCGCCCAGGACTGGCTGGTCCTCGAGCTTTCCAACGATTCGGCCACCGCGCTCGGTGTGGTCGTCGCCCTACAGTTCACCCCCGTCCTGCTGCTCACGCTGATCTCCGGCCGGCTCGCCGACCGGTACGACAAGCGGATGCTCCTCTTCGTCGCCAACGCGTTCTGGACCGTGCTGTCGCTGGCCATGAGCGTGCTCGTGCTCACCGGCCTGGTCCAGCTCTGGCACGTCTTCGTCTTCGCCGCCCTGCTCGGCGTGGCCAACGCGGTGGAGACCCCGGTGCGTCAGGCGTTCGTCTCCGAACTGGTCGGCATCCGGCTGCTGCCCAACGCGCTCTCGCTCAACGCGGCCGTGTTCAACTCGGCCCGGATCGTCGGCCCGGCCGTCGCCGGGCTCGCCATCGCCGCCTTCGACGTCGGGCCGGTCTTCCTGGTCACCGCGCTCAGCTCGATCGGGCCCCTGGTCACGGTGATCCAGATGCGTCCGGCCGAGCTGCACCGGGAGCCGTTGCCGCCGCGCGACGAGCGGGCCGCCGCGACCGTGCTGGACGGGCTGCGCTACGTCGGCCGCCGCCCCGACCTGCTGCTGCCGATGGTCGTGATGTCGGTGATCGGGATGTCGCTGTTCAACTTCCAGCTCACCCTGGCGGCGCTGGCCAAGACCGTGTTCAACACCGGCGCGGCCTCGTTCGGCCTGTTCAGCACGACCCTCGCGGTCGGCGCGCTGGTCGGTGCGCTGGCCGGGACCGGGCGGCGCAGCCGCCCCTCGGTCTGGCTCGTGCTCGGTGCCGCGATCGCCTGTTCCGCTTTCGGGACGCTTGTCGGGTTCGTCCCCGCGTACTGGATGGTCGTGGTCCTGCTGCTGCCCACCGGCTTCTTCATGGTCTACTTCGCCCAGGCGGCCAACCAGCGAGTTCAGCTCGGCACCGATGCCGCGTTCCGGGGGCGGGTGATGGCGCTGTGGGTGCTGGTGTTCCTGGGTACCAACCCGGTCGGTGCGCCGCTGATCGGCTGGGTCGCGGAGACCTACGGTGCCGGCACCAGCATCTGGGCCGGCGGCCTGCTCTCGCTGGCCACCGCCCTGCTCGCGCTGACTTGGCAGCTGCGCCGGGCTGGTGCCCGGTTGCGGTTCCGGATCCTGCCGATGCCCCGCTTCTACGTCACCGAGGTGTGAGCGGACACCGGGCGGCGGGGTGGGCCCGTGGGCCCCGCCCCGCCGTACCGCACGTCGGACCCGGACCGGATGCGGGAAAATTGGTTACGTGACGCTCCGCAGCGGCATAGCTTCGGTGAGTGGAGGTCATACGCTTGCTGCTGCTCGCCGTGGCGCTGGCCGCCGTGGTCTTCCTGCCGGTGCTGATCGCGCTTGTGGTCTGTGCTGACGAGGTCCTCGACCGGCTGACCTGCGGATACGCCGAGTGGCGGGAACGCCGGCGGGAACGGCGCCTGATCGCCCGGCTGGACCAGGCGGTCGACGCCGACGAACTCGCCAGTCGGGTCGATCTCGGTGCCCTCGACCGGGCCGACCGGCGCCCCCTGGAGCAGCTCGCCGCCGACCTGCGGTGCCTGCGCCGGGAACGGGTCGGCGGCATGGGCCCGGCGGTGGTGTGGCACAGCAGCGTGCTCGACGCGTACGACGAGCGGCTCCGGCTGGCCTGCCGGGCGCTGGGCATCACCGAGCACCTTTCCGAGCTGACCGGGGTCGACCGGGAGATCGAACGGGTGCGGGTCGAGGGCGTGTTGGACGCCGCCGGTCTGCGGCTGCCGGCGACCCGTCCCGGACAACGCGAGCGTCATCCTTAGTTGGGTGCGACTCTTCACCGCGATCCACCCGCCGGCCGACGCGATCGAGCACCTGACCGCCCGGATGGCCGGGCTCCGGATCGGCGCCGCCAGCGCCACGGGGACCAACGTCCGGCTGGCCGACCTGGCGTGGGCCCACCTGACCCTCGCCTTTCTCGGTGACGTCGATCCCGGGCGGGTGGCTGAGGTGCGGCACGCCCTCCGGCTCGCCACCGACGACGAGCGTGGCAACGCTGCCGAGGGCACGCCCGGCGGGCCGCCCGTGCTGCGGCTGGGCGGGGGTGGCCGGTTCGGCCGGGGCCGTTCCACCGTGCTCTGGGTCGACGTACGCGGTGACGTACCTCGCCTGACGACACTGGCCGGCGCCATCCGTGCCGGACTGGCCGCAGTCGGGGTGCCCTGCGACGACAAGCCGTTTCGACCCCATCTGACCATCGCCCGCCCGGGCGACCGGATTCCACCCGCCGACGTCGAAGCCGACCGGACCGCACTCGACGACTATCTCGGCCCGCCCTGGCCGGCCCACGAACTCGTGCTGATGCAGAGCCGACCCGATGCCCGGCCGAGGTACCACCGGCTCGCCGCCTGGCCGCTCTGAACACCGCCGACCCCGCGCCAGCGGGTAGCGGGCGGATCAGGAGGACTCGCGGGCGGCCGGGCCGCTGCCGAACAGGACGTCGTCCCAGCTGGGCAGGCGCTTGCGCGGCTTGCCGCTGGCGTCGGTCGACTCGGTGGCGGCACCGGCCGGCGTGGTCGTGCGGCGGGGCCGCAGCACCGCCAGCGACGGCACGGCCGGCACCTCCTTCGGCGCGTCCGAATCGTCGTCGAACGCCGAGCCCTGGCCTCCGCCGAGCAGCGCCGCCGCACCACCGCTGACCGGCCGCTGCCGGGGTGCGTCCTGCCCACCGGCCAGCGCGGCCGGCGAGCGGGGCTCAAGGCTGCGGCCCGAGGTCGAGCCGAGCGGGCGGTCGAGCGAGGCGAGCAGGGCGTCGCGGCCGGCCCGGATCGGGTCACGACCCGACCGGCCCGGCTCGGCGGGGGCGGGCAGGCCGTGCCCACCGCGGCTCGGCTCGCCGCGCGACGGGCCGGGCAGCGCGTGGCCGCCCCGCTCCGGTGCCGGCTCCTGGCCGAGGATCGGTGTCGGGCGCTCGGCGCAGAGATACTGCGCCATGTCGTCGTGCGGGGCCACCGACTGGCGGGTCTTGTCCAGATCCCAGACCGCCTGCGCGGTGGCCTTGCCGGACGGCCAGGTGGCGACGATCCGCCAGGTGCCGTCGTCGCGGCGCCACGCGTCCCAGGAGATCTTCTCGGTGTCGATCCCGTGCTGCGCGAGCCGGCCGTTGACCACCTCGGCGAGGGGCGTCGGCTTCTCGGCGCCCTTGAGTCGGGTGCGCCGGGCATGCTGGGCGAGCATCGCCCGCTCCTGGAGCACCGGCCCGGCGTAGCGGAGCACCCGGTCGACCGGGACCCCGGCGATCCGGGCGACGTCCTCGGCGGACTCGCCGGAGCGGATTCGGGCCTGGATGTCCCGAGGGGACAGTGACGGCACCGGGTCGGCAGTGGTCGGTGCCACCGCGAGCGCGGGCGCACCCGGCTCGGCGTGCATCGCTCCGGCGATACGCTCGTCGATGGGCAGGGCGAGCAGCCGCCCGACCTCGTCGGCGAGCACCAGGGCCTGGCCGTCCTCGGAGAGGGCGACGAAGCGTACTGGGCGCATCGCGTTGCCTCCGTCCCGCTTCGCTGGCCGTACGCCACGAGCCGGCCACTCGAGGCGTTGGGCACCACGGTACGCCCATCCGGGGCCAGGTGGGAGACGCCACGCCCGGGCAAGTCGAGCTGAGCAGCCTAATTCGCCGCCGGTACGCGCTGTGCGGCGGGTCAGTCGTGGCAGCCCGACAGTGGCGTTGATCGCAGTACGCCGAGGGCCCGGCGACCCCGCTGGGTCGACCGGGCCCGTGGCGCTACGGCAGGACCGTTCAGAGCCGCTCGACGACGTAGTCGATGGAGGCGGTCAGCGCCTCCACGTCGGCGGGCTCGACGGCCGGGAACAGCGCGACGCGCAGCTGGTTGCGGCCCAGCTTGCGGTACGGCTCGGTGTCCACGATGCCGTTGGCGCGCAGCGCCTTGGCGATCGCGGTGGCGTCCACCCCGTCGGCGAAGTCGATGGTGGCGACCACGTTGGAGCGCAGCGCCGGGTCGGTGACGAACGGGGTGGCGACGGACGAGCGCTCGGCCCAGCCGTACACGATCCCGGCGCTCTCGGCGGTGCGCTTGGCCGCCCAGGCCAGCCCGCCCTGGGAGTTCATCCAGTCGGTCTGCTCGGCGGCCAGGAAGATGGTGGCCAGCGCCGGGGTGTTGTACGTCTGCTCCAGCCGCGAGTTGTCGATCGCGGTGACCAGGTCGAGGAAGGCCGGGATGTACCGACCGGACGCCTTGATCTCGGCGGCCCGCTCCAGCGCGGCCGGCGACATCAGGGCCAGCCAGAGCCCGCCGTCGGAGCCGAAGCACTTCTGCGGGGCGAAGTAGTACACGTCGGTCTCGCCGACGTTGACCTCCAGCCCGCCGGCACCGGAGGTGGCGTCGACCAGCAGCAGCGAGCCCGGGTCGGCACCGGCCACCCGGCTGATCGGCACCGCCACGCCGGTCGAGGTCTCGTTGTGCGGGGTGGCGTAGACGTCCACACCGGCCTCGGCGGCCAGGGTCGGCGCGCTGCCCGCGTCCGACTTGCGGATCGTCGGCTCGCCCAGGAACGGCGCGTCCTTGACGGACTTGGCGAACTTGGCGCCGAACTCGCCGAAGCTGGCGAACTGGGCCCGGTCGCGGACCAGGCCGAACGTGGCGACCTCCCAGAAGGCGGTGGTGCCACCGTTGCCGATGATCACCTCGTAGCCCTCGGGGATGGCGAAGAACTCGGCGATGCCGGCGCGCAGCCGGGCCACCTGGTCGCGGACGGTCTTCTGCCGGTGGGAGGTGCCCAGGTAGCTGGTCGCCACTTCGGCGAGCGCGGATACCGCGGCCGGACGGACCTTGGACGGCCCGCAGCCGAATCGGCCGTCGGCGGGCTTGATCTCATCGGGAATCCGGATGGTCGGTGCGTCAGCCACGGTTTTCAAGATCCTTCCGCATGGGTCGGGCGCGGGTGAGCAGATGGGCGCGGACCGACGGCGGGCGCGTGCGGGCGCACGGCGGAACCGGTCCAGGCCCTTCCGGCAGCGCTGCCGGCCTTCATCCTCGCACCCGTCGCGGCCGGTCCGGGCGCTGGTTCCAGCCCCAACCGTGAGGCGTCCGCCACAGCCGGTGGCGTCGCACACACCGCCCCGCCTGCCGCGCCGGGGCTGGGCGTTAAGAAGGGGCCCTTCCTCTACCGGAAACGGTAAGAAGGGCCCCTTCCTTACACCTCAGACGCCGTGCGGGACGGCGTCCCAGCCCTCTACCTCGTGCGGCTTGCGCGGGCTCGGGCCGACGTAGCGGGCCGAGGGACGGACCAGCCGCTGGAGCTTCTTCTGCTCCAGGATGTGCGCGCTCCAACCGCCCATCCGGGCGCAGGTGAACATGGAGGTGAACATGTGCGCCGGCACCTCGGCGAAGTCGAGCACCACGGCGGACCAGAACTCGACGTTGGTGGCGAGCACCCGGTCCGGCCGGCGGGCCTGCAACTCGGCGAGGGCGGCCTTCTCCAGCGCCTCGGCGACCTCGAAGCGGGGCGCGCCCAGCTCCTTGGCGGTGCGGCGGAGCACCCGGGCACGCGGGTCCTCGGCCCGGTACACCCGGTGGCCGAAGCCCATCAGCCGCTCGCCCCGGTCGAGCACGCCCTTGACGTAGCTCTCCGCGTCACCGCTGCGCTCGACCGACTCCAGCATGCTCAGCACCCGCGACGGCGCACCGCCGTGCAGCGGGCCGGAGAGCGCGCCGATGCCGGAGGAGATGCAGGCGGCGGCGTCCGCGCCGGTGGAGGCGACGATCCGGGCGGTGAAGGTGGAGGCGTTCAGGCCGTGCTCGGCGGCCGAGATGAAGTACGCGTCGACGGCCTTGACGTGCCGCGGGTCGGGCTCGCCGCGCCACCGCTTCATGAAGCGCTCGACCACCGTCGAGGCTTTGTCGATCTCCTTCTGCGGCACCGCCGGCAGGCCGAGGCCCCGGGCGGACTGGGCGACGAAGGACAGCGCGGTGACCGACACCCGGGCGAGGTCCTCGCGGGCCTGCTCGTCGGAGATGTCCAGCAGCTGGTGCAACCCCCAGTACGGGGCGAGCATGGCGACGGCGGACTGGACGTCGACCCGGATGTCGCCGGAGTGCACGGGCACCGGGAACGGCTCGGCCGGCGGCAGGCCGGGGCCGAACCGGCCGTCGACCAACAGGGCCCAGACATTGCCGAAGGAGACCTGGCCGATCAGGTCCTCGATGTCGACCCCGCGATAGCGCAGCGCACCGCCCTCGCGGTCGGGCTCGGCGATCTCGGTTTCGAAGGCTACGACGCCCTCAAGTCCGGGTTTGAAATCGGCCATCTCACTACTCCTGGCGTGTGGTCGGTGCGCCCACCCGGGCTCGGTGTCCCGGCCCCGGCCGGGTGAGCGCCTTAGGCGACCCTCAGGGATGTGTTCGTGACATCTTGCCTGCTGGTAACCGGGTGCGCGACCCACTGTCGATGTGCTGCACACGACATCCCCGGCCGCGCCGGCCGCCAGCCGTTCGGCCAGACTGGGTTGTACAGGCTGGTCGGGCGCGGATCGGCCCGACGGACAGGGGAGGGAACGTGACGGGGGACACACCGCCACCAGCGGGGATGCGGCACGAGTACGCCGCTGAATCCGGCCTGACCGAGGCCGACCTCGCGGGTGACTGGCATACCCAGTTCGATCGCTGGTTCGCCGAGGCGGTGGCCGCCGGGCTGGCCGAGCCGAACGCCATGGTGGTGGGCACCGCCGACGCCGCCGGGCGGCCGAGCGCCCGGACCGTGCTGCTCAAGGGGTACGACCCGGAGGGCTTCGTCTTCTTCACCAACTACCACTCCCGCAAGGGCGTCGAGGCGGTCGCCAACCCGTACGCCAGCCTGGTGTTCCCCTGGTTCCCGATGCAGCGGCAGGTGCTCGTCGCCGGCCGGGTGGAGCGGGTCGGGCGGGCGGAGACCGAGGCGTACTTCGCCAGCCGGCCGCGCGGCTCCCAGCTGGGGGCGTGGGCGAGCACCCAGTCGTCGGTGCTGCCGGACCGGGCCGCGCTGGAGGACGCGTACCGGGCGGCGGTGCAGCGGTTCGCCGACGAGGCGCCGATCCCCGCCCCGCCGCACTGGGGCGGGCTGCGGGTACGGCCCGAGTCGGTCGAGTTCTGGCAGGGCCGGGCCAGCCGGTTGCACGACCGGCTGCGGTTCCGCCGTGCCGAGGGTGGCTGGGTCGTGGAGCGGCTGGCCCCGTGACCGCGACCGAAACCAGCCGGCCGCGCGAGCAGCGCCGCTGGGCGATCGACCTGCGTCCGTTGCGGGAGCCGGCGTACCGGCGACTGTGGCTCGGCAACGCGATCGCGATGTTCGGGTTCCAGTTCACCGCGGTCGCCGTACCGGTGGAGATGTACGCGCTGACCCAGGACTCGTTCTGGGTCGGGCTGCTCGGCGTCGCCGCCTTCGTACCGCTGCTGCTCTTCGGGTTGTGGGGCGGCGCGGTGGCCGACGTCCTGGACCGGCGCCTGGTGCTGCTGGGCGGCTCGGCGCTGCTCTGGGTCTCCGTGGTGGGTCTGCTGGTGCAGGCCCTGCTGGGCGTCGGCAGCCCAGTGCTGCTGCTCGCGCTGGTGGCGTTGAGTTCGATCTCGTTCGCGATCGCCGGCCCGGCCCGCAACGCGCTCGTCGCCCGGCTGGTCCCGAACGACCTGGTGCCCGCGGCCACCACGCTGAACTTCACCACCGCGATGGCCACCTCGGTCCTCGGGCCGCTGGCCGCCGGTCTGATCCTGGCGCTCTGGGACCTCGGGATCGCGCTGCCGATCGCGTACGGGCTGGACGCCACGCTGCTCGTCGCCCTGGTCTGGGCGGCGCTGCGGCTGCCGGCCATGCCGCCCGAGCCGGACCCGGACGGCGGGCCCCGGCAGGCCGGCCTGCGCAGCATCGTCGACGGTTTCCGCTACCTGGCCGGCAGCCCGGTGCTGCTGCTGTCCTTCGCCATCGACCTGATCGCGATGGTGTTCGCCTACCCCCGGGCGCTGTTCCCGGAGGTGGCGGCGGAGCGGTTCGGCGGCGGCGCGGCGGTGGGCTGGCTGTACAGCTCCATCGCCATCGGCTCGCTGCTCGCCGGGCTGGTGTCCGGCTGGATCGGCCGGGTCCGCCGGCAGGGTCTGGTGCTGGTGGTGTCCGTCGTCGGATGGGGCGTCGCGGTGGCGGTGGCCGGGCTCGCCCGGCAGTTCTGGCTGGTCATCGGGCTGCTGGTGCTGGCCGGGATGGCCGACCTGATCAGCTCGGTGGTGCGACAGTCGATGCTGCTGGTGTACGCGCCGGACCGGATGCGCGGGCGGCTCCAAGGGGTCAACCTCGTGGTGGTGGCCGGCGGGCCGCGCCTGGGCGACCTGCGGGCCGGTGCCATGGCGGCCGGCTTCGGCAGCGGGGTGGCCTGGGTCGGCGGCGGTCTGGCGGCGGCGGCGCTCGCGGCGCTGCTCGCGGTGGCGTTCCCGGCGCTGATGCGCTACCGGCTACAGACCGCGTCGAGCGAACCGCGGAGCTGAGGGCTAGGGTCTGGCGACATGGACAGCCGCGAGCCGCGTCCCCTGTCAGGGGCACAGTGGACCATTTCCGCCGCCGGACACGAGGCGGTCATCGTCGAGGTGGGCGGCGGGGTCCGCACCTACCGGCAGGACGGTGTCGATCACCTGGACGGGTACGCCACCGACGAGCTGTGCCCCGGCTCGGCCGGGCAGGTGCTCGCCCCCTGGCCGAACCGGATCAGGGACGGCGCGTACACCTACGCCGGGCGGTCGTTGCAGCTCACCCTCACCGAGCCGGAGCGGCACAACGCCATCCACGGTCTGGTCAACTGGTCCTCGTGGCAGCTGATCGAGCAGCGTCCGGACGAGGTCACGGTCGGCTTCGACCTGCCGCCGCAGATCGGGTACCCGTGGCCGCTGCGGCTGCGTACCCGGTGGAGCGTGGGGCCGGACGGGCTGCGCGCCGAGCACGAGGTGACGAACACCGGTGCCGAGCCGGCGCCGTTCGGCTTCTCCGTACACCCGTACCTGCGGCTGCCCGGGGTGCCGGTGGAGGACATCGCGCTGCGGGTGCCCGGGCAGACCCGGCTGTTGCTGGACGCGCGGCTGCTGCCGGTGGGCGCGACCCGGGTCGCCGGCACCGAGTACGACTACACCGAGCCGCGCCGGATCGGCGAGGCGGTGCTGGATCTCGCCTTCGGCCAGGTGGCGCGCGAGGCCGACGGCGGCTCCACGGTGACCCTCACCGGCCCGGACACCTCGGCCGGGCTGCGGATCTGGGCCGACGACCAGTTCGGCTGGTGGCAGGTCTACACCGGTGACACGCTGGCCGGCGAGCGGTTCCGCCGGTCGGTGGCGGTGGAGCCGATGACCTGCCCGCCGGACGCGTTCCGCTCCGGCCGCGATCTGATCACCCTGGCGCCCGGCGACACCTGGCGCGGCGTCTGGGGCGTCCGGCCCGGGGTCTGAGCGGACGGGTTCCCGGGTCTGCCGGGCGAGTAAGGAGAGCAGCGTGGAGTTCGCGGAGGTCGTCCGGCACCGTCGGATGGTGCGGAACTACGACCCGGACCGTCCGGTCCCGCCGGAGGTGGTGGACCGGTTGCTGGATCACGCGGTGCGCGCCCCGTCGGCCGGGTTCTCCCAGGGCTGGGGGTTCCTGGTGCTGGAGGAGCCGGCCGACCGGGAACGCTTCTGGGCGGCCAGCACCCCGGAGGGCGGCGGGATGGAACGCTGGCTGACCGGGATGCGGCGGGCCCCGCTGATCGTGGTGCCGCACGCCAACCGCTCGGTCTACCTGGAGCGCTACGCCGAACCGGACAAGGGCTGGGCGGACCGGTCGACGGAGCGCTGGCCGGTGCCGTACTGGTACGTCGACACCGGCTTCGCCGCCCTGCTGATGCTGCTTACCGCCGTCGACGAGGGGCTCGGCTCGTGCTTCTTCGGCATCCCGCCGCACCGGTTGGATGCCTACCGGGAGGCGTTCGGCGTGCCCGAGGCGTACCACCCGATCGGAGCGCTCACCATCGGTTACCGTGCCCCGGACCACCGGTCACCATCACTGCGCCGGGGGCGTCGCCCGGTGGAGGAGGTCGTTCGACGGGGACGGTGGAGCTGACCCGAACCGGTGGGGTTTGTCCCGTTGAGAACCGGACGACCAGTAGCGAAACTGGCATCAGGGAGCAGAACGTGGGGTGCGTGGTGCGGCTACGCTGGCACGGTCATCGGCGCCGCGGGTCGCGGCACCACGCCGCGACCCGGCTCGGCGTCGTGGCTCGGCCCGGCCAGGGGGAGGGGAGCGTGCCGTCGTGATCTTCAGAGCGGTCCGGGACGGACGTCCCTACCCGGAACACAATCTGACACTGAAGCAGTGGGCGGAGATCCCGCCCCGGCCGTTGCGCCTGGACCAGCTCATCACCACCAAGCGCGAGCTGGCGCTGGACAAGCTCCTGGCCGAGGACTCCACCTTCTACGGCGACCTCTTCCCGCACGTGGTGCAGTGGAACGGCGGCCTCTACCTGGAGGACGGCCTGCACCGCGCGCTGCGCGCCGCGCTGCAACAGCGCAACCAGATCCACGCCCGGGTGCTCGTGCTCGCCGAGGCGGTCGAGTAACTCCCGTCGCCGGCTGAATGTTCGTTAAGGTGGTCGCCGTGAGCGCCGTGGACCTGCTCGACCTGGATTCGTCGCTGACCGAGGAGGAGCGGCAGATCCGCGCCGTCGTGCGCCAGCTGATCGACGACCGGGTACGCCCGCACGTCGCCGGCTGGTACGAGGCGGGCCAGGTGCCGGCCCGCGAACTGGCCCGCGAGTTCGGCAAGCTCGGCCTGCTCGGCATGCACCTGACCGGGTACGGCTGTGCCGGCTCGACGGCCGTCGCGTACGGGCTGGCCTGCCTGGAGCTGGAGGCCGGCGACTCCGGCGTCCGGTCGCTGGTCTCGGTGCAGGGCTCGCTGGCCATGTACGCCATCTGGCGCTACGGCAGCGAAGAGCAGAAGCAGCGTTGGCTGCCGGCGATGGCGGCCGGTGAGGCGATCGGCTGTTTCGGGCTGACCGAGCCGGACCACGGCTCCGACCCGGCGTCGATGACCACCCGGGCCCGCCGGGACGGCGACGACTGGGTGCTCACCGGCGCCAAGATGTGGATCACCAACGCGCCGATCGCCGACGTGGCGGTGATCTGGGCGCGCACCGACGAGGGCGTGCGGGGCTTCGCCGTACCGATGGACACGCGCGGCGTGACGGCGCGCGAGATCGGCCGCAAGATGTCGCTGCGCGCCTCGGTGACCGGGGAGATCTCGCTCGACGACGTCCGGCTGCCGGCGGACGCGCAACTGCCCGGCGCGATCGGGCTCAAGGCGCCGCTGAGCTGCCTGACCGAGGCCCGGCACGGCATCGTCTGGGGCGCCCTCGGCGCGGCCCGCGACTGCCTGGAGACCACCCTGTCGTACGCGACCACCCGCACCCAGTTCGGCCGGCCGCTGGCCGGCTTCCAGCTCACCCAGGCCAAGCTCGCCGACATGGCGGTCGAGTGGAACAAGGGCTACCTGCTGGCGCTCCAGCTCGGCCGGCTCGCCGACGCTGGGAAGCTGCGCCCCGAGCAGGTCAGCGTGGGCAAGCTCAACAACGTACGCGAGGCGCTGGCCATCGCCCGGCAGTGCCGGACCATCCTCGGCGCCAACGGGGTCTCCGGGGACTACCCGGTGATGCGGCACGCCAACAACCTGGAGAGCGTGCTGACGTACGAGGGCACCTCGGAGATCCACCAGCTGGTGGTCGGGCAGAAGCTCACCGGCGTCTCCGCCTTCACCTGAGTCTGGCTCGGCGAGCAGGTGTCGCACGTTGGGCTTAACGTCATCAACAGACAATGCGTCTGACGAGGACGGTGAGGGCGATGGCACGCGACGGCGACATCAAGAAGCCCACCAGCGAGTTTTCTGACGGCGACCTGCTCACGGACCGGCCGGATGTGCCGCCGCAGCAGGGCGGCGGTGCGGTGCGCGCCCTGCTCTGGGTGCTCGGCGCCGCGGCACTGGCGGTGGTGGTGCTGCTCGGCGTGCAGACCACCGGGATCCTGCCCGAGTTCCGTAACCCCTTCACCAAGGAGCAGACCGACCGCAGCCAGCCCGCGCTGCTCGAGTCGATGCAGGACCTCAGCCGCTACGTGGCCGCCGAGGGCAACTTCCAGGTCGTGGTCGACCTGCAGAACGACCGGCGCAACGTGCCGGACTGGCTGCTCAACCAGCGGACCCTCTTCGTCGGGGCGGGCAGCGTGGAGGCGTACGTCGACTTCGGCGCCCTCGCCGAGGGGGCGATTGTGCAGTCGGCCGACGGCAAGTCGGTCGAGATCAAGCTGCCCGCGCCGCAGCTCGCCGAGACCAACCTCGACCTGGACAAAAGCTACGTGTTCGCCGAGGAGCGCGGCCTGCTCAACCGGGTCGGCGAACTGATCGGCGGCGACCCGAACCGGCAGCAGCAGGTCTACCGGCTGGCCGAGGATCGGATCACCGCCGCCGCCAGGGAGAGCGGGCTGATCGCCCGGGCCGAGGAGAACACCCGCAAGATGTTGGAGGGGCTGCTCCGCTCGCTCGGCTTCGAGCGGGTGACCGTCACGTACCTCGCCCCCTGACCCGCGACGCCGGTCAGCCGGGTGGTGCGGATGTCGGCACCACCCGGCGATCAGGTCAGCGGCCGTGGATGAGGTAGCGGTCCTCGTTGGGCATGATGATCCAGAGCGCCAGGTAGATGATCAACTGGGAGCCGGGCAGCAGCAGCGACAGCAGGAACAACAGCCGGATGAGCCCGGCCGAGGTGCCGAAGCGCTGGGCCAGGCCCGCGCAGACCCCGGCGAACATGCGCCCCTGGCGGGGCCGGACGAGTTTGCGGCTCATCGTGTACTTCCCCTCTGCGGCGATGCACCGCTCCTGTCTCAACGCTAGGAGCGGGCGGTTGCCCTGCCCTCGGTCCCGAGGAGGAACACCACCTCGCCGACCCGTAGGTAGTTACCCGTGCGGTGGGAGGCCACTCGATCCGGATCGAGCGTGGTCACGGGCCGGTCCGGCAACGCGTGATCCACAAACTGATGGGTAACCGGAGGACAGGTTGGCGGGGGTTTGGGGTAGTAGGCTCCCCGGTCGGGCACCCCTTACCCGGGGTGCCAGCCACGGCCGGGTCACCCTGAGGACCGGCCACGACCGGGCCGGCTCCAGGTAGCGGAACCTGCCCCGAACGGCCGCTGACCGGCAACCCCGGCGGGGCGAGGAAGTGCAGTCATGATCAGTGTGTTCGACCTGTTCAGTGTGGGTATCGGGCCGTCCAGCTCGCACACGGTGGGGCCGATGCGGGCGGCGCGTACGTTCGTCGCCGGGCTCAAGGCCGACGGTCTGCTCACCGACGTCGTCCGGGTGCGGGCGGAGCTGTTCGGTTCCCTCGGCGCCACCGGGCACGGTCACGGCAGCGACCGTGCGGTGCTGCTCGGCCTGACCGGCGAGGCGCCGGAGTCGGTCGACACCGACAGCGTCGAGGCGCGGGTGACCGCAATCCGGGCTGAGCGGCGGCTGGCCCTGCTCGGCACACACGAGATCAACTTCGACCCGGACCGGGATCTGGTCCTGCACCGCCGCCGGTCGCTGCCCTACCACCCGAACGGGATGATCTTTTCGGCGTACGACGCCGCGGGGACCGAGGTCAGGACGCGCACCTACTACTCGGTCGGCGGCGGGTTCGTGGTCGACGAGGCGGCGGCCGGGGCGGATCGGATCAAGCCGGACAGCACCCGGGTGCGGTACCCGTTCCTGACCGGCGCGCAGCTGCTCGACGTGACCGCCGAGACCGGGCTCTCCATCAGCGAGGTGATGCTCGCCAACGAGCTGTCCTGGCGGGCCGAGGCGGATGTGCGGGCCGGTCTGCTGGACATCTGGCGGGTGATGCAGGAGTGCGTCGAGCGCGGCTGCACCCGCGACGGCACGCTGCCCGGCGGCCTGAAGGTGCGTCGCCGCGCCGCCGAGCTGCGCCGCAGCCTGGAGGCGGAGGCCGCGCAGACCGCAGGCCCGGGCGGCTCCGGGCACGGCGCAGGGCCCGGCGGCTCCGGGCACGGCGCGGCCGGGGATCCGCTGCACGTGATGGACTGGGTGACGCTGTTCGCCCTGGCCGTCAACGAGGAGAACGCGGCCGGCGGTCGGGTGGTGACCGCGCCGACCAACGGGGCGGCCGGGATCATCCCCGCGGTGCTGCATTACTACACGCGGTTCGTGCCGGGGGCCTCCGACGAGGGGGTGGTGCGGTTCCTGCTGGCGGCCGGCGCGATCGGGGTGCTGTTCAAGGAGAACGCGTCGATCTCCGGGGCGGAGGTGGGCTGCCAGGGCGAGGTCGGGTCGGCCTGCTCGATGGCCGCCGCCGGGTTGGCCGAGGCGCTGGGCGGCACGCCCGCGCAGGTGGAGAACGCCGCCGAGATCGGCATGGAGCACAACCTCGGGCTGACCTGCGACCCCGTCGGCGGCCTGGTGCAGATACCCTGCATCGAGCGCAATGCGGTGGCTAGCATCAAGGCGATCACCGCCGCCCGGCTCGCGTTGCGCGGCGACGGGGTGCACGCCGTCTCGCTCGACAAGGTCATCAAGACCATGCGGGAGACCGGCGCCGACATGAAGGTCAAGTACAAGGAGACGGCGCGTGGCGGCCTGGCCGTCAACGTGATCGAGTGCTGAGCGTACGGCTCGTCGGACAGCGTTCACCGGCTGCTAACCTGTCGTCCGTTCAGCAGGCGGGAGACGTCGGTGACCTCTGGCGTAGGGGCGTTGTGGTCGCACCGCAACTCGCTGCGCATCCTGGTCCGCCGTGATCTCGCGGTCAAATACCAGCAGTCGGTGCTCGGTTACTTCTGGTCGCTGATCGAGCCGCTGGGCATGGGGGCGATCTACTGGTTCGTCTTCGGTGTCCTCTACTCCCGCGACACCAACCGGCATCTCGGTGAGGCCGCCGGCTCGTACCCGCTGTTCCTGATCACCGGGATCTTCGCCTGGATGTGGACCAATTCGGCGCTGAGCGAGGCGACCAACGCGCTGACCGGCCAGTCCCGGCTGATCACCACGATGAACGTGCCCCGGCAGGTCTTCCCGATCGGCCGGGTCGCCGGCCGGTTCGCGGAGTACGCCGCCGGCCTGCCGATCCTGGCCGGCATCGCGATCTGGTACGCGGCCAACGGCAAGATCGAGCTGGGCTGGTCGCTGCTGGCCCTGCCGCTCGCGGTGCTGGTGCAGTTCTCGCTGCTGACCGGGCTGGCGCTGCTGCTGTCGGCGTTCAACGTGCTGATGCGGGACGTGGAGCGGTTCATGCGCCTGATCATCCGGGTGCTGTTCTACGCCACACCGATCATCTATCCGCTGAGCCTGGTTCGCGGCTCGGGCCTGCCCGGCTGGCTCAAGCTGGGCTACGAACTCAATCCGCTGGTCGGCATCTTCCAGCTGCACCACGCGGTGTGGTACCCGGACGAGTTCCCGGATGCCCGGCTGCTCGCCACCACCATCGGCGGCAGCCTGCTGCTGCTCGTCGCCGGCTGGTGGGCGTTCCGCCGGCTCGAACCCGCCGTGCTCAAGGAACTCTGATGGCCGAGTCGATCATCGAGGCGGAGGGCCTCGGCATCCGGTTCGTCCGCAACCGTCGCCGGCAGCTGCGGCTACGGGAGCTGTTCATCCACCGCGGTACGCGGGGCGCCTCCGACGGCCGGTTCTGGCCACTGCGCGACGTGTCCTTCTCGATCGCGGCCGGCGAGACCCTCGGGGTGATCGGCCGTAACGGCACCGGCAAGAGCACCCTGCTGCGGCTGATCGCCGGGGTGCTGATCCCCGACGAGGGCCGGATCAGGGTTCGCGGCGATGTCGCCCCGCTGCTGGAGCTGTCCGCCGGTTTCTCCAACGACCTGACCGGGCGGGAGAACCTCCACCTGGTGGGCGGGCTGCACGGGTTGTCGTCGGCGTACCTGAAGCGGCACTTCGACGAGATCGTCTCGTTCGCCGGCGAGCAGGTGGAACGGGCCATCGACACCTCGGTACGGCACTACTCGTCCGGGATGAAGGTCCGGCTCGGGTTCGCGATCATCTCTCACCTGCCGCACCCGATCCTGCTGATGGACGAGGTGACGGCGGTCGGGGACGCGGAGTTCCGCGCGAAGTGCTACACGACCATCGATCGTCTGCTCGGGGAGGGGCGCACTCTGGTGCTGGTGTCACACAACGAAAAGGACCTGACCCGGTTCTGTCGTCGGGGGCTCTTCCTCGACGCGGGCCGGTTGAGCGTCGACGGCACGATCGCCGAGGCGCTGGCCGCGTACCACGACGCGGTTCCCCGGTGACGCTCGCGATCGTGCTCGCCGCCGGGTCGCCGGCCGCGAGCCTGCCGACGGGCAGCGCGGGCACGTCGACGGGGACCGGTGAGTCGCTGGCCGACCGGCTGGTCGCCCAGTGGCACCGGGCCGGTGTCTCCGAGGTGCGGGTCGCCGCCGACCTGGACGAACTGGCCGACCTGGCCGGCGCGGCCAACGGCCCGGTGGTGGTCAGCGGCGCCGACCTGGTGGCGCACACCGCCGTGCTGCGGCACCTGGTGACCAGCCCGGTCGGCCCGACGGTGGCCCTGGTGCTCACCGACCCGCCCACCGGTGGGCGCACGGCGGTACGCGAGGAGCGCGGTCAGGTGGTCGACGCCGGTCCCCCCGAACGGTTGGACGGCGAGGCCACCGGCATCTTCGGTGGCGCGGTGCGGGTCGGCCGGGACGACCTGCCAGCGCTGGTCGCCGCGGCCCGGGCCGCCGCGCCGGGGGCGACGGGACCGGCCGTGGACCGGGCCTTCGCCGGCCTCACCGGGCAGGGTGCGCTGGTCTTCGCCCACCGGGTACGCCTGCTCGTCGCGCACCGGGTGGACGACGCGGCCGGGCTGGCCGGCGCCGAGGCGGCGGTGGCCGCCGTGGACGAGGACCGGGCCGAGCTGCGGCTCTCGGTGAAGGAGAAGGACGACTTCTTCACCACGTACTTCGTCAGCACCTGGTCCCCGTACGTCACCAAGGCGACGGCCCGGCTCGGGCTGAGCCCGACCGCGGTGACCATGGTGTCGGTGGTGTTCGCGGTGGCCGCGGCGGCGCTGTTCGCCACCGGCGGCCGGCCCGCGCTGGTTGCCGGCGCGGTGCTGCTCTACCTCGGGTTCGTGCTGGACTGTGTGGACGGCCAACTGGCCCGCTACACCCGCAACTTCAGCGCCTGGGGCGGCTGGCTTGACACCATGGCCGACCGGGCCAAGGAGTACCTGGTCTACGCCGGCCTCGGGCTGGGCGCCACCCAGGCCGGGTTCCGGTACGGCTGGGCCCTCGCAATCGCCGCGATGACGTTGC
The DNA here is from genome assembly GCF_003236315.1 of Micromonospora craterilacus. Classification (GTDB taxonomy): domain Bacteria; phylum Actinomycetota; class Actinomycetes; order Mycobacteriales; family Micromonosporaceae; genus Micromonospora; species Micromonospora craterilacus. The sequence continues at coordinate 23,146 of NZ_POTY01000073.1, forward strand.
AGACCGTCCGGCACATGACCGACGCGTGGTACGGCGTACTGCACGACGAGGCGGCCCGTCGGCCGAAGAACGTGGGCGGCGGCGGGGCCGGCGGCATCGGTGACCGGCTGAACGCAGCGTCGAACCGGGTGCAGGCCGACTCGGGGTCGGTGTCGTACTGGCTCAAGCGCACCGTGGTCTTCCCGATCGGCGAACGGTGGGCGCTGATCGCGCTGGCCGCCGCGCTGTTCGACCAGCGGGTCGCCCTGATCGCGGCGCTGACCTGGGGCGTGCTGGCATTCGCGTACACCGGTGCGCTGCGTACGCTGCGGGCGCGCTGGATGTGGGTCCCAGTGCTGGACACGGTCGATGCGACCCTGCACCGCGACGACGGCCCACTGGCCGCGCGGTTCCCGGTGGCCCGCCACCCGGGGCCGCTGGCGTTGGCGATGCTGGCCACCTCGGTGGTTGTCGTCATGCTCCTGCCGGTGCTGCGCTACGGCGAGTTGTGGCCGACCTGGGTTCTGCTGCTCGGGCTGGCGGGGCTGCTCGTCGCGGCGGCCGGGGCCGGGGCGGCGCACAACGGGCCGCTGGACTGGCTGGTGCCGGCCGCGCTGCGGGCCGCCGAGTACCTGTTCGCCATCGCGGTCGGGGTGATCGGCGGGGCGCCGGCCTGGCTGATCTTCGGGTACGTCTTCGTGCTCACCCTGCACCACTACGACCTCGTCGCCCGGCTGGAGAAGCGGCAGCCGGCACCGCCGCTGCACGCCGCCACGCTCGGCTGGGAGGGGCGGTCGGCGTTGCTGGCGCTGGTGGCGATCGCCGGATTCGCGAGTATTGGTCTGGCTACACTCGGTATCTACCTCCTGGTGCTCTTCGTGGCGAGCGTGGTGCTGGCCTGGTTCGTCCGGCCGGCCCGCGCCGTGCGGGTGCCGGCGGTGCCGGCGGGTACGGGAGGCCGCGCGACGGGCTGACGGGGGGCCGGGACGATGACGCTGATCAGCTTCGTCGTCCCGGCCTTCCGCGTGCAGGGCTACCTGCGCGAATGCCTGGACTCGATCCTCGGTCAGCCGGTGGCCGACATCGAGGTGATCGGCATCGACGACTGCTCGCCCGACGGGAGCGGCGACATCTTCGCCGAGTACGCGGCCCGCGACGACCGGGTGCAGGCGGTCCGGCTGGATCGCAACGTCGGGCTCGGCCCGGCCCGTAACGTCGGGCTGGACCGGGCGGTCGGCAAGTACGTCTGGTTCGTCGACGGCGACGACTGGCTCGCCCCGGACTGCCTCGCCGAGGTCGCCGCCCGGTTGCACGCCACCCGGCCGGACGTGCTGATCGTCGACCACGTACGCGCGCACTGGGACGACACGGTGACCCGCAGCGCGATGGAGGAGGTCTTCCCGGAGCCGCCCGGGCCGGTCACCTTCCGGCTGCGTGACCGGCCGGAGACCCTGGAGCTGCTGCACACCGCCTGGAACCGGCTGTTCCGCCGGCAGTTCCTGGCCGACGTCGGGCTGCGGTTCGCCCCCGGCTGGTACGAGGACGTGTCGTTCAGCTATCCGGCGCTGCTGGCCGCCGAGCGGATCGGCGTACTCGACGTGGTCTGCGTCAACTACCGGCAGCGGCGGGCGGGTGCGATCACCAGGACCCGGGGCGACCGGCACTTCGAGGTGTTCGAGCAGTGGCACCGGGTGTTCCGGGAACTGGACCGGCTCGGGGCCGAGGAACTGCGCTCGGCGATCTTCGAGCGGATGATGTGGCACTACCTGACCGTGCTCGGCAACGGCAACCGGATCGCCCCCGAGTTGCGGCCGACCTTCTTCGCCCGGGCCGCGATCGAGCACGCCCGCCTCCTGCCGCCCGGCGGCCACCGGGTGCCCGCCGGGGTGGAGGGGCTCAAGCACCGGCTGGTGGCGGCCGGCCGGTGGCGGACGTTCAGCGCGTTACGGGCCACCAGCCGGGCGAGCGAGGCCGCCCGGCGGACCGCCGGCCGGGTCCGCCGCCGGGTGGTCCCGCCGGCCCGGTTCACCGTGCGGGCGGCCCGCGACGCGGCGCTGCGCGAATACCACCGGGCCGAGCTGCGCCGACCGCTCGACGACAACCTCGCGGTGTACGCCGCGTACTGGTTTCGCGGCTACTCCTGCAACCCGGCCGCGATCTACGAGGCGGCCCGGCGGCTGGCGCCGCAGGTCCGGGGGGTGTGGATCGTCCGGCGGGACCGGGTGCACACCATGCCGGAGGGGGTCGAGTACGTGGTGGCCGGCACGGCCGCGTACCACCGGGTGCTGGCCCGGGCGCGATGGCTGGTCAACAACGTCAACTTCCCGGACTCGGTGCGTAAGCGGCCGGGCTCGGTGCACGTGCAGACGCACCACGGCACGCCGGTCAAGGTGATGGGGCTGGACCAGCAGCGTTACCCGCTCGGCGCGACCGGAATGGACTTCGCCGGGCTGCTGCGCCGGGTGGACCGCTGGGACTTCAGCGTCACCTCGAACAGCTTCTCCACCCAGATGTGGGAACGCGCGTATCCGGCCGCGTACACCACGGTGGAGGTGGGATACCCGCGCAACGACCGGCTGGTCACCGCGACCACCGAGGACGTGCTCCGGCTGCGGGCGGCGCTCGGCGCCGCCCTGGGTGAGCAGGTGGTGCTGTACGCCCCGACGCACCGGGAGCACCTGCCGGGCTACCGTCCACCGTTCGACCCGGAGCGTTTCCTCGACGCGCTCGGCCCGTCCGGGCTGCTGCTGATGCGCAGCCACTACTTCCATGACCGGGACCGGGGGCCACGGCGTCCTACCGGTCAGCTGCGGATCCAGGATGTCAGCGACCACCCCCGGGTCGAGGATCTCTACCTCGCGGCCGACGTGCTGGTCACCGACTACTCGTCGGCGATGTTCGACTACGCGGTCCTGGACCGGCCGATCGTGGTCTACGCGCCGGACTGGGACATGTACCGGCTCACCCGGGGGGTCTACTTCGACATCACGGCGGAGGCGCCGGGCCCGGTGGTGCGTACCTTCGCCGAGCTGCTCGACCTGTTCCGCTCGGGGCAGGTCGCCACGCCCGCTGCCGACCGCGCGCGGGCGCGGTTCCGGGAGCGGTTCTGCGCGCTGGAGGACGGGCACGCCGCTGAGCGGGTGGTTCGTCAGGTGTTTCTCGGCGAGACGCCCGGCTAAGGGGTGAAGTTTCGGGCGATAGCCGCCACTCGATGGAACGTAATACGTCTGTCACGATTCGAACATGGCACGTTTACCCGATGTGCCGGCCGCATGATGCTCGTCACAGTCATTCGGGGTTCGGCCGGACAAGGTGGGGGAGGAGACGGGTGACCACCGTCGCGCTCAAGGATGTCACGAAGGTCTTCCGGGACGGCACCGTCGCTGTGGACACCATCAACCTCGACGTCAACGACGGCGAGTTCATGGTGCTGCTCGGTCCGTCCGGCTGTGGCAAGTCGACGGTGCTGCGGATGGTCGCCGGGCTGGAGGAGCCGACCTCCGGTGCGGTGATGCTCAACGGGGAACTGGCCAACGACCTGCCACCCCGGGACCGGAAGATCGCCATGGTCTTCCAGGACTTCGCCCTCTACCCGCACATGTCCGTCGGCGACAACATCGCCTTCCCGCTCAAGCTGGCCGGGATCGAGCCGAACCCGCGTGGCGAGCGGGTCACCGACGTGGCCAGCGCTCTCGGCATCGGCGACGTGCTGGCGCGACGCCCCAGCCAACTCTCCGGCGGGCAGCGGCAGCGGGTCGCGATGGGCCGGGCGATCGTCCGCCGGCCCGGGTTGTTCCTGATGGACGAACCATTGTCCAACCTCGACAGTGGTCTGCGGGCGGAGCTGCGGGCGGAGATCTCCGGTCTGACCCGTGAGCTGGGCGTCACCACCATCTACGTGACTCACGACCAGGCCGAGGCGCTGACCATGGCCGACCGGGTCGCCATCATGCGCAAGGGCGTGCTCCAGGACGTCGGCACGCCCACCCAGGTGTACGGCCGCCCGGCCACCCTCTACGTCGCCGCCTTCCTGGGCAGCCCCCGGATGAACCTGCTGGAGGCGTCGGTCTACGTCCACCTCGACCGGTACGTCACGCTCACCCTCGGCGAGCAGGCCCTCTACCTGCCCTGGGACGACATCCGCAGCCGAGCGGTGGCGCACTACCACGGCGAGCGAATCGTGGTCGGGATGCGAGCCGAGGCGCTCACCCCGGTCGCCCCGGACACCCCCGGCGACGTGCTCCAGGGCCGGATCCGCTACCTGGAGCACCACGGCCACGAGTCGCTGGCCTTCCTCGACATCGGCGCCACCGCGATCGTGGTCGACGAGGTCGGCGCCCCGGCGGACGCGGACAGCCCGCCCGGCCAGCGCGGCCTTCGCCGGTTCGGTCAGGTGATGCAGCGGTTCGCCGGGCGGGCCGGCGAGTCGGAGCCGGTCTCGACCAACGGCGGCCGGACCAGCGTGCTGCACGACCCGGGCCGCCACCACCGCCGCCCGGCCGAACTCGCGGTCCGCCTCGCCCCCTACCCCGCGGTCTCCGCCGGTCACCCGCTCGCCATCAAGGTACGCATGGACGCGCTGCACTTCTTCGACGAGCGCGGCGACCGCATCGACGTCGGCTGGCGCTGAGGTGTAAGGAAGGGCACCTTGTTAACGCCTGCGGTAGAGCAAGGGCCCCTTATTAACACGGCTTCGGGGGAATGCCCGTGAGGGGGCGGCGGTGCGGGCC
>NZ_POTY01000074.1 GCF_003236315.1 Micromonospora craterilacus
TACGCCGGCGTTAGGTTGCCTGTTGTGCGGCTTCGGTACAACTACCGCGTCTACCCGACGCCCGACCAGCAGGAGGCGTTGGCGCGGGCGTTTGGGTGCGCGCGGGTGGTGTTCAACGACGGGCTGCCGATGCGGGCAGGCCGTGCCAGGGGACGTCTTCGGCGTGCACGGTGCCGAGGTTGCCGACGCCGGAGCCGCCGTAGTGGTGGGCGTCGGTGTTGAGCACCTCCGCCCAGTCCCCGGCGGCCGGTAGGCCGATCCGGTAGCCCTCCAGCGGCAGCGCGGAGAAGTTGGCCACGCAGACCAGGGTGGCCCCGTCGGGCGCGATCCGGACGAACGAGACGGCGTTGTTGGCGACGTCGTCGCCGGCGATCCAACGGAACCCGGTGGGGGAGGTGTCCTGCGCCCACAGCGCGGGCGTGGACCGGTAGACCCGGTTGAGGTCGCCGACGAGGCGTTGCACGCCGGCCCGGGCCGGGTCGTGCAGGAGGTACCAGTCGAGGCCGCGCTCCTCGCTCCACTCCCGGTCGTCGGCCAGCTCGCAGCCCATGAACAGCAGCTGCTTGCCCGGGTGCGCCCACATGTACGCCAGCAGCACGCGTACGTTGGCCAGCCGCTGCCACATGTCGCCGGGCATCTTGCCCACCAGGGAGCCCTTGCCGTGCACCACCTCGTCGTGGCTGATCGGCAGCACGTAGTTCTCGCTCCAGGCGTACGCCAGCGAGAAGGTGAGCTGATGGTGGTGGTGCTGCCGGTAGATCGGGTCCTTCGAGGTGTAGAGCAGGGTGTCGTGCATCCAGCCCATGTTCCACTTGAACCCGAAACCCAGCCCGCCGTCGCCGGTTGACCGGGTCACCCCGGGCCAGGCCGTCGATTCCTCGGCCACCATCAGCACCCCGGCGTGCTGCTTGTACACCGTCGCGTTGACCTCCTGGAGGAACGCGATGGCCTCCAGGTTCTCCCGGCCGCCGTGCACGTTGGGCGTCCACTGCCCGTCGGCCCGGGAGTAGTCCAGGTAGAGCATCGAGGCGACCGCATCCACCCGCAGCCCGTCGACGTGGAACTGGTCCAGCCAGTAGAGCGCGTTGGCGACCAGGAAGTTGCGCACCTCCCGGCGGCCGAAGTCGAAGACGTACGTGCCCCAGTCGGGGTGCTCGCCCCGGCGCGGGTCGGGGTGCTCGTACAGCGGGGTGCCGTCGAAGCGTGCCAGGGCCCAGTCGTCCTTTGGGAAGTGCGCCGGCACCCAGTCCAGGATCACGCCGATCCCGGCGGCGTGCAGCCGGTCCACCAGGTAGCGGAAGTCGTCCGGATCACCGAACCGGGCCGTCGGGGCGTAGTAGCCGGTCACCTGGTAGCCCCAGGAGCCGCCGAACGGGTGCTCCATCACCGGCAGGAACTCCACGTGGGTGAAGCCCAGCTCCACCACGTACGCGACCAGCTGCTCGGCCAGCTCGCGGTAGCCCAGGCCGGGCCGCCACGAGCCGAGGTGCACCTCGTACACGCTGACCGGCTCCTGGTGCGGCTGTCGCTTGGCCCGCCGGGCCAGCCAGTCCGCGTCGGTCCACTGGTACGTCGAGTGGTGCACCACCGAGCCGGTGGCCGGCGGCACCTCCGCGTACGCCGCGAGGGGGTCCGCCTTGTCCCGCCAGTACCCGTCGGCGCCGAGGATGCGGTACTTGTACCGGGCGCCGGCCGACGCACCGGGGACGAAGATCTCCCACACCCCGGTCGAGCCCAGTGAGCGCATCGGCCAGCCGTCGTCGGGCGCCCAGCCGGTGAAGTCGCCGACCACCCGCACGCCCCGGGCGTTCGGTGCCCAGACCGCGAACGCCACCCCACCGTCGAGGACCCGGGCGCCGAGCGCCTCCCACAGCCGCTCGTGCCGGCCCTCGCCGATCAGGTGCAGGTCCAGCTCGCCGAGGGTGGGCGGGAAGCGGTACGGGTCGTCGTGCGCCTGCCCGCCCAGCTCGACCCGGTAGTCGAGCACCTCGCCGGGGACGGTCGCCTCGAACACGCCCACCTCGTGCACCCGGGTCATCGGGTACCGCTCGTCGCCGGCCAGCACGCTCACCTCGGCCGCGCCCCGGCGCATGGTGCGGATCACCGTACGGCCGTCGGCCGGATGCGCCCCGAGCACGGCGTGCGGGTCGTGGGTCTCCCCGGAGATCAGCTGGTCCATCGGGCGTCGTCCTTCGTCGCGGAGGCGGCGCCGCCCCGGGGACCGGCGGCCGTGGGAGTGGACAGGGTGAGCACGTGCGCGGGTTGCAGGTACGGGTCGAGCCGGACCGCGTTGCGCTGCCCCCAGTCGTAGCTGGCGCCGGTCAGCTCGTCGTGCACGGTGAACCGGTCGTGCCAGTCGAGGCCCAGCGCCGGCATGTCCAGCGTGGTGTTTCCCCACTGCACGGTGTGCGAATCGAACGAGCAGACCACCAGCACCGTGTTGCCGGTCTCCGGGTCGCGCTTGGACCAGCAGAGCAGCGCCGGGTTGTCGATGTCGTGGAAGACCAGGTTCCGCAGCCGGTGCAGGGCCGGGTTGTCCCGGCGTACCCGGTTGAGTGTGCCGATGAACGGCGCCAGGGAACGCCCCTGCGCCAGCGCGTCGGCCCAGTCCCGGGGCCGCAGCTGGTACTTCTCGTTGTCCAGGTACTCCTCGGCGCCCGGCCGGGCGACGTGCTCGAACAGCTCGTAGCCGGCGTACATGCCCCAGGAGGGGGAGAGCAGCGCGGCCAGCACCGCCCGGATCTTGAACATCGGCGGCCCGCCGTGCTGCAACGAGGAGTGCAGGATGTCGGGCGTGTTGGGCCAGAAGTTCGGCCGCATGTGGTCGGCCGCCGCCACCAGCTCCGCGCAGTACTCGCGCATCTCGGCGGGCGAGGTCCGCCAGGTGAAGTACGTGTACGACTGGGTGAAGCCGACCTTGGCCAGCCCGTGCATCATCGCCGGCCGGGTGAACGCCTCGGCGAGGAAGAGCACGTCCGGGTCGACCCGCTTGACCTCCCAGATCAGCCAGTGCCAGAAGTCGACCGGCTTGGTGTGCGGGTTGTCCACCCGGAAGATCTTCACGCCCTCGGCGACCCAGTGCCGCACCACCCGCAGCACCTCGGCGCGGATACCCTCCGGGTCGTTGTCGAAGTTCAGCGGGTAGATGTCCTGGTACTTCTTGGGCGGGTTCTCCGCGTACGCGATGCTGCCGTCGGCCCGGGTGGTGAACCACTCCGGATGCTCGGTCACCCACGGGTGGTCCGGCGCGCACTGCAACGCCAGGTCCATCGCCACCTCCAGGCCGTGCTCGGCGGCGGCGGCGACGAAGTCCCGGAAGTCGGCCGCCGTACCCAGGTCGGGGTGGATGGCGTCGTGGCCGCCCTCGGCGGCGCCGATCGCCCACGGCGAGCCCACGTCGTCCGGCCCGGCGACCAGACTGTTGTTGGGGCCCTTGCGGTTGACCCGGCCGATCGGGTGGATCGGCGGCAGGTAGAGCACGTCGAAACCCATCGCGGCCACCCCGGGCAGCCGCTCGGTGGCGGTGCCGAAGGTGCCCGAGCGGGCCGGCTCGTCGCCGGTGGCCGGGATCGCGCCCTCGGAGCGGGGAAAGAACTCGTACCAGGCGGAGAAGAGGGCCCGCTCGCGGTCCACCCACAGCCGGTACTCCTCGCCGGTGGTGACCAGCTCCCGTACCGGATGCGTCCAGAGCAGGTCGGCCAGCTCCAGTGCCGGGCTCACCCGTTGCGGCAGCGACCCGGTGGTGTCGCGCAACGCGGTTACCGCTTTGTCCAGGCTCGCCCGCCCGGCCGCCGGGACCAGCTCGGCGGCGGCGCGCAGCACGCGTACCCCCTCCGCCAGGTCGTTGGCCAGTTCGGCCGCGTCCTGGCCGGCGGCGATCTTCTTGGTCACCGCGTTGTGCCAGGTCAGGTAGGGGTCGTGGAACGCCTCCACGGTGAACATCCACTCGCCGACCGCGTCCGGTGCGATGGTGGCGTGCCAGCGATCCTGGCCAGGCTCGCCGGGGCGCATCCGGGTGAACGGGCGGGCCCGGCCGTCGGGGCCGAGCCAGACCACGTTGCAGCCGAGCGCGTCGTGCCCCTCGCGGTAGGCGAGCGCCGACACCGGCACCAGCTCGCCGACGACCGCCCTGGCCGGATAGCGACCGCAGGAGACGACGGGGGAGACGTCTTCGATCGGGAACCGTCCACTCACCGGTTCAACCTACTGCCCGAGATCGCTTCGCGCTCGGGTCAGCTGACGCTGATGACCGACCGGTACCGCTCAGGCCGGGGCAGGTGCCCTCACCGCAGGACCGAGCGGTACAGCTCCAGGGTCTGGCGGGCGATGGCGTCCCAGGAGAAGTGTTCGACGGCGCGGCGGCGGCCGGCCCGGCCGAGGGTCGCCGCGCGTTCCGGGGCGGTCAGCAGCTCGGTGATCCGGGCCGCCAGGTCGGCGACGAACTTCTCCGGGTCGCGTGGCGTGCCCGAGCCGTCGGTGGCCTGCTCGATCGGCACCAGCAGCCCGGTCTCGCCGTCCGCGACCACCTCGGGGATGCCGCCGGTGGCGGTGGCCACCACGGCCGTCTCGCAGGCCATCGCCTCCAGGTTGACGATGCCCATCGGCTCGTACACCGACGGGCAGACGAAGATCGTGGCGTGGGTGAGCACCTGGATCACCTCGGCCTTGGGCAGCATCTCGGCCACCCATATCACCCCGGAGCGCCGGGCCCGCAGCTCGGCGACCAGGCCCTCCACCTCGGCGGCGATCTCCGGGGTGTCCGGCGCGCCGGCCAGCAGCACCAGTTGGGCGTCCGCCGGCAGGTCGCGGGCGGCGCGCAGCAGGTACGGCAGGCCCTTCTGGCGGGTGATCCGGCCGACGTAGACCACGCTGGGCAGGGTCGGGTCGATGCCGAGCCGGGCCAGCACGCCGGTGCCCGGGTCGGGGGCGTACTGCGCGGTGTCGATGCCGTTGTAGACCACCCGGACCCGGTCCGGATCGACCGCCGGGTACGCGGCCAGCACGTCGCGGCGCATCCCCTCGCTGACCGCGATGATCGCGTCGGCCGCCTCGAAGGCCGTCCGCTCGCACCAGGAGGAGAGCGCGTACCCGCCGCCGAGCTGTTCGGCCTTCCACGGCCGCAGCGGTTCCAGGCTGTGCGCGGTCACCACGTGCGGCACACCGTGCAGCAGCTTCGCGGTGTGCCCGGCCAGGTTGGCGTACCAGGTGTGGCTGTGCACCACGTCCGCGCCGGCACACCCGGCGGCCATCTCCAGGTCCACCGCCATCGTCCGCAGCGCCGGGTTCGCGCCGGCCAGGGCCGTCGGCTCGGGGTACGCGCGGACGCCCGGCTCGGTGCGTGGCCCGCCGAAGCAGTGCACCCGCACCGCGGCGATCCGGCGCAGTTCCCGGGCCAGGTACTCGACGTGGACCCCGGCGCCGCCGTAGACCTCCGGTGGGTACTCCCGGGTGAGCAGGTCGACGCGCAGCTGTGCGGAGTCCGTCATGGTCGGCACCCTAGTGCAGAAGTGTGCCCGTACGAGTGGTGAAGCGGCACCGGGATGGATAGCGTCTGGTCATGGCTGCCAAGGTGCTCGCGATCGTCCTGGCCGGCGGAGAGGGCAAGCGCCTGATGCCGTTGACCACGGACCGGGCCAAGCCGGCCGTCCCGTTCGGCGGGATGTACCGCATGGTCGACTTCGTCCTCTCCAACCTGGCCAACGCCGGCTTTCTGAAGATCGTCGTGTTGACCCAGTACAAATCCCACTCCCTCGACCGGCACATCACCAAGACCTGGCGGATGTCGACCCTGCTGGGCAACTACGTCACGCCGGTGCCCGCGCAGCAGCGTCGCGGCCCGTGGTGGTTCGCCGGCTCCGCCGACGCGATCTACCAGAGCTTCAACCTGATCTACGACGAGCAGCCCGACTACGTGATCGTCTTCGGTGCCGACCACATCTACCGGATGGACCCGCGGCAGATGGTGGATGACCACATCGCCTCCGGCGCCGCGGTGACCGTGGCGGGCATCCGGCAGCCGCTGTCCACGGCGGACCAGTTCGGCGTGATCGAGGTCGGTGAGGACGGCCGGCGGATCCGGGCCTTCCGGGAGAAGCCCACCGACGCGGTCGGGCTGCCCGACGCGCCCGACGAGATCTACGCCTCGATGGGCAACTACGTGTTCACCACCAAGGCGTTGGTCGACGTGGTCGAGCGGGACGCGGACGAGAAGACCAGCAAGCACGACATGGGCGGCAGCATCATCCCGGCGTTGGTGGAACGCGGCGAGGCGAACGTCTACGACTTCCGCGACAACGAGGTGCCCGGCAGCACCGACCGGGACCGCGGCTACTGGCGGGACGTGGGAACGCTCGACTCGTTCTACGACGCGCACATGGATCTGATCAACGTCCACCCGGTGTTCAACCTCTACAACTTCGACTGGCCGATCTACACGGAGCAGCCGCCGTACCCGCCGGCGAAGTTCGTGCACCAGTGGGGCGAGCGGGTCGGCCGGGCGGTCGCCTCGATGGTCTCGCCCGGCGCGGTGGTCTCCGGGTCGCTGGTGGAGAACTCGATCGTCTCACCGAAGGTGAAGGTCCACTCCTGGGCGCACGTGGACGGCTCGGTGCTCATGGAAGGCGTCGAGATCGGCCGGCACGCGGTGGTGCGCCGGGCCATCCTGGACAAGAACGTCCAGGTGCCCGAGGGCGCCGAGATCGGTGTGGACCTGGAGCGGGACCGGCAGCGCTACACGGTCTCCGACAACGGCATCGTGGTCATCGGCAAGGGACAGAAGGTGGAACCGTGAGCAGTCACCCCCGGGCCGGTCAGCCCGCCGAGCCTGCCGACCTGGTCGACGTACCGCGGTTGGTGACCGCCTACTACGCCGAGCATCCGGATCCGGCCGACCCGGCCCAGCAGGTCTCCTTCGGCACCTCCGGGCACCGGGGGTCGAGCCTGCGTAACGCCTTCAACTCCGACCACATCCTCGCGGTCACCCAGGCGCTCTGCGACTACCGGCGGGAACAGGGTGTCGACGGCCCGCTCTTCCTCGGCCGGGACACCCACGCGTTGTCCACCCCGGCGGCCGTGGACGCCCTGGAGGTGCTGGCCGCCAACGAGGTGACTGTGCTGCTGGACAGCCGGGACGGGTACACCCCCACCCCGGCGGTGTCGCACGCCATCCTCAGCCACAACCGGGGCCGCAGCGCCGGACTCGCCGACGGCGTCGTGATCACCCCGTCGCACAATCCGCCGGACGACGGCGGGTTCAAGTACAACCCCACCCACGGCGGCCCGGCCGACTCCGACGCCACCGGCTGGATCCAGGACCGCGCGAACGCGATCCTCGCCGCCGGGCTCAAGGAGGTGCAGCGCATCCCGTACGCGCGGGCCCGCGCCGCCGACACCACCTCGACGTACGACTTCCTCGGCCGCTACGTGGACGACCTGCCGGCGGCGATCGACATCGACGCGATCCGCGCCGCCGGGGTCCGCGTCGGCGCCGACCCGCTCGGCGGTGCCAGCGTCGCCTACTGGGGCGAGATCGCCCAGCGGCACCGGCTGGACCTGACCGTGGTCAACCCGACGGTCGACCCGACCTGGCGGTTCATGACCCTGGACGGTGACGGCAAGATCCGGATGGACTGCTCCTCGCCGAACGCGATGGCGTCGCTGATCGCCAGGCGCGCCGACTACCAGGTGGCCACCGGCAACGACGCCGACGCCGACCGGCACGGCATCGTCACCCCGGACGCCGGGCTGATGAACCCGAACCACTACCTGGCGGTGGCCATCGCCCACCTGTTCCGTACCCGTGAGCAGTGGGGGCCGGACGCCGCGGTCGGCAAGACCCTGGTCTCCTCCTCCATGATCGACCGGGTCGCCGCCGACCTCGGCCGCCCGCTGCTGGAGGTGCCGGTGGGCTTCAAGTGGTTCGTGCCCGGGCTGCTCGACGGCGCGGTCGGCTTCGGCGGGGAGGAGAGCGCCGGCGCCTCCTTCCTGCGTCGCGACGGCGGGACGTGGACCACCGACAAGGACGGCATCCTGCTCTGCCTGCTCGCCTCCGAGATCATCGCGACCACCGGCCGGACGCCGAGCGAGCACTGGGCGGAGCTGGCCGGGCGCTTCGGCGCACCCGCGTACGCCCGGATCGACGCCCCCGCCACCCGCGAGCAGAAGGCCGTGCTCGGCAAGCTCTCCCCGGAGCAGGTACGCGCCACCGAACTGGCCGGCGAGCCGATCACCGCCACGCTGACCACCGCGCCCGGCAACGGCGCCCCGATCGGTGGGCTGAAGGTGACCACCGCCTCCGGCTGGTTCGCCGCCCGCCCCTCCGGCACCGAGGACGTCTACAAGATCTACGCCGAGTCCTTCCAGGGCCCCGACCACCTCTCCCGCCTCCAGCAGGAAGCCCAGAACCTCGTCACCGACGTCCTGTCCAGATGAAAGGAAGGGCCCCTTCTTAACGCCTGGAGTAGAGCAAGGGCACCCTATTAACGCGCACCACCACGCACCACCACGCGCACCCGCAGACGCCGCCGCGCGCCGTCGGCGGGTGCGGTCGCCGAGCGCGGTCGGCGGGTGCGGTGGGTGGTCAGCGCTGGGGCGGCAGGTCGCGGCGGTCGAGCTCACGGCGCACTCCGTCGGGCAGCAGCTCGCGCAGTTGCTCGGGCAGCAGCGGCAGGTCCAGCAGGCTCAGCTTGAGTTGACTGCGCTCCTGATAGCGGCGCGGGTCGAGGCGGACCACCTGGCCCGCGTCCTCGCGGTAGCGGATGGACACCGCACCCGACGTCGCCGCCTCCCGGATCAACAGGCCGTCCGACTCCACGGCGATCGGCGCGGACTCGGGGCGCAACTCCAACCGGACCGCCTCGTCGGGGGAGAGCACCACCGCCCGCGAGATGCCGGCCATCGGGGCGCTCGGGGTCACCACCACCGCCCGGGTCGCCGGCGAGACCAGCGGGCCCCCGGCGGCGTAGCTGTAGGCGGTCGAACCGGTCGGGGTGCTGACCACCAGCGCGTCGCAGCGGTAGTAGCCGTACCGTTGCCCGTCCACGGCCAGGGTGGCCGTGATGAAGCCCCGCCCGGGCTGGCGGACCAGCGCGATGTCGTTGAACGCGACCACGTCGTCGCCGCACACGTCGCAGACCAGGCAACTGTGCGCCTCGACGGTGAAGTTCCGGGCCAGCAGCCGGTCCAGCGCCGCGGACAGTTCCGGTGGTTCCACCTCCACCAGGAACCCCACCTTGCCCAGGTGTACGCCGAGCACCGGCCTCGGATCGTGGACGGCCAGCCGCAGCGCGCCCAGCATGGTGCCGTCGCCGCCGATGCTGACCAGCACGTCCGACCGGGCGACGAGATCCGCCTCCGGCACCGCCTGGACCGGCTCGGGCACCCGGTGCCGGTCCTGGGCGCGTACCGCGAGGGCAGCCGAGTGCCGGGCGGCCCACGCCGCGATGGTGTCCACCACCGGCGACACGTCCCGGGTGGGATGGAGCACCAGCCCGAGCCGGATCCGGTCCATGTCCCCAGCTCACCACAGTCCGAGCGGTTCCACGGCGGTACCCGCAAGGCGCGCCGGCGGTGACCCCACCGCCGGCGCGCCCCTCGATTGCGGCTACCGGCGCGGGCGGCCGGTCAGGTGGGTCAGCGACCGGGCGACCAGCTCGTCACGGGCGGCCGGAGCCAGCCCTTCGAGCCCGAAGCCCAGGTAGACGGTGTCCTTGGTGACCACCACCGAACCCTCCTCGAACGCCTGCTGGCTGCGCGACCAGTCGTTGGCCCCCGGGTTGGAGCCGGCCGGCGGCCCGGCCACCGTCCAGCCGCCCAGGTCCGTCTCGAACGAGGTCTCCGCGACGGTGGTCCCGTCGACGATCACCCGCGTGTCGTCCAGGAACACCCCGAGGTTCTGGGTGGCCCAGTCGGTCACGTAGGTGATGGAGACCTCCATCTGCTTGCCCGAGTACGCCGACAGGTCGACCACGAACTCCTTCCACCCGTTGGACGTGCCGGTGGCCGCGTGCCACTCGCCGGTGGTGCCGCTCGGCGAGCAGTCCGCGCCCTGGTAGTGGGCGAGGAACGGGTGGATCTGCGCGACCCAGCCGGAGTCGCAGCTGTCCCCGGTCTCCTGCGTGGTCAGGCCGCCAGAATCCGGCAGCGTGGTCCACTCGTCGCTGCCCACCTCGTGGGCTTCGACGATCATGAAGTCCCAGTTCGTCTCGATGTCGAACGAGGTGAAGAAGCGCAGTTCGCCGCTGCTGGCCCCGGTCAGGTCCACGGTCCGGGTCAGCCGCTTGTACGACTCGTCGGACTGCCCGCTGAACAGGTACCAGTCGCCCGTACGCGGGTCGAACGGCGCCCCACCCGGCCGGGTCCAGCCCATCGGCGCGGAGCTGGCGAACTGCGGGAACTGCTCGACCGGCAGGAAGCCCGACGTGGTCAGGAACGACGCGGTGTGGTCCTGGTTGCCGGCCGACCCCTCGGCGTTGAGCGCCCCGGTGAAGCCGGCGAACGCCCCGGCATCACCCTGGACCGGGTACGGGTCCCCGTCGGGCGAGGTGCCACCGTCGCTGACGTAGTTGTAGGCCCCGAGCCAGTACTGCTGGAAGTCGTTCAGCAGCGGCAGGCAGGTCGGGTCGTCCGCGTTGG
This sequence comes from Micromonospora craterilacus, assembly GCF_003236315.1. GTDB lineage: Bacteria > Actinomycetota > Actinomycetes > Mycobacteriales > Micromonosporaceae > Micromonospora > Micromonospora craterilacus. The sequence continues at coordinate 10,633 of NZ_POTY01000074.1, forward strand.
TGCACTCCGGTGGTGCGTCCGGGTGGTACGCGTACAGGCCGTTGGCTGCCTGGGCGTAGAGGGCGTACTTGCCGCTGACCAGCAGCTTGCCGCCCTCGTTCAGGTAGTCCCGGACGGCCAGCTCGGTGTCCAGCGCCGCCTTGGCCGCGGTGCCGGGCACCTGGCCGGGGGAGCGCAGGATCACGTCGTCGCCGGTTTCCCAGACCACCGTCTTGTAGTGCGACAGCACGCCCAGGTGGTGCGGGGCGGCGCGACCCATCACGTCGAAGTCGTACACGTCGCTGCTGCGCCCGGCGGCCCGTAGCGAAGCGGCGATGTCGTCGGCGTACTTGGCGGTGGTGCTGTTCTGGGCCGGGCTCAGGCCGGTCACGTCCTCCATCGCCAGCACCAGCACGTCCCCGCCGATGTCGTGGTGCACCCGGTAGGTGAAGCGCTCGCTGGACACCGGACCCTTGCCGGGCTTGGTGCCGGTGAACCAGACCTGCACCCGGTCGCCCGGCCGGCTGCCGGTGACCTTTCCGCGCAGCTCGGCGTAGTAGTCGTTGTGGGTGTCGCCGTAGCGCTTACCGCCACGCCACTCGGTGACCTTGACGGACTTCGCTTTGCCCCCGTTGACCGTGTAGTTCAGCCGTACGTTCTTCAGCGACCGCCGGGTGATCGCGGCGACCTCCTGGTCCCGGCCGTACGAGACGTCGAAGGCGTCGACCACGAAGTCCGAGGTGCTGCGGCCGACGACCGACACCGGCTCGTCCGGCTGCTGCGCCGACTTGCCGACGGCGAGCGCGAACGGGAGGTTCTTGGCCACCTCGGCGGCGATCAGCTTCTCGTCGTCGGGGAAGGTGAAGACGCTGACGCAGTCTTCCGGGCGCCACTGGTCGTTCGGGTCGGACTCGGCCGCCGCCTGACAGGTGGACATCTCCGGGGTGAAACCGAGCGTGCCGTAGCGCACCGTGGCGTGGCTGTCGGTGTCGCCGTTGGTGGTGTACAGCTCGGCGGAGAGGTCCGGGTCGTAGCCCGGGACCGCCGGGTTGGCGTCGTCACCGGCCATCGCCTCGTAGATGACGTCGTCGGGGGTCGGCGTGGACACCTGCCAGCCGACGCCGTAGAGCAGCAACTGCGCGGCGGAGTGGTAGTTGACGAAGAACTTGAACTTGAGCCGCTTGAACAACGCGTCCAGCGCCTTGGTCTCCGGCTCCGAGTTGGGACCGGGACCGCGGTAGGTCTCGCTGGTCGGGTCCGGCGAGGACCCCTCGTTGTCGTAGCCCCACTTGTAGCTGAAGTTGCGGTTCAGGTCGACGCCGTCGACACCGGTGATCTGCCCGTCGCCGTCGTTGTCCCGCAGGTTCTTGCGCCACAGCCGGTTGCCCGGGGTGAAGGTGTGGTCGTAGCCGTCGGGGTTGAGCACCGGGATGAACCACAGCTCGGTCGTGTCGACCAGCCGGGTGATCTCCCGGTCGGAGCCGTAGTTGTCGAGTACGTGGTGCATCAGCCGGCGGGTCATCTCCGGCGTGATCCACTCCCGGGCGTGCTGGGCGCCGGCGTAGAGCACCGCCGGCCGCTTGCCGTCCTTCGTGTTCTTCGCGTTCTTGGTGACCTTGATCGCGAGGATCGGCTTGCCCTGCGCCGAACGACCGATGGTCTGCACCTGGGTCAGCTTCGGATGCCGGGCCGCCGTCGCGGTGATCTCGTCGCGGATGCCACCGGGCTCGCTGTACGAGCGGAACGCCCGCCAGCCCGTCGCGGCCTGTTCCCGCAGCACCTGTGAGGCATTCTTGCCCCGGACCTGCTTGATCGACAGCTTGACGCCCTTGCGGGCCAGCCGGTCGGCCTGGCCGCGGCTGAGCACCGTCTCGATCTGCGTCTTGCCGGACTGGTCGGTGGTGGCTTCGTGCCCGATGTCGACACCGGCCTCGCGCAGCTGATGCAGCTGCGCCGGGCCGACCGTGCCGACGTACACCTCCATGCTGTCTCGGCCACCCGGATCGGACGGCGGCCGTGCGCTCGCCGGTGCGGTCAGCGCCAGCGCGCCGACCAGAGTGAACACGCCGGCGATCGCCAGCGGTGTGCGCCTCATCGCGCCCCCTTTGATGGAAGGACTTCTAGGCGCGAGCCTTCCCGGGGGTTGCGAGGCATGTCAATACGTTGATCAGCTTGTCGGTGGAGCGGCATGGCGATGCCCGATCCGCTCAGTCGGTGCCGACGAATCGGGCGATCACCTCGGCTATCCGCTCCCCGGCCCGCCCGTCCCACAGTGGTGGCACCGGCCAACCGTCAGTTCGCCGCTCGGCGGACAGCAGCCCGGTCACGGACTCCACCAGCTCCTCCCGGGTCACCAGCCGGTTGGTTCCATGGCTGATCGTCACCGGACGCTCCGTCTCGGCGCGCAGCGTCAGGCACGGCACACCCAGAACGGTCGTCTCCTCCTGTACGCCACCGGAGTCGGTGACCACCGCGCGGGCGCCGCGGACGAGGCTGAGGAACTCGATGTAGCCCAGCGGATCGATCACCCGGATCCCGGGATGCCGGAAGAACCCGGCATGTGCCAGGTTCTCCCGCCCGCGCGGATGAAGCGGGACCACGACCTGGATCCGGTCGGCAACTCCGTGCATCACCTTGACCAGTTCCGCCGCGTCGCCCGGGTCGTCGACGTTGGCCGGCCGATGCAGCGTCGCCACCGCGTACTGGTCGGGCAGGTTCAACTGCCGGCCGATGGCCGAGGCCTCGAACAGGTGGAGGTTGGCGAGCAGCGTGTCGATCATCGGGTTGCCGACGAAGAACACCTTCTCGGCGGCGATGCCTTCGTTGCCCAGGTGCACGAGCGCATCCGGACTCGTGGCGAAGAGCAGGTCGGCCAGCCGGTCGGTGACCAGCCTGTTGATCTCCTCCGGCATGGACCGGTTGAAGCTGCGCAGTCCCGCTTCCACGTGCGCGATCGGAATGGTGAGTTTGGCGGCCACCAGCGCGGCCGCCAGGGTGGAGTTCACGTCGCCGTAGACGACCACCAGGCGGGGACGCGACTCGCGGAAGAGTGCCTCCAACCGCACCATCGTCTCGCCGGTCTGGCTGGCATGGCTGCCCGAGCCCACCGCCAGGTTCTGGTCGGGCTCCGGTAGGCCGAGCTGACGGAAGAAGACATCCGACATGCGTTCGTCGTAGTGCTGCCCGGTGTGCACCAGGTGCTGCCGGATCCCGCGGTCGGCGAGCGCTCGGATGACCGGCGCCGCCTTCGGGAAGTTGGGACGGGCACCGGCGATGTGGACGACCTGGATGTCCCCGCTCAATGCGTCCTCCCGGCCGGGTTGCGTTCCGTGGTCGCCTCCGGTGACCGATCGCCGAGCGGGGCCAGCAGCCGCTTCCGCAGCTCTGCCGTCTCCGCCTCCCAGATGAACTCCGAGCGACCGACCGCGTAGCAGTGCGCCGCCATCGCCCTGACCGCGGGCAGGTTCGCCGCAAGGTCGACCAGCGTCCCGCCGAGCGCGACCGGCTCGACCGGCACCGACCAGCCGACCCCGAACCTGCCGATCACCGCCCGGTTCTCGGGGAGGTCCCCGGCGATGACCGGGCGGCCGGCAACGACCCCCTCGAACAGCTTGTTGGACAGCGAGTCGTTGGCGGTGTCGACCGCCTCGTACAGCGCCGTGGCGACGTGGGCCCGCTGGATGCGGGTAGCCACCTCCGTCGCCCGGCAGGGGCCGAGCAGCGAAATGTAGGACTCGGCCTTCGCGGCGCGGATGCGTTCCTGGAGCGCGGCTCGGTAGTCGTTGCCAGCCGGACCGGTGATCTCGAGGCGTACCGAAGAACCGGTGGCCCGAGCGGAGACGGCGGCGTCGATCATCGTCTCGATGCCGCGTCCGGGGTAGAGGGTGCCGACGCAGGCGATGACCAGGTCCGGACCCGGGGGCGGCGGTACGAACTCCGGTGCGAACGAGGCGAGCGGCACGTTGCGGACGACGAGCACGTCGTCGAAGCCCAGCCGGCGAAACTCGGCCGCGTGGCTCTCGCAGACCGCCACCACCGTGACCGGACCCCGCCGCGCCACCCGCCGCAGCAGGGTTGGTTCCAGCCGGGAGAACCAGGTGGCCAGGGAGCCGCGCATCCGGATCCCGCCCGGGCGCTCCCGGCCGTTCAGGATGACCTGGCTGCCGTACCGCCGGCGATGCGCGGTCCCCAACCAGAACAGCGCGATGTGCCCCACGAAGATCGTTCTTGCCGGGGTCGCGAGGACCCGGCGGCGCAGCCGCCACAGCGCCGGAAGGTAGACGCCGGCCAGGTTCCGGACCGACGCGGACAGCCGCCGCCGCTCGTCGATGGGGCGTACCGGCAGTTGCTCCACCTCCACGCCGTCGAGCCGCGACACTCCGGGATCGTCGGCCGCGCCGTTACGCCCGACCCGGGAGAGGGTGATGGCCCGCACCGCGCCAGGCAGGTCACCGGCGGCCGTCACCGCGATCTTCCGCGTCCTCGTGGAATGGCGGTAGGGCGACAGATCGCATAGGAGCAGACTTGTATCTGTGGTCATACGGAACCAATTCTTGTCGGGCTGCCGGAAATGAGGACGGTTACCCGTACCGCATCGATTGGTGAGCGCACTCGGGTGCCCACGAATCCGGCCGATAGTGAAGGGACGTCAGGCTCAACGAACAGCGGCTCGCCCGCGTTGCGACCGCACCGGTCAATTCGAATTGTTACGTTAATTCGATATCCGCATGTGTCGACGTCATCTGCCCCCGGTGAGGGTCAGCGGCTCCGGTTCGGCATTCGCCGGTGGCGCGTGCCGCCGGGCGCGGGTGACGACGTACAGGGAGAGCAGCCAGGACGCGCCGTAGGCGACCGCAGCGGAGAGCCCGAAGGCCCACACCGCCGCCAGCGCCGAGGCGCCGGACAGGGCGGTGCCGGCCACCGCGGCGCCGACCAGCAGCGCGCGTCCCGCGTCCCAGGCCAGCTGGAGGTTCTGTCGGCCGAAGACGATCAGAGTCTGCGACACGGGCGAGCCGACGAACTGCGCCGCCACGTACACCGCGAGCGCCTGGGCGTACGCGCCGCTGGTGGTCCATTCGTGACCGAACGCGATGGCGAAGGCCCACGGCGCGCCAAAGCCGATGAGCAGCACGCCGGCGGCGGCGATCATCCCGAGATGGCGGCTCGTCCGCAGGAAGAGGGCCGCCGCGTTCCCGCCGCCGGTGCGGGCGGCCTGCGACAGTTCGGCCAGATAGACCTGGGCGATCGCCGTACCGATCAGGGCGACCGGCATGGCGAGCATTCGCTGCGCCAACCCGAACCACCCGGCGACCTCGGCGCCGTAGTAGTAGGCGATCAGCAGCACCGGAAGCTGAAGCCCGAGCACGTTGAGCAGACCCGCCGGTGCGAGCAGCAGGGGGAACCGGCGATGCCGCACGGCCACCCGCCACATTCTGCGGCGCGGCTGCTCGGGCGGCGGATCCGCCGTGCGGAGTCGGGCGCCGGGCAGGAGGCTGAGCGCCCCGACGAGATGACCCGCTCCCAGCCCCAGCGCCAGCCCGCCGGAGCGCAGGCCGATGGCGCCCACACCGAGCTGGGTGAGCAGCGTCGCGACCGACTGGAGAAAGTTTCGCCGGCCGATCGCGGCATATCGCCGGTACCGGATCGCGAGCTGATTCAGGACCTGCACGGCAGCCATTGCCGCCGCCGTCCACGGCGTCAACCACAACCAGGTGCCGAGCGCCGGATGATCGAACAGGGCGGCGATCTCGTCTCTGGCGACCGCGACCACGACCGTGCCCACCAGCGCGGTACCGAGCGCCGCCACCAGGCCCACGAGCGCCAGGTCGTGGGCCTCGCGGTCCAGCTCCGGCAGCGGCACCGCGAGTTCGAACCGGCCCGCGGCCACCGCACCGACGGTCGCCGCGAGGGTGGCGAGCACCGCGAAGAGTCCGAAGTCGGCCGGGCCGTACAGCCGAGCGAGTACGGGTGCGGCGAGCACGAGCAGCAGCTGTCCGCTGGCGCTGCCCGCGGCGATGCTCAACACACCGCGCAGGCTGCCGCCCAGTCGGCGGCGCCGACGCCGACGGGGCGTGGCGTCCGGCGGAGGGGCCCCGGTCGGCGTCCGGGTCGGCCACTGACCCATGGCGGTCAGCTGGACCTGGAGGGTTGTCGCGGGTCCACCGGGCGCCGCGATGCGGGTATCCGGCTGGCACGGGTGGCCGAGTGTCGCCCCGAGCCGCCCAACCGGCCGCCCCAGAACCACAGGCCGAGGTAACTCACCAGGCCGACGTTGAGTGGCGTCTCGATCCCGCCGGCAACCCAGGTGCCGAGTACGACGGTGATCCCGGCGAGCCCCACCAGTTGTAGCGTGTTGTAGTGGCTCCGGCGCAACGAGCGTTGGGTGAGGAACTGCAGTGCGAAGCCGAAAACGGCCGCGACGAGAATCAACCCGAACGTGTCAAAGTTGTAATGGACGGATCCCCACAGAGACGGCGGGGACGTGCCTCGGGTCGAGCCGTAGAGCGTGTAGAAGACCTCCGAGCTGAGCGTGCTGCCGCGGTGGCCCGGTAGGACGCTGAGGAGCCCGTCGAGCCACTCGCTGCCATTTCTCACCGGCAGTGCGGAGGTGTAGTTGAAGGCCGCTATCCCGGACACCTGATTGTCGTTGACGAACCGGTTTGCCAGATCGGTCATCGCGCCACCGAGTGGGCCCGTGGCGTCGTCGGATTGACGAGCCAGGACGACGGTCGACAGCAGGACGAGCGGTAGGCCCAGCAGGATCGGTATGACGGCGGTGAGCGGGAGGCGTCGCCGGTTGTGCAGGAAGGCGTAGACGATGGCCGTGGTCAGGAAGACCACCAGTGCGCCCCGCTGGCCGGTGGCCAGGAGCGCGAGGGTCGACAGCACGATGAGCACGACGGAGCCGGCCCGGGCGAAGATTCCTCCGTGCTTGAAGGACCACACCGCCACCACGAGCGTCAGCGCCGGCAGGATCGCGTTCTTGAACTGGTTGACGAAACCAGGGAAGAGGTACGTCTCCCCGGCGTAGGACTCCAGCCGGAGCGTCGCGACGTCCTCCGGTGCGCCACTGAGTTGGCCCTGTAGGCCCATGAGGAAGGCGCTGTAGCCAACGGCCGTGAAGTAGGCCACGGTCACGATGATGGAGGTCGCGACGACGGCGAGTATCCATCCCGTTGGTCTCGCGAGCGACACCGAATAGGAGGTGAACGAGCGTCTTCCGCTCGTTCGACCTCGTCGCATCAGCACGCTGGTCACCATGCTGGAGACGATGTAGATCGCGGTGGCTGCCGCCATGAGCTGCGCGTAGAACCACTCCACCTCGGAACCGGGGTCGACGAGGCGTACGGTGCCGTAGAGCATCAGCAGCTGACAGGCCACGAACAACCCGTCCGGGGTGAGTAGGCCGTACTGGCGGATCGCCACCAGGTAGTGGATCACCGCGAGTGCCAGTACCGGGAGGAACAGCGTCGTCATCGGTGCTCAGCTCCGTTGTCCGGCAGTCAACGGGGAAGGCTCGGTTCCCGGGTCCACTGCGACCATGCCTGCTTGAGCGTCTGGATCATTTCCGGCCAGGGTGGCGGCCGATACCCGGTCGCCTGGGCAAACAGGTCCGCGGACATCGAGCGGTCGCAGACGAAGCTGTCGTGAGGGACGATCCGGCCGGTCCAGCCGTACGCGCCGGCGACCAGACGCAGCAACTCGTACTTGGAGATCGGCGTCGCCGCCACGTGGTACAGGCCGGTGAGATCCTCCCGGGGCAGGACGACCGTCCGCAGCAGCCGGGCGAACTCGACCGTGGTGACCCCGCTGTAGATCGCCTTCGTGTAGCCCGAGACGACCGACTCCTGGGACAGGAACCAGTCCACCAGGGACCGGTTGCCGACCAGCTCGTGACCGATGATCGAGGTACGCAGCGTCAGCGCCGGCGGGTGGTGAAGCTCGCCGAGCAACTTCGACCGGCCGTACAGGTCCGGCGGATCGGGGATGTCGGTCTCCACGTAGCCACCCCGGTCGCCGGAGAAGACGCAGTCGGTGCTGACGTGGATCAGGCGAATCTGACGCTGCGCGCACTCCTGCCCCAACAGGTGGGGAAAGAGTGCGTTGACGGTGACGGTGTGTACCGCGTCCTGGACCTCGGGACGTTGCTTGATCACGCCGACGCAGTTCACGACCACCTCGGGTCCGACCTCGTCCAGCAGCCGGGCCACCCGGCCCGGATCGAGGACGTCCACCCCGGTGGAAACCCGTCCGGCCACGTCACGGGGCAGGCTGGCCACGCCGGTACCCCGGGCAGCGCCGTGCACCTCCACCGCGGGTGCGTCGTGCAGCTCGCGCATGAGGGTGTGCCCGAGCATGCCGGTGGCGCCCAGGACGAGTACCCGTCGGCTCATCGTTGCTCCCGTGTCACGTGTCGTCGCCGACGGGAGTTCGCCGCGGCGCCCGTCAGCAGGTCGGCGAGGACGTGCGCGTTGGCTTCCTCGCTCATCAGGGCTCGGTAGTGGTCGAGGCCGGCCTGTCCCATCGCGCGCAACTCGGCGCGCGGGATCGCCCGGGCCAGCCGGATGGTTTCGGCGAGTCGCCGCGGATCGCCCGGCGGGCTGGTCAGCCCCGCACCGGCGTCGCGCACCGCCCGGGCCGCCTCTCCCGGCGCGCAGGACAGGACGGGCTGACCGCAGGCGAAGATCGTCTGCACCTTGCTCGGCATGGTGATCTGGAACAGCGGTTGGTCCGCGAGGCAGACCAGCTGGATGTCGGCGGCAGCCATCGTGGCGGCCATCTGCTGGGCGGCGATCGGGTCGACGAAGTGGACCGTGCGCAGTCCGAGTTCCTCGGCCCGGGCGCGCAGGGCGGGCCGGCTCACTCCGTCGCCGACCAGCACCAGATGCACGTCGGGCAGGTCGCGGAGGTGGCCCATGGCCTCGACCGCCACCCCGAGGTCCTGCGCCGGACCGTGGTTCCCGCCGTACATGACCACGAAGTCGTCGGGGGTCAGGCCGAGCCGCGACCGGAATCGGGGGTCGGGCTCGGTCGGCTGCATCAGCTTCTCGTCCGCCCAGTTGTAGACCACCGATACCTTCTCGGCAGGTACGCCGCGGGCCACCACGGTGTCGCGCAGACCGGGTGAGGGCACCGTGACGTGCGCAGCCCAGCGGTACGTCAGATCGGTGAACCGACGCAGGGTGCCTTCCGCCATCCGGCGGGTGACGCCGCGGGTGAGGAATCCGGTGGCGAAGACCGAGTCCGGCCACAGGTCCATCACCATCAACACGTACGGGATTCCCCACCGCAGCCGGGCCGCCATCGCTGCGGCGGCCGCGGTCGCCGGGGAGGAGTAGACGAGCGCCACGTCGGCGGTGCGCAGCAGCGGTGAGCCCAACAGCGTCGACGACGTCGCCCAACTCAGGTAGTTGGCGGCGCGCCCGACCGCGGACCGGTCATGACTCGGGTGCAGCGGGGTACGGAGCACCCGGATGCCGTCGACCCCGTCGATGGCCCTCCGCCGATGCGAGTAGCCCGGGTGGACGGTGCCGGTCGGGTAGTTCGGTACCCCGGTCAGCGCGTCGACCACGAACCCCTGCCGGCGCAGGCAGTGGGCCAGGCTCAGGGGGATCGGAACCGGCTCCGGCGGGAAGAACTGGCTGACCAGAGCCACCCGCGTGGCTGTCGGATCGCCGGGCGGGCCGGCCTTGCCGAGCCCGGTCACGCGCGCCGGTTCGCGGTCGGCTGCCGGATCTCGTCGAGCTGCGTGCGGATCTCCGGCAGGGTCAGCAGGAGCGAGGTGATCTCCGGGACAGCCAGCCGCCGGGCGTTGTGCGAGTGGTAGTCGGCGACGTGGTCCTGGCGGGTGTCCCCTTCCTCGAAGTACAGGGCATAGTTCAGGTCACGGCTGTCGACCGGCACCCGCAGGAAGTCGCCGAAGTCCTCGGCGCGGGCCAGATCCTCCCGGCTGGCCAGGGTCTCGTACAGCTTCTCGCCATGCCGGATGCCGAGGACGTCGAACTTGGCCGGCACGCCGAACAGGTTGCACAGCGCGGTCGCGAGGTCGCCGATGGTGCAGGCGTCGGCCTTGCGGATGAAGATGTCGCCGGGCTGGCCGTGCCGGAACGCGTGCTCGACCAGTTCGACCGACTGGCCGAGGGACATGAGGAACCGGGTCATCGTCGGCTCGGTCACCGTCGGCGCCAGGCCGTTGCGGATCTGTTCGATGAACAGCGGGATCACCGAGCCGCGGGAGTACATGACGTTGCCGTACCGGACGCAGCAGACGCGGGTCCGGGCCGAGGGATTGTTTCGCGCGTGCGCCTGGGCGACCTTCTCCATCAGCGCTTTGGTCATGCCCATTGCATTGACCGGATATACCGCTTTGTCCGTACTGAGCAGAACCAGAGCCTCGACCCCGTTACGCTCACAGGCGTCGACCACATTGGCGCTGCCGAGAACGTTGGTGCGTACCGCCTCCAGTGGGAAGAACTCGCAGGACGGGACCTGCTTCAGCGCTGCCGCGTGGAACACGAACTCCACACCGCGGGCGGCCTTGAAAACGCTGTCCGGATCTCGGACGTCCCCCACGTAGTAGCGCACCCGGTCGTCGCGCAGACGATGTCGCATGGCGTCCTGCTTGGACTCGTCCCGACTGAGTACGCGCACTTCAGTGGCACCGGCGTCGAGCAACCGGGCAGCCATCGTCTGTCCGAAGGAACCCGTGCCGCCGGTGATCAGGAAACGTCGGCCCGATAGCGAGGAATTCACATCTCCTCCTGTCCTTCCCGCTGTTCCCAGGGGGCTGTTGATCCGCATCGAATCGGACCCTACAACTCGATAAGTGGCGGCGACGGGACAAACACAGAATTGACGGAAGATTCTATAAGGCGACGATTGTTCGCGCTTTTTCGGCGTGACCCGTGGCCGGTTTGAATCGTTGGACACCGGTCCGTTGCCGGCACATTCTCGGAGCCGGTCGTGCGAAGGGTGGGACGATGACGCGGGTCATGACGGTGGTGGGAACGCGGCCGGAGATTATTCGGCTTTCCCGGATCATGGATCGACTGGACCGGACGGTCGACCATGTGCTAATTCACACCGGGCAGAACTGGGACCGGTCGCTGTCCGACGTCTTCTTCGCCGAGATGTGTCTGCGGGAACCCGACCGTTTTCTGCGGGTGGACACGTCCTCACTCGGGCGGGTGCTCGGCGGTGTCCTCGTCGGCGTCGAGGACGCCATCCGGGAACAGCGACCGGACGCGCTGCTCGTCCTCGGGGACACCAACAGCGCCATCGCGGCGCTGATGGCCCGGCGGATGCGGGTGCCGGTCTACCACATGGAGGCCGGCAACCGGTGCTTCGACCTCAACGTGCCGGAGGAGACCAACCGCCGCCTCGTCGACCACGTCGCCGACTTCAACCTCGTCTACAGCGAGCACGCCCGGCGCAACCTGCTCGCCGAAGGTCTGCACCCGCGGCGGATCCTGCACACCGGCTCGCCGATGCGGGAGGTGCTCGACCACTATCGGCCGCAGATCGAGGGGTCGTCCGTCCTACGTCAGTTGGAACTCGAACCGGGCCGGTACTTCGTGGTCAGCGCCCACCGGGAGGAGAACGTGGACCACCCGGCCCGACTGCGTCGGCTGCTCGACTGCCTGCGCGCGGTCCGCGGCGAGTGGGGACTGCCGATACTGGTGTCCACCCATCCCCGTACCCGCAAGCGGCTGGAGTCGCTGACCGACGACGCCACCGACCTGGACGGCATCGCCTTCCACGAGCCGTTCGGGTTCTTCGACTACGTACGCCTGCAGACCCAGGCCCGGTGCGTGCTCTCCGACAGCGGCACGATCAGCGAGGAGGCGGCGATCCTCGGCTTCCCGGCGGTGACTTTGCGCGACTCGATGGAGCGGCCGGAGGCCCTCGACGCCGGCGGCATCATCATGACCGGCCTGGACCGCGACGGTGTGGTCGAGGCTGTCCGGGTGGCGACCGACCAGGTGGCCGTGGCCGGCGTCCCCTGCCCGCCCGACTACCAGGTCGCCGACACCTCCCGTCTGGTGGTCAACTTCATCCTGTCCACCGTGCGCCGGCACCACGACTGGGCCGGCATCCGTCGGTGAGTTGTCCGTACCGCTGAAAGGGGGCCGGCGACCACGGGTCGTCGGCCCCCTTTTGCGCCTTGGTCAGCGGGGCATGGGCAGGCCCACGGCGCCGTCGGTGACCGTGCTGCCGACCGGCTGGGTGCAGAGCCGCGCCAGTTCGGCGACGACCTTCTCCGGGTCGTCGAACGGGTCGAGGCCGCTGACCTCCAGCGGGTCGAGCGGAGGCACCGCGACGTGCGAGACGAGCGGGTGCAGCGGGCGGGTGTCGACCTCGCCGGTGCCGAGCAGGTCCTCGTGCAGTTTCTCGCCGGGGCGCAGTCCGGTGAAGACGATCGGCACGTCGCTGGCGGCCTGCTCGGCCATCTGCCGGGCCAGGTCCGCGATGCGTACCGGCTCGCCCATGTCCAGCACCAGCGCCTCGCCGTCGCTGCCGATCTCGGCGGCCTGGAGGACCAGGTGCACCGCCTCCTGCAGGGTCATCAGGTACCGGGTCACCTCCGGGTGGGTGACGGTGAGCGGGTTGCCCGTCTCGATCTGCCGCTGGAACGCGGTGACCACCGAGCCCCGGCTGCTGAGCACGTTGCCGAAGCGGACGCTGAGGAAGGTGCCCGGGAAGCGCGAGGCGGCGTGCGCGGTCAGCCGTTCGGTGATCCGCTTGGAGTAGCCCAGCACGCTGATCGGATCGGCGGCCTTGTCGGTGGAGATGTTCACGAACTTCGCCACGTCGTGGCAGGCGTCCAGCACCGACAGAGTGCCCCAGACGTTGGTCTTGACCGCCTCGCCGGGGTGCCGTTCGAGCAGCGTGAGGTGCTTGAGCGCGGCGGCGTGAAAGATGATCTCGGGGCGTCGGTCCCGGATGATCCGCCGGAGGCCCTCGTCGTCGCGCAGGTCGGCGAGGATCAGTTCGGGGCCGTCCAGCAGTGCCCGGCCGTCGAGCGACATCTGTAGCGCGTGCAGCGCCGATTCGTCGCGGTCGAGCATCATCAGCTCACCCGGGTTCGCCTTCATCACCTGGCGGCACAGCTCGGAGCCGATCGAGCCGCCGGCGCCGGTGACCAGGATGCGCCGACCGGTCAGCCCGTTCGTCCGGACCGCCATGTCGGCGACCACCTGCCGGCGGCCGAGCAGGTCGCTGATCCGGACGTCGCGTACGTCGGTCACCGTGATCCGGTGGTCGACCAGGTCGCGTACCGGTGGCAGCACCTTGAACGCCGCCCCGGCGTTCAGGGTGGACTCCCGGATCTGGCGGATCAGGGCGGCGTCGGCGTTGGCCACCGAGAAGATCACGGTGGTGGCGCCGGTGCGGCGTACCGCCCCGGCCACGTCGTCGCGGCCGCCGAGCACCCGCACCCCCTCGACCGCGAGATTGCGCTTGTCCGGGTCGTCGTCGAGGGCGCCGACCGGCAGGTACCGGCTACGCGGGTCGGTGAGCAGCGCGCGCAGCAGCCCCTGGCCGGCGTCGCCCATCCCGAACAGCAGCACCGGGGTCGACGAGCGGACGTCCGGACGCAGGGCCAGGTCGCGCTGGTGCCGGTAGGCGAAGCGTACGGCGAGCATGAACAGCAGGGCGAGTGCTCCGCCGACCAGCGGGGTGCTCGCCGGCACCGGGCGCTCGGCGACCGGAAGGAGGCCGAGCAGCATCACCGCCACGGCGGTGAGCGCGGTTCCGGCCAGTCCCTGGACCTCCGGGAGGCTGCCGAGCGGGTGCCGACCCGAACGGACCCGGCGCGCCGCCACCACCGCCACGTGGAGTCCGGCGGCGAGCAGCCCGCAGCCGGCCGCGCGGGTGAGTTGGGTGGTGGTCAGGGCGAACTCGTAGCGGGTCCAGGCGGCCGCGACGAACCCACCGACCCACGCCGTGGTGTCGGTGGCGAGGAACACGAGGGCGCGGTACCGGGCCCTGGTCCGGCGTGCTCCCGGCTCCGTGCGTCGGGTGCTCTGTGTTTCCCACGGCATGTGCGGCTCCCTGATTCCGTCGATCACTTCCGCCCCTGACGAGCGGAAGGAGCAAGACGCCCTTGTTCTTGTTACATCCCGAATAAGCCCTTTTGGGCGGTTTCAGACTTAGAGAGTTAAACATCGCATTTGCCTGGCGCTGACCGCGCTCAGCGGGCCGGTACGCCCTTGACCATGAGGCCCGGCGGCACGTCCCGCACCACGCAGGCGCCCGCCCCGACGGTGCTGTCCCGACCCACCCGCAGCCCCTGGAGTACGGCGGCCGTGGTGCCGATGAGCACGCCTTCGTCGAGCTGGCAGTCCCCGGACACGGCGGCGAGCGGATTCACCGACACGTGGTCGGCCAGCACGCAGTCGTGACCGACGGTGCAGTTCTGGTTGAGGTGGACGTGGCGGCCGAGCGTGACATTGGTGGTGACCCGGGCCCCCGGGAACGCCACGAACCCCGGGCCGTGGCGCAGATCGTCGCCGAGCGTCGCGTCGGGGTGCACCAGACTGGCCGCCGGGCTGCCGTACCGGTCGACCCGCTGGGCGACCGCCCGCCGGATCCGCGGATCACCGATGCCGATGACGTGATGGGTGCCGTCGCGCGCGTCCCGAAGCCACTCGATGCCGCCGAGCCAGGGCAGGTCCAGCCGCTGCACCCGCTTCAGGTTCTCCTCGCTGGGCCGGTCGTCGACGAAACCGAGCGGCCGCCAGCGGGGCGGGTCGCCGCCGGCGTCCATGGCGCGGGCGATGGTCAGGATCTCCCGACCGTGCCCGCCGCAACCGACGATCACCAGGGGTACGGTCACGCCGCCGGAACCCCGGTCCGCGCCGCCAGGAACTCGTCGATCGCCGACAGCACGGCGGTGACCTGCCGCTCGCTGAGGGCGCTGCCGCTGGGCAGGGTCAGCCCCTCGGCGAAGAGTCGCTCGGCGGCCCCGGTGAGCAGGCTCTCCGCGTCGGCGTACGCCGGTTGCAGATGCATCGGCTTCCACACCGGCCGGGTCTCGATGTCCCGGGCGGCCAGGTGGTCGGCGAGTTCGGCCGCCTCCCAGCCCGACCGCTCCCGATCCACCCGGATGCTGGTGAGCCAGCAGTTCGAGCCGGTGTCCTCGGCCCCGATCAGGTCGACTCCGGGGACCGGGGCGAAGAGCTTGGCGTACCGGTCGCGCAGTCGCCGGCGACGGTCGATCATCCCCTCCAGCCGGACCAGTTGGGCCCGGCCCAGCGCGGCGAGCAGGTTGCTCAGCCGGTAGTTGTAACCGGTTTCCCGGTGCTCGTAGTGCCGCACCGGCTCACGGGCCTGGGTGGAGAGGTGCCGCGCCCGGTCGAGCAGCGCCAGGTCGTCGCCGACGAGCATGCCGCCGCCCGAGGTGGTCATGATCTTGTTGCCGTTGAAGGAGAGGACGCCGACCAGTCCGAAGGAACCCGCCGGACGGTCGACATGGGTGGCGCCGAGCGCCTCCGCGGCGTCCTCCAGCACCGGGACGCCGGCCGCGGCGCAGACCGGCAGCAGCGCGGTGTAGTCCGCGCAGCTGCCGAACATGTCGACCGGGATCACCGCCCCCACCCGCTCGCCGCGCAACCTCAGGCGGTGCAGCAGCTCGGCGACGAGGGCGACGTCGACGTTGCCCGTGTGCGGTTCGCAGTCGACGAAGATCGGCCGCGCGCCGGTGTAGCGGACCGCGTTGGCGGTGGCGACGAAGGTCAGGGTCGGTACCAGCACCACGTCTCCCGGGCCGACGCCCAGCCCGAGCAGGGCCAGGTGCAGCGCGGCGGTGCCCGAGCTGACCGCCACCGCGCCACGGGTGCCGAGCCGGGCGGCGACCTCCCGCTCGAAGGCGTCGAGATCCGGCCCGACCGGCGCGACCCAACCGGAGCGCAGCGCCGCGATCACGTACGACTCCTCCAGCGGCCCGACGTCCGGCGGGGAGAGGTGGATGGTGCCGGTCATCGCCGGCTCCCGAGGAACTCCGGGGCGGTCGCGCTGCCGGCGGCGGAGATCCCCTCCCGACGCAGCACGGTGCGGACCGTGGCCGCGAGGATCGACAGGTCGAGGCGGAGGCTGCGGTGCCGGACGTACTCCACGTCGAGCGCGAGCTTGTCGTCCCAGTCGAGGCTGTTTCGTCCGCGTACCTGGGCCAGCCCGGTGACGCCCGGCCGGACCTCGTGGCGGCGGGCCTGGGTGGGGGAGTACCGGCCGAGGTACTCGGGCAGCAGCGGCCGGGGGCCGACGAGGCTCATATCGCCGCGCACCACGTTCCAGAGCGTGGGCAACTCGTCCAGGCTGGTCGCGCGCAGCCAACGGCCGAGCGGGGTGATCCGGTCGGCGTCGCTGGTCAGCGTGCCGCGCGGCTCGCGCATGGTGCGGAACTTGACCAGCTCGAACGGGCGGTCGGCCCGCCCGATCCGGCACTGGCGGAACAGCACCGGCCGGCCCAGGCCCACGGCCACCGCCACCGCGACCGCCGCCATCAGGGGCGCGGTCAGCAGCAGCAGTACGGTCGCGAGAAGCACGTCGAACACCCGCTTGACCCGATCGTCCGGCGCGGGGCGGGGTGGGCGTACGGGAGCGGTCACCGAGGGTACGGGCACCGTTCTGACCTCCGTCAGTCAACCGGTCAAAGTAGACAAACGGGTTGTATCAGACCGATCGCGCTCGCCGGGGCCGAATGGCGACAGTCGACACGTAACCCGACACCTCAACCCTCGGAGGCATGGAAAGGACACGGCACATCGGCGTGCCGTGCCCCGTCGGGAGTGTCGTTGATGCTGGTCAGAGGCGGGCGTCGCCGGCGTCGAGTCGACGTTGCAGCAGGATTCGCAGCGGCACCGACTCCCCGTCCCGGCCGCCCTCGCCCACCACCAGCGGGGCCGGGCCGGGCTGTGGGTCGGCCCCGAGCAGCCGGGCGCGCAGCGCGCGCGGCACGGTCAGCAGGTGGAAACGTCCGGCCACGTCGACCGCCCGGGTCCGCGCCCGGTCGATGTACCAGCCGCGCAGCCGGGTCCGGTAGCGGGCCCGACCGTCATGCGACCGCGCGACGAGCCGGGTGGTGGCCAGGCCCCGGCGACGCGCCTCGACGACGAACGCGCTGACCAGCGCCGCCGCCTCGGCCTGTTCGGCGTGGCGGCGCCGCTCGTCAGCCGCCGCGTGCGCCAGCACCGCGCGCCGCCGCACCTCCCGCCAGTCCGAGCCTTCTTCGGAGACCACGCCC
>NZ_POTY01000075.1 GCF_003236315.1 Micromonospora craterilacus
GGGCAGCAGCCAGACCGCCGCCGCCGAGGTCAGGGCCACCGCGACCGGCAGCTGCCAGCCCCAGCCGAACGCCGGCCCCACCGTGGCCCCCCGCCACGGTGGCAACGACCGGCCGACGGCGGCGCCGGCCAGCACCACCGCCGTCAGCCCCGTCAGCTGCGCCCCGGCGCCGGCCACCAGCAGCGCACCGACCCGGGGGCCGGGCCGCCAGCCGGCCGGGAGCAGCCGCACCGCGCCGGCCAGCAGCACCGCGACCAGCGCCGCCGCCAGCAGCAGCAACGACGGGCGCAGCTCCCCCGCCGGGCGGATCAGCGCCGCGGCCAGCACCGGCACCAGCGCGCCGGCCGCCACCGCCCGCGCCGTCCTCCCCCCGAGCAGCAGCGCCGCACCGAGCAGGGTCAGCGCCACCAGCAGCATCGGTCCGCCGGCCAGCAGCGGTACGCCGCCCGCCCGACCGACCAGCAGCGGCACCAGCGCGCAGCCGGCGGCGAGCAGCACCGCGACGCCGTACCCGATCCCGGCCGTCACCTGCCCGGCCATCCTCAGCGCCGGGGTCGTCGCGGCCCCCTCGCCCGCGACGGCCCTCGACCGGTGCCGCAGCGCGACGATCACCGCCAGGTCGACCAGCGCCACCCCGACGAAGACCACCGCCCAGCCGGCCGTCTCCGGCCGGGCCTCGGCAGCGAACAGCGGCAGCACCGGCTGGGCGGCGAGCAGCGCCGCGAACCACGGCACGGCGAGCCTGCTGACCCGGGCGTACCCGGCCGCGACCGCCGCGCTGACCGCCGCGACGAACGCGGCGTACCGGCTACCCGGCCAGCCGGTCACCCCGAACAGGTCCACCGTCCAGGCGGCGTACCCGTCGAGCACCACCAGCAGCAGCCCGACGGCGGCGAACGTCTCGGCGGTGCCGCGCAGCCCACGCCAGCGCGCGACCAGCGGCACGGCGAGCAGCAGCGCGGTGAACGCCAGCAGGATCAGCGCCCGACCGGCCACCCCGACCGACGCCCACGCCACCGCCGTGAACACCGTCGCCGCGGTGCCGAGCAGCAGCCCACCGACGACGAAAAGTAGACCCTGCACCGTTCGCGCCGAGGTCTCCGCCCCGCCCGCGGGTGCCGGCACCGCCGGGGCGGGCAACTGCGTGGGCCCCACCGTCGGAACGGACGGCCACCCGGCAGCCATCGGGGCGAGCGCCGGCGCGCCCGGCGGCCCGGCCACGACCGGCGCCGGGAACTCCGCCCGGACGGCACCGGCCAACTCGGCCCGCCGCCGCCGGGTCGTCGCCAGCCGCCCGGCCATCTCCTCGTACGTCTGGCGAGCCCGCTCCACCTCACCACCGAGTACGAGGATCTCCCGGTCGAGCCGGATCACCTCGGCGGCGGCGGGGTGCGGCGGCCGGCCGCAGCCGGTGCAGCCGGTGTCCAGGTTCGCGGGTGCGCCGCAGGCCGGGCAGGGGTAGCCGTTGTCCACCCGGTCATCCTCGGCGGACCCACCCCGTCCGCACCAGAGTGTGCGTACTCAGGGTCGGGTGTGCTCGTACACCCAGGCGGCGTACCCGGGGTGGCCGCAGTCGACCCGGCTGACCAGAATCTCCGGTACCTCGTACGGGTGGCTGGCGCGGACCTGCTCCACCAGCGCGTCGACCCGGTCCGGTGCGGTCTTGAACTGCACCGACCATTCGGTGCTGGTCTCCACCCCGGACCGCCACCAGTAGGTGCTCTCCACCTGGCCGCCCACCTGCGCGCAGGCCGCGAGCCGCCCGGCCACGGCGGCGGCGGCCAGCAGGTCGGCGACCGATCGCGCATCGACCACCGTCGTCACCACGCTGATCTGGTCCACCTGCGCACCCTACGTGGCGTCGTCGCGATTCGCCGCGATCCACTCGTCTATCCGACTCCACCAGTCGTAGAGCCAGTCGATCCGCTGCTGCCGCCCGGTCGGGATCTCCTCCGGCGGCACCGACCAGAACCGCATCACCAGCCGCTTGTCCATCGGCAGTTCCCGCCACACGTCGGTGACGGTGAGCATCCGGTCCAGGCCGGTGTGGGCCACGAAGATCACCCCGGCGTCCGGGGCGGCGTCCAGCGCCGCCAGCAGCCCACCGGGTCGCGGGGCGAGCACGTGCTGCATGGCCTCCGCCTTCACCGCCATCCGCTCGTGCCCCCGGTCCCGCAGCCGGGCGATGGCCCGTAGCCGGCGCTTCGGGGTGAAGTTGCCGCCCTCCGGAAAGATCACGAAGGCGTCGTCGTCGTCCAGCCCGGTGGCGAGGTGCCCGATCTGCTCGGTGAGGGAGCCCCGGCCGTCGCGGCCGGGCGCGATGAACCGGCTCGGCAGCCGGTTGAGCAGCACATCGATCGCCGGATCCCACTGGAGGGTGTCCTTCAGCACGATCCGTGGCTCCCGCCGGAACCAGTTGACCAGGGCGTGGATCAGGATGAACGAGTCGCCCGGACCGGCGTGCCGGCAGACCACCAGCTCGGGCCGGCCGGGCAGGGCGGTGTCGGGGTCGGTGCCGACCACCTCGATGCTGAGCCGCAGCGTCCACCGGGCCTGCCAGAACATCACCCGCAGGAACCAGCCGGCGAGCACGTAGTGGGCACGCTGGAAGGCCGGCGAGCCCACCCGCCAGCCGAACCCGGAGGCAACCCAGAGCACGAACAGGCAGAGCAGCGCCGCCGCGTCCCAGAACAGGTAGAAGCAGGCGACCCAGAGCACGCGCAGCGGGCGCAACCGCCCGGGGACGAACGGGGACACGGCCAGGGCCGCCAACGCCCACAGCGGCACCGTGGTCGCCAGTAGGAACGCGAGCAGCACCACGCCCGGCCCCAGCAGCAGTCGGCGGACCCACCGCGGCGGCAACGGCATCAGCGCTCCAGGTTCGCCAGGTAGTGCCGGGAGGCCGAATAGGCGCGGCTGATCCGCCGACCCACCGCGGCCATGTCCCGGTACGCCCACGGGGTGTCGTCGCGCGGTTCCAGCCCACCGGTCGGCAGCACGTGCACCTCCACCCCGTCGGGCAGGGCGGCCATCTCCCGGGCGAACCGGTGCCGGCGGGCGATCTCGAACGCGACCTGAGCGATCTCCCAGGGCCGACGGGGCGGGGTCAGCGCACGCTCGATCCGGCCCACCTGGAGTACGAAGATCCGGGCCGCGCCGGCCGTCACCGCCTCGCCGATCGGGATGGAGTTGACGATGCCGCCGTCGATGTAGTGCTGGTCGCCGATCCGGGCCGGCGGCAGCAGCCCCGGCACCGAGGCGGAGGCGAGCACGGCCGGCACCAACAGTCCACTGACGAACCAGTGCTCGGCGGCCCGCTCGATGTTCGCCGCGCAGCAGCGGAACGGGATCTTCAGGTCGGCGAAGGTGGTCTCCGCGCCCAGCTCGCTCTCCAGCAGCTTGCGCAGCGGGCGGGGCGAGTGCAGATGGGTACGGG
Source organism: Micromonospora craterilacus (assembly GCF_003236315.1). Taxonomy (GTDB): domain Bacteria; phylum Actinomycetota; class Actinomycetes; order Mycobacteriales; family Micromonosporaceae; genus Micromonospora; species Micromonospora craterilacus. Next base: position 3,437 of record NZ_POTY01000075.1, read on the forward strand.
CGGCGAACCGCCGCAGCTGCCGGGCCACCGAGTCGCCGTACACCTCGCTCGCCTCGGGCGAGGCCCAGAGCCGCACCAGCCGGTCGGTGACCGCCTCGGACGGGTCGGCGGCGACCAGGGCGCCGTTCACCGCGCCGATGGACGTGCCGAGCACCATGTCCGGCCGGATCCCGGCCCGGAACAGGGCCCGCAACATGCCCACCTCGACCGCGCCGAGGACGCCCCCGCCCCCGAGCACGAACGCCACCGGTCCCCGCGCCATGCCATTCATCCTGGCACGCCCGTACCGGAACGCTGTTCACCACGGCACGCCCGTACCGGGCCGTGCCCGGCGTGTCGAGGCCCGCACCCGTCGCGCCGGAGCCCGTTGACAGGGCGGCAACATTCGCGCAACCTGATACCGCTCCCACCTATGAGGCAGGTGCGCTCCGTGAAGCCAGCACTGCAGCCCGGCCGGTTGCTGGCCACCCGGTACCGGCTGATCGATCAGATCGGCGCCGGCGGAATGTCGGTGATCTGGCGGGCCCACGACGAGGTGCTCGACCGGGTGGTCGCGCTGAAGGTGCTCGCCCCGTCACTGGCCGCCGACGCCCGGTTCCGCGACATGGTCCGCGAGGAGGCCCGAGCCGCCGCTCAGCTCGTCCACCCGCACGTGACGTCGGTGCACGACTACGGCGAGACGGTGGCACCGGACGGCTCCATCACCTCGTTCGTGGTGATGGAACTGCTCTCCGGCGAGGAGTTGGAGTCTCGGCTCACCGAGGGTCCGTTGCCGTGGCCCGAGGCGGTGGAGATCGGCGCCCAGGTCGCCGACGCGCTCGCCGCCGCCCACCGGCTCGGCATCGTGCACCGGGACGTCACCACGGCCAACGTGATGATGACGCAGGTAGGCGCGAAGGTGCTCGACTTCGGCATCGCCACCCGGATCGGCGCCCCCGACGACGACGAGGACGGCGCCACCTTCGGCACCCCGGCGTACGTGGCGCCGGAGCGACTCGACGGCGCGCCGGCCCAGCCGGCAACCGACGTCTACTCGCTCGGGGTGCTGCTGCACGAGACGCTGACCGGCCGCGTGCCGTACCCGGCGGACACCTGGGAGGAACTCAGCTCCGCGCTGGCGGACGGCACCCCGCCCACGCTGGCCGGCGTGCCGGGCCTACCGCCAGCGGTGGCCCAGGTCTGCCTGCGCTGCCTGTCCCGCGACCCGGCCGACCGGCCCACCGCCCGTCAACTGGCCACCGTACTGCGCGACCAGATGCTGCCCGCCGATCCGCAGGCCAGCACGATGCTCTCCCCCACCGTCACCCTCCCCGCGGTCGAGCCGCCGCGCGCCACCGTCGCGGTCGGATCGGCCCCGGCCACCGGCACGGCCGGTTCGGCCACGGCCGGCGTCTCGGCCACCGCCGGCGTCAGGCCGGGTACCGCCGGGGTTGAACCGGGTACCGCCGGAGTCAGGCCGGGTAGCGGCGCGGCCGGGGCGCGCGGATGGGCCGGCGGCGCACCCGACGGCGGTGGGCCACCTCCCGGCTCCGCCGATGGGCGGCGCAAACCGTTGCTGCGCCCGGTGGTCGTCCTACCGGCGCTGGCGGTGCTGATCGGGGCGGCGCTGGCGGTGCCGGCGCTGCTGCCGGACGACACCGATCCACCCGCCGCGCTGCCCACCGCCGGGCCGACCGTGTCGGACGGACCGTCCCTGCCCGCCGAAGGCGCCACCGAGCAGCCACCCGCGTCGCCGCCGACCGCCTCGCCCACGCCGCCGGCACCGACCGCCGCGGCGAGCCCGCCGGGCGGCACGGACACCCTGATCGAGGCGGCGAACCGCCTCGAAGAGGTGATCGGCGCCGGCCTCGCCGACGGCGGCATCCGCGACGACGTCGCGCTGGACCTGCGCAACGAGCTGCGAAACCTCACCCGGGCGGTGAGCGGCGGCGAGGGCGAGCTGGGGCCGGGGGTGGCCCGGCTGCGCGAGAAGGTGTCCACCCGGCTGCGCGAGGAGGGGCTGAGTCCGGCGTACGCCCAGCAGTTGGACGCGGCGATCGCCGCGCTCGGCGCCGCGCAGGTCTGACAGACTCTCAGCCCGGCACGACGCGGGCCGGTTCCCGCACGGCGGTCCGCGGGGTCGCCGCGACGAGGAACCGGCGGTACACCGCCTCGTAGCCGGTCGCCATCCGCTCGGTGGAGAAGGTCCGCGCGACGTGCGCCACGCAGTCAGCCGGGTCGAGGCCGGATGCCTCGCGCAACGCCGCCGGCAACTCGTCCGCCCGATCACAGACCAGCCCGGTCACCCCCGGCCGCACCAGCTCCGGCACCGCCCCCCGGCGCAGCGCCACCACGGGCGTGCCGGTGGCCATCGCCTCCAGCATCACGATGCCGAACGGCTCCTCCCACTGGATCGGCATGACCAGGCAACGCGCCTCGACCAGCAGCCGCAGCACGGCCTCCCGGTCGGCGTCGAGCACCACGGTGACATCGGGGCCGAGCATCGGCCGGACCACCTCGTCGTAGTAGCGCCGCTCGGCGGGCTCGTTGCACTTGCCGGCCAGCACCAGCGGCAGACCGGCCGACCGACAGGCACGGATCGCCAGGTCGGGCCCCTTGTCGGGGCTGAACCGCGCCAGCCACAGCACCGGCCCGTGGCTGGGTACGCTCTTGCGCGGAAAGGTGTCGATCTCCATCGCGTTGTGCACCGTGCCGACCCACGGCAGCCTGGGGTTCAACCGGCGTTGGGCGTGCGAGATGGCCACCAGCCCGACTCCCCGGTCGGTGTCGCTGAGCACCGTGCCGTACTCACCCACCGGGTTGCCGTGGACGGTCGCCACGGTGGGCACCTCCCGCCGCCCGGCGACCAGGGGACCGATCGTGGTGTGGTCGTGGACGACGTCGAAGTCGGCCGCGCTGACCAGATGGTTCACCCGGGCCAGGTGGGCCAGCTCGGGCAGCGACTCGCCGAGCCGGTCGTACTGCAACTCGTCGAGCGTGGCGAGGAACTCGGCGGCGGTGCCGTGCGCCTCACCAGCGCCCATCAGCGTCACCGCGTGTCCCCGGTCGACCAGGGCGTCCACCAGGCCGGCCACCACCTGCTCCAGCCCGCCGTAGCCCGGCGGCGGCACCGACAGCCAGGGTGGGACCACCATCGCAATCCGCAACTGGCGCTCCCCCGCAGCGTGGTTGTCGGCCACGAGCCCTCCCGTCGGTCTGTGGTGGCGTCAGCCCCGCTCCGCTGCCGGGCGGCTTCGGGGATCGAATCGGTTTCCCGACCCCGGCACCGGCAAACCGGACATCACGGCTCGACTCAGCCGCCCACCAGCAGTTCGTCGCGCACCGCGCACACGCCCTCGGCCGACCAGGCCACCCGTTCCGCCTGGTCCCGCTCCCACCAGGAACGGACCACCCCGCTCAGGGTCACCGTGTCGCCGTGCACCTCGACGGTCACCCGTTCGGTGCCGATGCCGCGCAGCAGGGCGCGCTGCACGTCGCGGCGGACCCGATCGGCATCCGGCCGGGCGGCGGGACGGACCTCGACCAGGTTGGTGACGCCGCGTACGCCCCGCAGCCGGCGCAGCTCCCGCTCGGCGGTACGCCGCTGCCAGCCGAACTCCACCTCGCCGCGCAGCATCACCCAGCCGTTGGCGACGGTGAGGTCCAGCCGTTCGGCGGGCACGAAGCTGTTCCACTCCAGCGCCCGGCTGGCCGCGATCGCCAGGTCTCCGTCGGTGACGTCGACCGGCCCGATCGGGCGTATCTCGATGTCGTCGGCGACCGCCCGCACCCCGCGTACCCGCTGGGCACTGCGGACCGCGGCCCAGGTGCGGGCGGCGCTGTCCACCCAGCCGGTCAAGGTCACCACGCCGTCGTGCACGGTCACCCCGATGTCGGTCGAACGCACCTGCGCCTCCCAGGCGAGTTCGTCGAGCACATCGCGCTGGATCTGGTCGTCGGTCCGGGCGGCCGCTGCCGTGGTGGTCATGGCACCCCCATACGCCTCGAAGAGCTCCACCGCCGAGGCTGCCGGCCGGCGGGGTGACGCCGGTTCACCCGCAGTGGGTGAACCGGGCCGGGAACGAGGGCGGGGCGGCGGGCGTCGCGACCAACCCCCTTGGCCGCGCCACCCGCCGCCCCGAGGGGAGGGAGGTTCTTGACGTTATGACGCTTCGGCGAGCGTCACGGTTGCCGACGATTCGGCCCCGTTGCGCTGATAGGTCACCTGGACCTGGTCACCGACCTTGCCGGCCTGGACGGCGCCGACCAGATCGTTCGAGTCGTTGATCACCTTGTCGCCGAACCGGGTGATCACGTCACCGCGCTGCAACCCGGCCCGCTCGGCCGCGCTGCCCGCGGTGACCGCGTTGACCAGCGCACCCCCGTCGGGCGAGCCGCTCACGCTCACCCCCAGCGACGGGTGGCTGATCTTCTCGCCCCGCTGGAGCTTGTCCGCCACATCCTTGGCCTTGTTGCTCGGGATGGCGAAGCCCACCCCGATGTTGCCGGTGTTGCCCTGACCCGAGGTGGCGATCGCGGTGTTGATGCCGATCACCTCGCCCCGCGTGTTGACCAGGGCCCCACCCGAGTTGCCGGGGTTGATCGGCGCGTCGGTCTGGAGCAGCCCCGAGATCGAGCTGACCGCCTGGCCGGGAAGCTGCTGACCGCTACCGGCCTGGATGGTGCGGTCCCGGGCGCTGAGGATGCCCGCGGTGACCGAACCCTGCAGGCCGAGCGGGCTGCCCAGGGCGAGCACCTGGTCGCCGACCTGCATCGCGTCGCTGTCGCCGAAGGTGGCCGCCTTGAGGTCGCTCACCCCGCTCGCCTTCAGCACCGCCAGGTCGGTCTTCGGGTCGGTGCCGACAACTTGGGCCTGGGCCTTGGTGCCGTCCGCGAAGATCACCAGGACGGTGTCGCCGCCGCCGGCGACCACGTGGTTGTTGGTCAGTACGTAGCCGTCGGCGCTGAGCACCACGCCGGAGCCCTCGCCGCTGCCCGTGGTGATCGACACGACGCTGTCCTGCACCGACGCGGCGATACGCGGCAGGTCGGCGCCGTCGATGATGGGGGCGGCGGAGTAGGTGCGGGTGACCCCGGCCCCGTCGCTCAGGGCCAGGGCGAGCGCCCCACCGGCGACACCGCTGCCGAGCATCAACGCGAACACCGCGACGCCGGCACCGGCGATCTTGGCGATCCGGCCGGGACGAGGCCCGCTGGACGGGGTGGGTGCCCACGGTGCCGGCTGCCCCGGGTAGCCGGCGGGCAGCCCGCCCGGGTGCCCCGGATACCCGGGGTGCCCGGCACTGGGCGCCCCCGGCTGGGCCGCACCGGACCAGCCGGGCTGGCTCGGGTACCAGGGTGCGCCGGGGTAACGCGCGCCGGGCGCGGCGTGGCCGGGCTGGTACGGGTGGTGGCCGGCCGGCGCCCAGGTGGGCTGGCCGGAGACCGGCTGCACCGGCGGCGAGACCGGCTGGCCGGAGACCGGCTGGGCCGGCGGCGAGGTCGGTTGGCCGGAGACCGGCTGGGCCGGCGGGGTCGGCTGGACCGGCGAGGAGGTCGGCTGGACCGGCGGCGGCGAGCCGGCGACGGGCAGACCCGGCAGCGTCGGCTCCCGGTCCTGCCAGCTGAAGACGGTGGCCGGGGCCTCGCCGGAAGCGGTGGCCGGGGCCTCGCCGGAGGCGGTGGCCGGCGCCTCGACGGCGCGGACCGGGATGGTCGGCTCCTCGGCGGTGGGATCGGCGCCGGTGCCGCCCGCCGGAACGGATGAGGAGTCGGACTGCGCGCGCTCGGCGCGGGACAGCTCGGGGTGCGACGGCTCGGCGTCGGTGGGGGCCGGCCGCCGCGGGTCGGACTCGTACTCGGTCATGTCCCTACCCTCCCCCATCGCTCTGCGACCCGCCTTGGACTGGCCTGAGCATTCGCTGAAAGTCATTCGTGCTCACTGTCGGTGGCCGGGGCGAGCGGCAACCGCACCCGGAAGGTGGCGCCGCCGCCCGGCGTCTCGGTCACCTCGACGGTGCCCTGGTGCACGGTCACCAGTGCGGCGACGATGGCCAGGCCAAGGCCCGTGCCCGTGTTCCCGCCGACCCGGCGGGTGCGCGAGGCGTCCGCCCGGTAGAAGCGCTCGAAGACCCGTTCCGCCTGCTCGCCGGTGAGGCCCGGACCGGTGTCGGCCACCTCCACCACGGCCAGGTTGCCCGGTTCGGCCCGCAGCCGCAGCGTCACCGACGCCTCCGGCGGAGTGTGCCGCAGCGCGTTGGTCATCAGGTTGCCGATCACCTGCCGCAGCCGCGCGTCGTCGCCCCGCACCACCAGCGGCCCGGAACCGGGCTCGATCTCCAGCTCGATCCGCCGCTCCGGCGCCATCACCCGGGCGGCCTCCAGGGCGTCGGCTGCCAGCACCGGCAGTTCCACCGGGGCGAGCGAGAGCGGTCGCTCGCGGTCCAGCCGGGCCAGCAGCAGCAGGTCCTCCACCAGCAGGCCCATCCGGGCCGCCTCGTCCTCGATCCGGCGCAGCAGGTCGGAGGTCTGCTCCGGGGCCCGGGCGGCGCCCTGCCGGTACAGCTCGGCGAAACCGCGGATGGTGGTCAGCGGCGTACGCAGCTCGTGCGAGGCGTCCGCGACGAACTGCCGCATCCGTTCCTCGGAGCGTCGGGCCCGGGCCTCGGAGGCTTGGGCCGACCCGGCGGCCTCCCGGGCCGCCGATTCGGCGGTCCGGGCCGCGGACTCCGACGCCGCGCGGGCGGTGAAGGCCATCTCGATCTGGCTGAGCATCGCGTTCAGCGCGCGGGACAGCCGCCCCAGCTCCGAGGTGGGGCAGGGCTGCCCCTCCTCCGGGTCGGGCACCCGCCGGCTGAGGTCACCACCGGCGATGGCGGCAGCGGTACGTTCGATCTCTACCAGTGGCTTGAGGCTGGTCCGCACGATCGCCGCGCCGATCGAGGCGAGCAGGATCAGCACCGCTCCACCGACCAGCAAGTCGATCCAGATCAGCCGCTTGACCGCCAGTTCCACATCGGTGAGCGGCTGGCCGATGGCCAGCACCTCGTTGCTCTCCAACTGCGCGTAGTAGACCCGCCAGCGAATATGGCCATCGAGCGAGGTCACCGTACGGGGCGGACCCACCCGGTCGGCGAAACCCTCGAGGCCGCGGGGGAAGGGAGGCAGTTGCTCCGGCTTCAGCGTGCGGTCGTCGTAGCTCGGCACGCTCACCCCCCAGTCGGGGTTGGCCAGTACCACGACGTAGTCGCTGGGCAACGTGACTTCCACCCTGCGCTCGAGCAAGCTGGGAATCTTCGGCCCGAGCACCTGACTCGAACCGCGCAACTGCCCGTCGATCTGGTCGACCAGGTAGCTGCGGAGAAAGAAGGTGGTGAGCGAGCTGATCACCACCAGCGCAGCGGCGACCAGGGCGAGGACGGCCGCGACCAGCTTGATCCGCAGCGGGACTCCCCTCAGCCGGGCCTTGCCCTGCTGTAACGGATTCACGCCGCCGGCTTGCGCAGCACGTAGCCCACCCCACGCAGGGTGTGGATCAGCCGGGGCTCGGTGGTGTCGACCTTGCGCCGCAGGTACGAGATGTACGACTCGACGATGTTGTCGTCGCCCCGGAAGTCGTAGTTCCAGACGTGGTCGAGGATCTGCGCCTTGGACAGCACCCGGTTGGCGTTGAGCATCAGGTACCGCAGCAGCTTGAACTCGGTCGGCGAGAGCTGGACCCGCTGGCCGGCCCGGTAGACCTCGTGGGTCTCCTCGTCCAGCTCCAGGTCGGCGAAGGTGAGGCGGGCCGGGGCCTGCTCACCGCTGCTGGTGCGGCGCAGCACCGCCCGGATCCGGGCGGTCAGCTCCTCCAGGCTGAACGGCTTGGTGACGTAGTCGTCGCCGCCCAGGGTCAGGCCGCGGATCTTGTCGTCGGTGGCGTCCCGGGCGGTGAGGAAGACCACCGGGGTACGCGTACCGCCCTCGCGCAACATCCGGATCACCTCGAAGCCGTCGAGATCCGGCAGCATCACGTCGAGCACCACCAGGTCGGGCCGGTGGTCCCGGGCCGCGCTGAGCGCGGCGCTGCCGCTGGTGGCGGTGGCCACGTCGAAGCCCGCGAAGCGCAGACTCGCAGAGAGCAGTTCGAGGATGTTGGGATCGTCCTCGACGACGAGTAGTCGCGCCTCGGTCTGGGTAGCCGCCATGCCGCCCATCATCCGCGCAGTCGCTGCGCTCACGCTGGGCGGATACTGAAAAAAACCTGTGAGCGCGGGCACCGTGTTGATCAGGCGGCCAGCGGCAGCTCTCGACCGGGCACGCTGCCCACGTCGGGCCCCGTCCCGGCCGGCGCCGGCCGTGCTTGCGGCCACGCCGGCACCGGCACCGTCTCGGACCGCGGTGGCTCCGCCACCCCTTCCGGCCGCAGCGGCTCCGGCCGTGCCGGCTCCACCACCACTGCCGGGCGAGCCGGTTCCGCTTCCGGGCGCGACACCGCCGGTGCCGCCTCCGTCCGCGACGATACCGCCGCCGACGGTACGAGATGGACGGCCGATTCGGCGACCCGGGCCAGCGTCCGACGGTCGGCGGCGCGGCCGGGGTGCAGCGGCGCGGCGATCTCGACGGTGACCGTCAGGTCCCGGGCGGCGAGCACCCGGCGCACCGAGCGCAGCAGGGTCTCGTCGCCGACGAAGGCCGGGGCGGTGGTCGGCTCGCCGGTCACCCCGCACCGGTAGCCGATCCGCAGCGGCACCACGGGCGCCCCGGCGTCGATGGCGGCCTGGAACATCGCCGGCCGGAATCCGGCGGGCGGGCGGCATCCGGCGCCCGCACCACACCAGGTGGTCCCCTCGGGGAACACCGCTACCGACCGGTTGGCGCGCAACGTCGCCGCGACCCGCCCCACCGTGGTGGGCAGTGCGCGGGGGCGGGAGCGGTCCACGAAGACCGTCCCGGCCGCCCGGGCGAGCAGCCCGACCAGCGGCCAGCGGCCGACCTCGTGCTTGGCCACCAGCCGGGCCGGCGCGACCGCCAGCACGGCCAGGATGTCCCACCAGGAGACATGGTTGGCCACCAGCAGCGCGCGCCGCCGGGGCAGCCGGCCCCGCACCGTCAGGTGTACGCCACAGGCACGCGCCGTCGCCCGGGCCCAGCCGCGCATGGCGGCCTGGCGCTCCTGCGCGGGCAGCAGCGGGAGCAACGCGGCCAGCCCGATCCCGAGCCCAAGCATGCCGAGCAGGGCGGCGGCCCGCCCCACCTGCCGGGCCACCGGCACCGCCGGGGACTGGCCGGGGAGCGGCAGACAGTCGGGCCCGCACCCGGACATCGGCCGCCACAGCGGGTGCGCCAGCGTGGTCATGCCGGCTCGCCGAGGAAGTGCCGCAGGTAGCGGGGGTTCATCCGGTCCATGGAGAGCAGGACGTAGTAGTCGGCCACCCCGAAGTCCGGGCCGTACGCAGGCTCGCCGCAGACCCAGGCGCCGAGCCGGAGGTAACCGCGCAGCAGCGGTGGGACCAGCTTGGCCGACCCCGCGACCGGCTCGGTCGGGACACCGGGCTCGGCGAACCAGGGCCGCAGCGGGCGGACCCGCAGCGGCGGCGGCGCCAGGTGCCGGGCCCGAGCCTGGGCCCACACCTCGGCGGCGGCCAGGCCGCCGTCGGCCACCGGCACCGAGGCGCACCCGCCGAGCCAGCGCAGGCCGCGCAGGTGCAGGTAGCGGGCGATACCGGCCCACATCAGGTTGATCACCGCGCCGGTCCGGTGGTCGGGGTGCACGCACGAACGGCCGGCCTCGACGAGTTGCGCACCCAGCGGATCGAGCGCGGCCAGGTCGAACTCGCCCTCGGCGTAGCGGCGGTTGGTCCGCCCCGGCGGGAGCAGGCGGTACGTCCCGACCACCGCGCCGGTGCTCTCCTGCCGCACCAACAGGTGGTCGCAGTACGGATCGAAGGCGTCGTGGTCGAGGCCGGGCTCGCCCGGGGACACGGTCGCGCCCAGCTCACCGGCGAACACCCGGTGGCGCAGGCGTTGGGCGGCCTCGACCTGGCTGGGGTCATCGGCGATCGAGAGGGTGTAGCCGCTGGTCGTCAGGGACACGTCCGCGGCGGGCATAACGGCCATGCCCCTTGTGTAGCCCCCGGTGGGTTGCCGGCCCTGGTGGGCAGCGGTGTCGATCCGGTGAACGCCGGTCGGCGACCGGTGGCTGGCCACCCCTGTCGGCCGACCCGCCCGGGGTGGCCGGGCGGCGGCCGTGCGAGGCTGCCGGGGTGCCGGGTGAGGTGGCCGGCGCGGCGGGAGGAGTTCGATGATCATCGAGGCGCGCTTCAACGGGCCGGCCGGCTCGGGCAACGGCGGCTGGAGCGCCGGGGTCTTCGCCGGGGCGTTCGGCGGGGACGGGCCGGTCGAGGTGACGCTGCGCCGGCCGCCGCCGCTGGACACCCCGCTGGCGCTGGTCGACGGGGAGGTGCGCGACCCGGCCGGTGAGGTGGTCGCGCAGGTGCGCCCGGCGGAGCCGCTCGACGAGGTGGTGCCGCCGGTCGACCTGGCTACCGCCCGAGCCGCCTCGGCGGCGTACCCCGGGTTGGTGGACCACCCGTTTCCGAGCTGCTATGTGTGTGGCCCGCAACGCACCGACGGCCTGCGGATCTTTCCCGGGCCGCTGCCGGGCGGCCGGACGGCCGCGCCGGTGCGCGCGCCGGAGCAGGTCAGCGCCGCCACGGTCTGGGCCGCCCTGGACTGTCCCGGCGGCTGGGCGGTGATCGGGGCCGGCCGCCCGTACCTGCTCGGCCGGATCGCGGCTCTGGTCGAGGCGCTGCCCCGCCCGGGCGACGAGTGCGTGGTGACCGGCGCGGTGGTCGGCATCGAGGGGCGCAAGGCGCAGGTGCGCACCAGCCTGTACGGCCCGGACGGTGTCCTGCTCGGCCGCGCCCGGGCCACCTGGATCGCCGTCTGAGTACCACCGTCGATCGGGTAGTACCTGGGGATGAGACGGCTCATGCCTGGGATGGATCGCGATCTCCGGAGCGCGCCCGATTGATTTGCTTGACCACTGCCGTCACGCTGTGCAACGGCGCACCCCGGCGCCAACGGGAGGAGAACAATGTCCGACGGGCAGCCACGCCCCACCAATGACGCGCAGATCGTGGTATCCGGCCTGACCAAGCAGTACCGCAACGTCCTTGCGGTCAACAACCTGTCGTTCACGATCGAGCCGGGCCGGGTCACCGGCTTCCTCGGTCCGAACGGCGCGGGCAAGACCACCACCCTGCGTATGCTGCTGAATCTGGTCACCCCGAGCGCCGGTACGGCGACCATCGGTGGCCGCCGGTACCCCGACCTGGCCGATCCGCTACGGCACGTCGGCGCGGTGCTGGAAGCCTCCAGCGCACACAAGGGGCGCACCGGCATCAACCACCTGCGGGTGATCTGCGCGGCGGCTGGGCTGCCCCGGCAGCGGGCCGACGAGGCGCTCGCCCTGGTCGGGCTGACCCCGGCGGCGAAGCGCAAGTTCAAGGGCTACTCGCTGGGCATGAAGCAGCGTCTCGGGATCGCCGCCGCGATGCTCGGCAACCCGCAGGTGCTCATCCTCGACGAGCCCGCCAACGGGCTGGACCCGGAGGGCATCCGGTGGATGCGCGGGTTCCTCAAGGGCCTGGCCGCCGAGGGCCGTACGGTGCTGGTCTCCAGCCACCTGCTGTCGGAGATGCAGCTGCTGGCCGACGACGTGGTGATCATCGCGGCCGGGCAACTGGTCCGACAGGGCCCGGTCGACCAGGTGATCGGGTCGATGGCGCAGGGCGTCCGGGTCCGGGTCCGGACCCCGCAGGCGGACGCGCTGACTACGGCACTGGCCGGCGGGCCGGCCACGGTGGAGACCGACGAGCAGGGCGCGCTCCTGATCGCCGGGGTGGACGCCCCGACGGTGGGCCGGGCGGCGCTGGCCGCCGGCGTGGAGCTGCACGAGCTGACCACCGAACGACCCGACCTGGAACGCGTGTTCCTTGAGCTGACGGCCGGAAAGGCGGGCATTCGATGAGCAACCTGGTCCGCTCCGAACTGCTCAAGATCCGTACGACCAGCACCTGGTGGTGGCTGGCCATCGGGGCGTTCCTGTCGATCGCCCTGGCCTTCCCGTTCAACGCCTGGCTGGCCCACGAGACGCTCGGTGGCGGCGGCGAGGAGTTCGGCGTCACCGGCGATGCCGCCTCCGCTCCGGCGCAGGCGGCGAACCTCTACACCTCGGGGCAGTACCTCGGGCTGATGTTCGTGATGCTCATCGGCATCCTGATGGTCACCAACGAGTTCTTCCACCAGACCGCGACCACCACCTTCCTGGCCACCCCGCGGCGTACTGCGGTGATCGTCAGCAAGCTGATCGCGGCGAGCCTGCTGGGCTTCTCCTTCTGGCTGGTGACCACGCTGATCGACCTCGGCGCCGGCGCGGCATTCCTGGCCCTGAACGACCACGGCACCCTGCTCGGTGAGTGGGAGGTCCAGCGGGCGCTGCTGCTCAACCTGATGGCGTACGCCATCTGGACCGTGCTCGGCGTGGGCATCGGCACCCTGATCACCAACCAGTTGGGCGCGGTGATCACCGCCTCGGTGCTCTACCTGATCGGTACGCAGGTGGTGGGCCTGCTCTTCCTGCTGCTGTCGAACTGGCTGGACAGCATGGCCGTGATCAAGTGGCAGGTGATCTGGCCGGCCGCCGCGTCCTCGATCATGATCACGCCCGGCGAGAACGAGATGCTGCCCGCCTGGTGGGTCGGCGCGCTCGTGCTGATCGGGTACGCGCTGGTCAGCTGCGTCGTCGGCATCCTGATCACCCGGCGCCGCGACATCTCCTGACGTCCGCGGGCCCGCACGGGCCCGGACCAACGGCCCGACGGGCCCGGTTCACCGGTGGCAGCCGGTGAACCGGGCCCGTCGGGCCGTAGCAGTAGGCAATGCCGTAGCAGTAAGCAACGGGACGCGCAGCGCTTACCGAACTTCTCGCACCTTCTGTGAATCTGACCACGCGTTGGAGGCGGAAATGCCTCGGCGATCAGTACGGCGTAGCCTTGGATCCGTCCTGTGCGCCCGTCCCGGCGCCGTGGGACACCGCGTGACATACACACCCGCGTGAAAGAGGCGATTACCGGCCGTGTCGACCCAGCAGACTTCGCAGGAGAACCCACTGGCGGGTTTCGGCCCGAACGAGTGGGTCGTCGAGGAGATGTACCAGCGCTACCTCGCCGACCCGACAAGCGTCGATCCGGCCTGGCACGACTTCTTCGCCGACTACCGGCCCGCTCCGGGCGCCGCCCGCGCGGCCGAGGGTGACGGCGCCGGCCGGCCGACCACCGCCGCGGCCGAGCCCGCCCCGGCGAAGGCCGAGCCGGCCGCGAAGACCGCACCGGCGGCCAAGACCGCGCCGGCCGCCAAGGCCGCCCCCGCCAAGGCCGCGCCCCGCGCCGGCACCACACCGGCCCCGGCGAAGGCCCAGCCGGCCAAGGCCGAGCCGGCGAAGACCGCGCCGACGGCCCCGGGGCCGCAGACCACCCCGCTACGCGGCGTCGCCGCCAAGATCGTCCAGAACATGGGCGCCTCCCTGGCCGTGCCGACCGCCACCAGCGTGCGCGCCGTGCCGGCCAAGCTCCTGGTGGACAACCGCATCGTGATCAACAACCACCTCGCCCGGGGGCGCGGTGGCAAGGTCAGCTTCACCCACCTGGTCGGCTACGCGCTGGTCCGGGCGCTGGTCGCGCACCCGGAGATGAACAACTCCTTCGCCGAGGTCGACGGCAAGCCGGCGATGGTCCGCCCGCAGCACGTCAACCTGGGCATCGCCATCGACCTGGCCAAGCCCGACGGCAGCCGCAACCTGGTGGTTCCCTCCATCAAGGGCTGCGAGCAGATGGACTTCCGGCAGTTCTGGCAGGCGTACGAGGACGTCGTCCGGCGGGCCCGCCGCAACGAGCTGACCATGGACGACTACTCGGGCACCACCATCTCGCTGACCAACCCCGGCGGCATCGGCACGGTGCACTCCATGCCGCGGCTGATGCAGGGTCAGAGCGCGATCATCGGCGTCGGCGCGATGGAGTACCCGGCGCCGTACCAGGGCATGAGCGAGGCCACCCTGGCGGAGCTGGCGGTCAGCAAGGTCATCACGCTGACCAGCACGTACGACCACCGGATCATCCAGGGCGCGCAGTCCGGCGAGTTCCTCAAGGTCATGCACGAGCTGCTGCTCGGCGAGCACGGCTTCTACGACCAGATCTTCACTTCGCTGCGCATCCCGTACGAGCCGGTGCGCTGGATGCGCGATGTCGCGGTCGACAGCGAGGGTCAGATCAACAAGACCGCGCGGGTGCACGAGCTGATCCACTCGTACCGGGTGCGCGGCCACCTGATGGCCGACACCGACCCGCTGGAGTTCAAGATCCGCAAGCACCCGGACCTGGACGTGCTCCAGCACGGGCTGACCCTGTGGGACCTGGACCGCACCTTCCCGGTGAACGGCTTCAACGGCCGGCAGCGGATGCGGCTGCGGGAGATCCTCGGTGTGCTGCGCGACTCGTACTGCCGGCGGGTCGGCATCGAGTACATGCACATCCAGGACCCGGCGGAGCGCCGCTGGATCCAGGAGCGGGTCGAGCGCAAGTACGAGAAGCCGCCGGCCGACGAGCAGAAGCACGTGCTCAACCGACTCAACGCGGCCGAGGCGTTCGAGACCTTCCTACAGACGAAGTACGTCGGCCAGAAGCGCTTCTCGCTGGAGGGCGGCGAGTCGCTGATCCCGCTGCTCGGCGAGGTGCTGGAGGCCGCCGCCGAGGGCGACCTGGACGAGGTCGTCATCGGCATGGCCCACCGGGGCCGGCTCAACGTGCTGGCCAACATCGTCGGCAAGCCGTACGAGAAGATCTTCTCGGAGTTCGAGGGGCACCTGGACCCGCGCTCCACCCAGGGCTCCGGCGACGTGAAGTACCACCTCGGCCAGAACGGCAAGTTCACCACGCCCGGCGGCGACCACTCGGTCAAGGTCTCGGTGGTGGCGAACCCGTCGCACCTGGAGGCCGTCGACCCGGTGCTGGAGGGCATCGTGCGGGCCAAGCAGGACCGCATCGACCTCAAGCTGGAGGGCTACACCGTGCTGCCGCTGGCGGTGCACGGCGACGCCGCCTTCGCCGGTCAGGGCGTGGTGGCCGAGACGCTGAACCTCTCCCAGCTGCGCGGCTACCGCACCGGCGGGACGGTGCACGTCGTGGTCAACAACCAGGTCGGCTTCACCACCGCGCCGGAGTACTCCCGCTCCAGCCTCTACAGCACCGACGTGGCCCGGATGATCCAGGCGCCGATCTTCCACGTCAACGGCGACGACCCCGAGGCCGTGGTCCGGGTCGCCCGGTTGGCCTTCGAGTACCGGCAGACGTTCAACAAGGACGTCGTGATCGACATGGTCTGCTACCGGCGGCGGGGACACAACGAGGGCGACGACCCCTCGATGTCCAACCCGCAGATGTACAAGATCATTGACTCGAAGCGCTCGGTCCGCAAGCTCTACACCGAGGAGCTGATCGGGCGGGGTGACATCACCGTGGAGGACGCGGAGGAACTGCTGCGCGACTACCAGTCCCAGCTGGAGCGGGTGTTCAAGGCCACCCGCGACGCGGCCAGCACGCCGCGCCAGCTGAGCCGGCCGTCCCGGCAGGACGAGCCGGAGCCGCTGGTGGAGACCGCGACCGAGGCGTCGGTCGTCAAGGCCATCGGCGAGGCGCACGTCAACCTGCCCGAGGGGTTCACCCCGCACAAGCGGATCCAGCAGTTGCTCGACCGGCGGGCCCGGATGGCCGTCGAGGGCAACATCGACTGGGGCTTCGGCGAGATCATCGCCTTCGGCGCGCTGCTGCACGACGGGGTCACCGTCCGGCTCGCCGGGCAGGACTCGCGCCGCGGCACCTTCGTGCAGCGGCACGCCTCGATCGTCGACGCCGCGACCGGCGACGACTACCTGCCGCTGAAGTCGTTGACCGGCGACGGTGAGCGCTCGCGGTTCTTCGTGCACGACTCGCTGCTGTCCGAGTACGCCGCGATGGGCTTCGAGTACGGCTACTCGGTGGAGAACCTCGACGCGCTGGTCTGCTGGGAGGCGCAGTTCGGCGACTTCGTCAACGGCTCCCAGTCGGTGATCGACGAGTTCATCTCCTCCGGCGAGGTGAAGTGGGGCCAGCGCTCGGCGGTCACCCTGCTGCTGCCGCACGGACACGAGGGGCAGGGCCCGGACCACACCTCCGGCCGCCCGGAGCGGTTCCTCCAGCTGTGCGCGGAGGACAACATGCGGGTCGCCATCCCGACCACCCCGGCGAACTACTTCCACCTGCTGCGTCGCCAGGCCCTCTCGTCGAAGCGCAAGCCGCTGGTGGTGTTCACGCCGAAGTCCCTGCTGCGGCACAAGCTCTGCGTCTCCTCGGTGGAGGACTTCACCACCGGCACCTTCGCCTCGGTGCTGGGCGACCAGGCCGCTCCGGCTCCGGAGCAGGTCAAGCGGGTGCTGCTCTGCTCGGGCAAGGTCTACTACGACCTGTTCCAGGCCCGGCAGGAGCGCGGCCTCACCGACACGGCGATCATCCGGCTGGAGCAGCTCTACCCGATGCCGGTGGAGGAGATCCGGGCCGCCCTCGCGCAGTACCCGAACGCGGAGGACTTCGCCTGGGTGCAGGAGGAGCCGGCCAACCAGGGTGCCTGGTCGTTCGTCGCGCTCAACCTGCTGGAGCACCTCGACGGGGTACGGCTGCGCCGCATCTCCCGCCCGGCCGCCGCCGCCCCGGCCGTCGGCTCGGCGAAGATGCACGAGGTCGAGCAGACCGCGCTCATCGAAGCGGCCCTCCCCCGCCCCTGACGAGATCCACTCCGGTCCCGTCCCACCCGAGGGTGGGGCGGGGCCGGCCGGCTTTCACCGGGTACGCACCGGTGAGGAAGCGAGTAGGCGCATGTACTTCACCGACCGGGGCATCGAGGAACTGGTCGAGCGACGGGGCGACGAGCAGGTCAGCATGGAGTGGCTCGGCGAGCGGCTGCGCGACTTCGTCGACCTGAACCCCGAGTTCGAGACCCCGATCGAGCGGTTCGCCACCTGGCTCGCCCGGCTCGACGACGAAGACGACGACTGATCCCGGTGCGCAGCCAGCACCCGGCCCGCGTCGCGGCGGCCGGCATGGCCCTGACGCTGCTACTGAACGGCTGTGGCGCGGACCCCGCACCGCCGCCGATACCCGAGGTAGCCGGGGGCACGCCGCCGCCCCCGCCGTCGGTCTTCTACGTCGACCCGGCGAACCCGGCCGACACCGAGGCGGACCGGCGTGCGGCGCGCGGCGAGACGGCCGAGGCGGAGGCGTTGCGCGGGATCGGCAGCCGGCCGAGCGCGAAGTGGCTGACCGGCGGCCCGGCCCGCGACGAGGTCGACACCTTCCTGGGGCAGGCCGCGATCGCCGGCCAGATTCCGGTGCTGGTGGTGCACAACGTGCCGCAGCGGGACTGCGGCCGGCGGGGCGGCGGCGGGGCCGGTTCCGGTGCCGAGTACCAGTCCTGGATCCGCGACGTGGCTGCTGGCATAGCCGGCCGTCCGGTGACGGTCGTCCTCGAGCCGGGCGCGCTCCCGGACGCGGTGGCCGGCTGCGTACGCGACTCCGACGGTCGGCTCGCGCTGCTACGCGACGCGGTCGCCGTGCTGGCCAGCACCGGTACCGCCCGGATCTACCTCGACGCGGGACACCCGGGTTGGATCAAGGACGTCGAGGCGCTGGCGGCCGGCCTGCGCCGGGCCGGGGTGGCCGAGGCGGACGGCTTCGCGCTCAACGTGGCGAACTTCGTCCGCACCGAGGACAACGTCGCCTACGGGCACCGGATCTCCGACGCGCTCGGCGGTGCCACCACCTTCGTCGTCGACACCAGCCGCAACGGCAACGGCCCGTACCCGGGGAACCGGGTCAAGGGGGCGCCGAGCTGGTGCAACCCGCCCGGGCGGGCGCTCGGCGAGGAGCCGACGGCCGACACCGGCCTGCCCCGGGTGGACGCCCTGCTCTGGGTCAAGTACCCCGGCGAGTCCGACGGCGACTGCCGTCCCGGCGAGCCGGCCAGCGGCACCTTCTGGCCCAAGTACGCCATCTCCCTGGCCCGCCCCTGATCCCTTCTCCCCACCAGGCCCGTCAACGCGAGTTGGCGGGGGCGCTGGCCGGGGTGGGAGTCAGGCCGGTGCGGCGGAGCTTCTGCCAGCCGAGGCGACCGCCGGTCAGGGCGGTCACCACCGACTGGATCATCACCAGGTACATCAGCTGGCGGTACGCGAACTGCTGCAACGGAAGCACCCACAGCACGCCCAGCTTCTCCCGGTCCAACCGGAACGCCACCACCGCGGTCAGCATCTGCACGCCGAGCATGACCAGCCAGGCGACCGCCGTCGCGGTCCGGTCGAGGAAGAACAGCCCGTAGAGCGCGAGCAGGTCGATCACCGGGGCCAGCAACGGCAGGAGCACCCCGAACAGACTCAGGAAGAGCAGGCAGCGACGGGTGAACCGGCCCGAGGCACCGCGATCCAGCAGCGAGCGGCGGTGCTTCCACATCGCCTGCATGGTGCCGTAGCTCCACCGGTAGCGCTGCTTCCAGAGCTGTCCCAGGGTCGTCGGCGCCTCGGTCCAGGCCCGCGCCGTCTCCTCGTAGACCACCTTCCAGCCGGCCCGGCCGAACGCCATGGTGATGTCGGTGTCCTCGGCCAGGGTGTCGTCGGTCATCCCACCGGCGTACTCCAGCGCCTGGCGGCGGAACGCGCCGATCGCCCCGGGCACGGTGGACATGCAGCGCAGCGTCTCGTAGAGCCGGCGGTCCAGGTTGAAGCCGATCACGTACTCGATGTGCTGCCACTTGGCGATCAGGCTGTCGCGGTTGCCCACCTTGACGTTGCCGGCGACCGCGCCCACCTGCGGGTCCGCGAACGGCTGGACCAGCCGCCGCACGGAGTCCGGCTCGAACACGGTGTCCCCGTCGACCATCACGATCAGGTCGTGCCGGGCCAGCGCCACCCCGGTGTTCAGGGCGCTCGGCTTGCCACCGTTGGGTTTGCGGACGACCCGGACGTTGGGCAGCCCGAGCGCCTCGACGATCTCCGGCGTCCCGTCGGTGGAACCGTCGTCGACGACGATCACCTCGATCCCGCCCGGATGGTCGCCGCCGGCCAGGGAGCGGACCGCCGCGGCGATCCCCTCCTTCTCGTTGTACGCGGGCACGATCACCGACACCGGCTCGGTGACCGGCGGCCCCCACGCCCAGTCCTTGGCGCGGCGCTGGCGCGCATGCCGGCCGGCGAGCACGAGCAGCAGGACGGTACGCCCCACGGTGAGCACGCCCACCGCGACGAAGATCCAGCCGAGCACGCCCAGCGTCCGGTCCGCGCCCTGTACCGCCCAGATCAGCATCCGGCCGCGCCAGCGCTCCCCCGCACCGGCCGGCTGGCCCACGCTGACCTGGTGGTCGATCCCGGCCTCGGCGAGCGCGAGGTTCAACCCCCCGGTCACCGTGACGAACCGGTAGCCGCGCTCCTTCATGAGCGGGATGAACCGGTCGAGGGCGGCCACGGTCTGGGCCCGGTCGCCGCCCGCGTCGTGCCAGAGCGTGACGGCTCCGGAGTATCCGAGCGGCACCACGTTGGCGATGATCTGGTCCACGCCGGGCAGCGCCCAGTCCCGGCTGTCGGTGTCGTTGAGCACGCTCAGGTAGCCCAGGTCGCCGGCCTGGGTGAACACCGGCCAGTTCTGGTCGTCGATGGCCGCCGCGTACGAGGAGTACGGGAACCGGATCAGCGAGGTGCGTACCCCGGCCGCGCTGGCGACGGCGAGCTGGGTCTGGGTGTACTCCATGCGGCGCCGCCAGCCCGGCAGTGCGGTCAGGTCCGGGTGGGTGAAGGTGTGTACGCCGAGCTCGTGACCGCCCGCGGCCAGTTCCCTGAGCAGATCCGGATGGCGGGCCACCTGCGACCCGACCACGAAGAAGGTCGCCGGGACCTGGTGGGCCGCCAGCACCCGCAGCACCTCCGGGGTCCAGACCGGGTCCGGGCCGTCGTCGAAGGTGAGCGCGATGGTCCGCGGCGGCAGCCGGTACGAGCGGGTCTGCCCGGCCGTGCTGCTGATGATCGGACCACCGGTGACCACCTCCGTGGGCACCTCATGCTGCTCGGACTGGGTCTGCTGGCGGTCCGGGGCGAAGGACGCGTTGGCGTACGCGCCGACCAGGAGCACGCCGGCCAGCACGGTGCACAGCACGCCGAACACGGTCCAGCTCGGTGGCGGCACGACCCGACGGCCCAGCCCGGGCCGGCGGCTCCGCCGCGACGGCCGGTCAGCCATCGACGCGCGTACCGGCGGTGGCGCCGGCCGGAGGGGCGGTGACCGGAGCCGGCTCGCTGGAGGGCGGTTCGACGCTGGGTGTCGACCCGGGCGCGGGTGCCCGTGTCGAACGGGGTTCGGCCGGCGCCGACGACGGTTCGCGGCTGGGCGCCGCCGGTACGGCCGAGGCCGAGGGGGACCGGGACGTCGTGCTCGGGGCCCGTGTACCGCTGGTGGTCCGCGGCGCGGCCGGTGTGCGCGCCACGGGCGCCTCGGCAGCGGGCTGCGACGGCGCGGGCGGCGGCTGCCATTGTTGCTGGGTCGGCTCCACGAAGGGCAGCACCGTCTCGGGGTTGACCGGGCCGCCGGCGAAGCTCGCCACGACCAGTCCGGTGTAGAGCAGGCCCACCAGCCCCAGGACGTACGCGATCCAGCGCAGCCGGGACCGACGCCGGCCGCTGGGGTCGACGAAGACCGGTGGTAGCTGGGGAATCGCCGCCATCACGGTGGTGGGGCTGTCGCCACGCACCATCATCACCGTCGGTGCGTCCACCGCCGGCCGCGGCACGGCTGGTACGTCCACGGCCCGGACGGCCGGCTGCACCACGGTCGGGGCGTCCACGGTGCGCAGCATCATGGTGAGCGCGTCGACGCTCGGCCGGCCCGGCTGGTCGGCGCCGCTCTCGTCTGCCGCGGACCGCCTGCCGCCCAGCGCGCCGGTTGCCGGATCAGCGCTGGCCAGGGGATCCGCGTTCATGAGTCGGGAGTTTAGGAGTGAGCGATCCTCGACTTGCATGCGGAGTCGGCCATCGGGATGCAAGTTGCAGTCGGCGAACCGCCCACCCGACCTCGGCGTGACCGCGCTCCTGCGGAGCGTGAGGGACGGCTCGACCGGTACGCCGATCGGCGCCCGGGCCACCCTCCCCGGCCTGACGAACCCCGCCCGAACCGGTTCGAACGGCCCAGCCATGATCAGACTGACGGCCCCACCAAGATCGTCCGATCCGGCCCCCGACGCGGTCCGGACGGGCAAAAATGAAGATCCTCTCGGTCGACACCGAGGTCAGCCGCCCGGCGGCGAGGCCGGCACCGGACGGCCTGCGGACCCGGGTACGAGGACCCGGGCGGGACCGACCTGGATCTTGTAGCGTGAGTTCCGTGGCCCGGAGCGTGTACCTGACCAGCATCGGCTCGGGCGGGGGGAAGTCGACCATCGCCCTCGGCCTGGCCGAGCTGCTGTCCCGGCAGGTCGGGCGGATCGGCGTCTTCCGACCGCTGGTCGCGCACGGCCGGCCCGACCCGATCCTCGCCCTGCTCAGCGAGCGGTACCGGGTCGGGCTGCCGGTCGAGGATCTGTGCGGCAGCACCTACACCGAGGCGACCGCCCTGGTCGCCGACGGTCGGCGGGAGGAGCTGATCTCCCGGATCGTGGAACGCTACCGGGACGTGGAACGGCGGTTCCCGGCGATGGTCGTGGTGGGCAGCGACTTCGCCGGCGCCGGTGACACCGCCGGGCCGCGCGAGCTGGCCTTCAACGCCCGACTGGCGACGGAGTTCGGCAGCGTCGTGGTACCCGTGGTGGACGGGTACGGGCAGCAGCCGGCGGCGATCACCGCCGCCACCCGCGGGGCGTACCACGACGTCGCGGACCTCGGCGCGACCGTGCTCGCCGTGCTCGCCAACCGGGTGCCGGGCGAGATGACACTGCCCCGGCTGCCGGTGCCCGCGTACGCCATCCCGGAGGTGCCGAGCGTGTCGGCGCCGACGGTGGCCGAGGTGGCGACGGCGCTCGGCGCCACCCTGCTGGCCGGCGACGACACCGCTCTCGGCCGCGACGTGCTCGACTACGTGGTCGGCGCGGCCCACGTGCCGACCCTGCTGGAACACCTGACCGAGGGCGCGCTGCTGATCATGCCGGGCGACCGGGACGACCTGCTGGTAGCGGCCAGCGCGGCGCATGTTGCCGGCCAGGTGTCGCTGGCCGGGCTGGTGCTCACCCTCGGCGTGCCGCCCGACCCCCGGGCGATGCGGCTGGTCGAGGCACTGAACGCCCGGCTCGCGGTACTCTCGGTGCCCAGTGACAGCTACCACACGGTGGCCGCGTCGAGCCGGATCGAGGGCCGGCCCAGCACCGCCAACCCGCGCAAGGTGGAGGCCGCGCTCGGCGCGTTCGAGGCGCATGTCGACACGGTCGAGCTGGCCAGCCGGCTACGGGTCAGCCGCTCCGAGCGGGTCACCCCGCTGATGTTCGAGTACGACCTGATCGATCGGGCCCGGACCCGGCGCCGGCACGTGGTGCTGCCGGAAGGGGCCGAGGGGCGGATCCTGCGCGCCACGGAGATCCTGCTGCGCCGGGGAGTCGCCGACCTGACCCTGCTCGGCCGCCCCGACGAGGTCGCCCGGCGCGCCCGGGAACTGGGCGTCGACATCGGCGCGGCCCGGGTGGTGGATCCGGCGACCAGCCAGTGGCGCGACGAGTTCGCCGAGGCGTACGCGAAGCTGCGCGCCCACCGGGGAGTCACCGTCGAGCTGGCGTACGACATCGTCGCGCAGCCGAACTACTTCGGCACCATGATGGTGTGGGCCGGCTACGCCGACGGCATGGTCTCCGGCGCCACCCACACCACTGCGGCGACCATCCGGCCCGCGTTCGAGATCGTCAAGACCGTGCCGGAGGTCTCCGTCGCCTCCAGCGTCTTCTTCATGCTGCTCGCCGACCGGGTGCTGGTGTACGGCGACTGCGCGGTCAACCCCGACCCGGACGCCGCCCAGCTCGCCGACATCGCGATCTCCTCCGCCGACACCGCGGCCCGGTTCGGCATCGAACCCCGGGTGGCGATGCTGTCGTACTCGACCGGCAGCTCCGGCGCGGGGGCGGACGTGGCGAAGGTCGCGGCGGCCACCGCGCTGGTCCGCCAGCGCCGGCCCGAACTGGCCGTGGAGGGACCGATCCAGTACGACGCGGCGATCGACCCGGCCGTGGCGGCGACGAAACTGCCCGGCAGCTCGGTCGCCGGCCGGGCCACGGTCTTCATCTTCCCGGACCTGAACACGGGCAACAACACGTACAAGGCGGTGCAGCGCTCGGCCGGGGCGGTGGCCGTCGGGCCGGTGTTGCAGGGCCTGCGCCGGCCGGTCAACGATCTTTCCCGGGGGGCCACCGTGCCGGACATCGTCAACACCGTGGCGATCACCGCCATCCAGGCGGCCGCGCTCGCCGAGGCTCCGCGACCGTCCGACGAGGCGGTGTCATGAGCGAGCGCAGCGGCCAGGTCGGCGGCGTGCCGCGCCATGGCAGTGACCTGAGCAAGGTGCTGGTACTCAACTGCGGGTCGTCGTCGGTCAAGTACCGGCTGTACGACGGGGAACGCGTCGCCGCCAAGGGCACCGTCGAGCGGATCGGCGAGCCCGGCGGCGGCCCGGCCGACCATGCCGGCGCGGTCCGGCAGATCCTGGCCGGGCTGGACCTGACCGGGCTCGCCGCCGTCGGTCACCGGGTGGTGCACGGCGGCCGGCGGTTCACCTCCCCGACGCTGGTCGACGACGCGGTGCTGGCCGCCATCACCGACCTGGTGCCGCTGGCACCGCTGCACAACCCGGCGAACCTCGCCGGCATCGCGATGGCCCGCGGCGCGCTGCCCGAGGTGCCGCAGGTCGCCGTCTTCGACACGGCGTTCCACCACACCCTGCCCGATTCCACCGCCACGTACGCGATCGACCGGGACGTCGCGCAGCGGTACGGCATCCGGCGGTACGGCTTCCACGGCACCTCGCACGCATACGTCTCCCGGCGCACGGCGGAGCTGCTGGGCCGCCCGTACGCCGAGGTCAACACGATCACCCTGCACCTGGGCAACGGGGCCAGCGCGTGCGCGATCGCCGGTGGGCGCAGCGTGGCCACCTCGATGGGGATGTCCCCGCTGGAGGGCCTGGTGATGGGCACCCGGAGTGGGGACCTGGATCCGACCATCGTCTTCCACCTGCGCCGGGAGGGCGGG
>NZ_POTY01000076.1 GCF_003236315.1 Micromonospora craterilacus
CCCCCGGCCGGTGCCGGCACCGCCGCGACCGCCGCCCCCGTACCCGGGGGCGAGCAGCTGTACCGGCAGAGCTGCGCCAGCTGCCACGGCGAGCAGGGGCGCGGCAGCCAACGCGGCCCCTCGCTGGTCGGGGTGGGACCCGCCTCGGTGGACTTCCAGCTCTCCACCGGGCGGATGCCCATCCCGGACGCGAAGCCGCAGCCCCGCCGCGCCGAACCGGTCTTCTCGGCGGACGAGATCGCCGCCCTGGTCGACCACGTCGCCAGCTTCGGCGGCGGCGGACCCCAGATCCCGCAGGTGGCGCCCGGAAACCTCCAGGCCGGGCGGGAACTGTTCGCCGTCAACTGCGCACCCTGCCACGGCGCGACCGGCGCGGGCGCCCCGTTGACCGACGGCCGGACCGCTCCGGCGCTGTACGACGCGACGCCGGTGCAGGTCGCCGAGGCCGTCCGGGTCGGCCCGGGCCTGATGCCGGTCTTCCCCAGCCAGGTACTCACCGACCAGCAGGTCGATGATCTGGCCACGTACGTGCGCCGGCTGCGCGACGAGCGGCTGGACCGGGGCGGCAATCCGCTCGGCCGGCTGGGGCCGCTGCCCGAGGGAGTGGTCGCCTGGATCGTCACCCTCGGGCTGCTCGTCACCGCCGCCCGCTGGTTGGGCCGGAGGGCGGGAGAGTGAGGCGGCGTCCGCCCGTCCCGGACGGGCCGCCCGGAGTGACCCGCCGGATCGCACTGTCCTTCCTGGCCAGCGCCGCCGGCGCGATCGGGTTCGCGGTGACCTACGGCCTCGGTGGGCAGACCCAGTGGGAAGGGATCTGCCTGGCGGTGGCCTTCGCCGGGCTGGCCACCGGGCTGGCGATCTGGGGCCGGCGGCTGGTGCCCACCGGCGGCTACGTCGAGGAGCACGAGGGCTTCACCCCGCCCCCGGACGAACAGGCGTCGACGGCGGACGTGCTCACCGCGCCGGACAGCCCGCTACGCCGTCGGGGCCTGCTCGCCACGCTCGGGCTGGCGCTGACCGCGCTCGGTGCCGCAGCGCTGTTCCCGCTCCGCTCGCTGCTGCCCTGGGACCGGACCGCACCGGTGCGGGCGTTGACGGAGACGCCCTGGCGGCCGGGCGTACGCCTGGTGAACGCCGACGGGCGTCCGCTGCGACCTGACGACGTACCGGCCGGCGCGGTGGTCGGGGTGTTTCCGGAGGGCGACATCGAGGCCGGGGACGCGCCGGCCTTCGCGGTCCGGCTACGCCCGGAGCGGTTCACCCGGCCACCGTCGGCCGGCCACCTCGACGGGCTGGTCGTCTACTCGCTGCTCTGCACGCACGCCGGCTGCCCGGTCCGGCTCTACCTCAACGGCACCGGCCGGATGCTCTGCCCCTGCCACCAGTCGTCCTTCAACCTGTTCGCCGACGCCGCACCCGTCGCCGGGCCCGCCGCCCGGCCGCTGCCCGGCCTGCCCATCGAGGTCGGCGCCGACGGCTACCTGCGGGCCACCGGAGATTTCACCTCCCCGCCCGGCGCCGGCTTCTGGGACCGGCCATGATCCTCGATCGGCTGGCCCGCGCGTTCGACGACCGTCTGCGACTCTCACCGGTCGTCCGCAAGGCACTGGCCAAGGTCTTCCCGGACCACTGGTCGTTCATGCTCGGCGAGATCGCCCTCTACTCCTTCGTCGCGCTCGTCCTCACCGGCGTCTACCTGACATTCTTCTTCGATCCCAGCTCCGCCGACCGCGCCTACCACGGCTCCTACCCGCCGCTGGACGGCACGACCACCTCCGCGGCGTACGCCTCGACCGTGCGCTTGAGCTGGGACGTACGCGGCGGGCTGCTGATCCGCCAGACCCACCACTGGGCGGCCCTGATCTTCGTCGCGGCGATCGTGGTGCACCTGATCCGGATCTTCTTCACCGGCGCCTACCGGCGGCCCCGCGAACTCAACTGGCTGGTCGGGGTCACCATGCTGACCCTCGCCCTGGCCAACGGGTTCACCGGCTACTCCATGCCCGACGACCTGGTCTCCGGCATCGGCCTGCGGATCATCGTGTCGGTGGCGGAGTCGATCCCGGTGGTCGGGGCGTGGCTGGTGTTCATCGCGCTCGGTGGGGAGTTCCCCTCCGACGAGATGATCCCGCGACTGTTCGTCACCCACGTGTTGCTGGTGCCGGCCGTGCTGGTCGCCCTGATCTCGGCGCACCTGGCGATGATCGTCCGGCAGAAGCACAGCCAGTTCCCCGGCCCGGGGCGGACCGAGCACAACGTGGTGGGCTCCCGGCTCTACCCGAGCTACTCGCTGCGCTCACTGGCGTTGTTCGCCTGGGTGCTGGCGGTGCTGTTCGCCCTCGGCGGGCTGGTGCAGATCAACCCGGTCTGGCTCTACGGGCCGTTCGCCCCGGCCCAGGCGACCGCACCGGTCCAACCCGACTGGTACGTCCTGTGGGGCGATGGCGCGCTGCGGCTGTTTCCGCCCTGGGAGATCCGGATCGCCGGCCACCTGGTGCCCGCTCCGTTCTTCCCCGGGGTGGTGCTCGGCGGCGTGACCTTCCTGGCGTTGTACGCCTGGCCGTTCGTGGAACGGTGGTGCACCGGCGACCGCCGCCCGCACCACCTGCTCGACCGGCCCCGCGATCACCCGGTCCGGACCGGCATCGGGGTGGCTGTGCTGACCTTCTTCGCGATGCTGGTGGTCGCGGGCGGCGACGACCTCATCGCGCGGCTGCTGCGGGTACCGATCTACGACGTGCTCGACATCCTGCGCGTGCTGGTCCTCGTCCTGCCGCTGCTCACCGGGACGCTGGCGTTCCTGCTCGCCCGGGCGCTGCGCGGCAGCGACGCGGCCCGCCTGGGCGAGCTGACCCGAGCCGACCTGCGCGCCGCCCGCCGCCGATCGGGCACCGGCCGGCCCGCGCTCGGCCGGCCGGGCGACGAACCGGAGTTGCCGGCGCGCGACCGCCCGGGGGAGCGGGTGGAACTGTGGCCGGACGGTGACCGGTGGCGCTGGCGCTACCGCGACGAGCGGGCCGGCGTGGCCCTTCTCAGCAACCTTGAGGTGCGCACCGAGCAGGAGGCGGCCGATGCCGCCCGGCTCGCCTACCCCGGCGTCGACCACGTCGTGGTGCCCGGACCGCCGCCCCCATCGCACCGGCGGGCCCGCATCGCGCTGCGCCGCTGGGGCAACGCCGCGATGGGGATCGCGCTGCTGGTCGCGGCCCTCCGTAACCGACGCAAGCGCGACGACGTTGGTCCGGAGGACGAGCCGTCACCCCGCTGACGACGGCACGGCGCTAACGGCTCAGCAGGTACGCCACCACGAACGCCGCGACCAGCGCCAGCGCGCCCAGCACCGCCGCCGTGATCTTGGCTCCACTGTACGGCCGCTCGCCGATGACCTCGCCGGTGCGGGCGTTCACCAGCACCTGGTACGACCGGCCGGCGTGCAGGTACGCGGCGATCCACACCGGCAGCAGGAGCAGCTTGTACGTCACGCCCGAGTAGGTGGTGTCCACCGAGCTGACCCGCTGCTGGTCACCGCCGATGTCGGACAGGCAGTCCTGCTCGATGACCGACGCCATCCGCGCCTTTGCCGTGGCCAGCCCGGTCTCCGGCTCGGTGTCGTAGCGCAGCGCGTGATACCCGGCCAGGTAGTCACCGTGGTAGGCGACCGCCTCGGCCAGCGGCCACGGGGTCAGCTGGTCCAGCTGCTTTTCCGGCAGGTGCGTCGTGGCGGGCACCAGCACGTCGTCGAAGTTCCGGCGGACGGTGCCGCGTGCCGGGTGCCACCGGGTGTGCCGCACCTGCCGGGTGCGGGTCTCCTGCTTGCCGTCCACCATCACCGTGTACGTCTCGGTGACGTAGTAGTACTCGCCACGCTGGCCCTGGTAGTCCGAGACGGTCCGCGCGTCGAACGTCCAGTGTGGCAGGTAGGTGCCCTTGAGCGTCTCCGCCTCGCTGACCTTCTTCAGGCTGTTCGGCGCGAACCAGCGGCTGCGACACCACTTGCCCAGGGCGGTGCGTACGCCGGCCCGGTCCACCGCGAACGGCAGCACCGCCTCCGGCGCGATCAGCCCGCCCGCGGCGGCCTCGGCCACCAACGGGGTGGCGCAGAACTGGCAACGCTGGGCGAGCGCGTCGGTCTCGGTATGCGCGCCGCAGCCCGGGCAGACGAACGCGTGCGCGGCCACGCTGGCCAGCGGCTGGCGCGGCACCGCGGCCAACTGGTCGTACGAGTGCTCGCGCACCGCCCGGCCGGCACCGGCGATCTGCTGACGGTGCCCGCAGTACGGGCAGCTCAGCTCCGTCGTGCCCGGTGCGTGCTCCACCCGGGCACCGCAGCCCCCGCACTGGTACGACGGCGGGGAGACGGCCGTGTCGCTCATGCCGGCACTCCGCTGCGCCGCGTGCCGGAATGAGGCACCATTGCGCTGAGCCTGATTGTTCGCTCGCTCCGCTCGCTCATCGCTGCCCGCTCCTGCTCTCTTGCCTCGGCCCGCTCCCGTCCTGCGCGCTCACTGCGGCGGCAGCGGCGGTGGCACGCTGGCCAGCACCGACGCGAGCTCCGGCAGCTGCCCGGCCGGCTGCCACTGGGCCATACCGGCCCGCCAGACCAGCGATTCCGGGC
This sequence comes from Micromonospora craterilacus, assembly GCF_003236315.1. Classification (GTDB taxonomy): domain Bacteria; phylum Actinomycetota; class Actinomycetes; order Mycobacteriales; family Micromonosporaceae; genus Micromonospora; species Micromonospora craterilacus. The sequence continues at coordinate 4,616 of NZ_POTY01000076.1, forward strand.
CCAGCGTGCCCGCACCCACCTGCGCGGCCAGCCCACCGAGGTCGAACGGGCCCTGCCGCTGCCCGGCGACTCCGATGAACCACTGCGCCTGGTTCGGCAGCGGCGGCGGCTCGACGCCGCCCGGCTGCGCGGGGACCGGCGCCGGCTGCGTACCGGTGTCGCCCGACATGGCCCGGGCCATCTGCTGGCCCATCGCCATGCCCATGCCCAGCCCGACGCCGGCGCCCGCCTCGCCGCCCGGGTTCTTCGCCGCCTCCTCCAACGCGGTGGCCGCCTGGTACCGGGTGAACCGGTCCAGGTCGCCGACCGCGCCCATGCTGGTCCGCTTGTCCAGCGCCCGCTCCACCTCCGGCGGCACGGAGATGTTCTCGATGACGAACTTGGGGATCGCGATGCCGACGTCGACGAGTTCCTCGGTCAGTACGTCGGCCAGCTGCCGGCCGATCGCGTCCTGGTGGGCGGCCAGGTCCAGCAGCGGTACGCCCGCCGTGGCCAGTGCCCCGCCGAGTCGCCCGACGATGAGCTGGCGCAGGTACTCCTGCACCTCCTCGGTGCGGAACTGCGGATCCGTGCCGACCAGCTCCCGCAGGAGCTTCTGGGCGTCCACCACCCGGGCCGAGTAGGCGCCGAACGCCCGCAGCCGGACCACACCGAACTCGGCGTCCCGCAGGATCACCGGGTTCTGGGTGCCCCACTTCATCTCGGTGAACTGCCGGGTGTTGACGAAGTACACCTCGGCCTTGAACGGCGAGTTGAAGCCGTACTTCCAGCCCTTGAGGGTGGACAGGATGGGCAGGTTCCGGGTTTCCAGCGTGTACGTGCCGGGCGGGAACGCGTCGGCGATCTGCCCCTCGTTGACGAACACCGCCGTCTGCGACTCGCGGACGACCAGTTGGGCGCCCATCTTGATCTCGTTCTGGTACCGGGGGAAGCGCCAGACGATCGTGTCCCGGCTGTCGTCCAGCCACTCCACGATGTCGACGAACTCGCCCCGGAGCTTGTCCATCAGACCCATCGCGTCCCCCTCCTCCGCCTCGCCGCCGAGATCACCGGCGTCGCGGCGACGATAGCAACCGCCCGCCAGCCACAAACGCCGTGCGGGGACGGCCCGAACGGCCCCCACGGGTCGGCCGACCGGTCACCGCCGGGACCTCAGCGGCGGGCGCGGCGGTGTCGGAGCAGCGCCGCAGCGGTTGCGGTGGCGACGAGCAGCACGGCGAAGGCGATCGCGACGGTGCTGGGACCGACGCGGCCCAGCCAGCCGGCGACGGCCGCCTGGATCGTCGCGGCGGCGTCGACGATCGGGTCGGTGCCGGTGCCACCCCGGAACACCCGGATCTCGTACCAGCCGTACCAGGCCACGTAGCCGCCGGCCACGATCAGCAGTGCGCCGGCCGCCCGACTGATCAGCGGGGCGGCCCGGCGTAGGCCGCGGACCAGCGACATCTTGGCCAGCGCGACGGCGAGTGCGACCGCGCCGACCACGAGGGCCATGCCGATGGCGTACGCGACGAACAGGCCGACCCCGGCCGCGACGGATCCGCTGCGGAAGCCCGTCACGACGACGGCCAGGAACGGTCCGATCGTGCAGCCGAGCGACGCGACCGCGTAGGAGGCCCCGAACAGGGCCATGGATCCGAACCGGCGGGTCACCTCCGGCCCGGTGCCCAGTTTCGGGCCGACGGTGGGTAGCTGACGGCCGGCCAGCAGCACCCCGCCGAGCGCCACCAGGACCAGCCCGATGGCGACGCTGACCCATGGCAGATGCCGGGCGATCACGTCGGCGGCCGGCGCGGCCAGCAGGCCGAACACCCCGAACACGGCGACGAAACCGACGGTCATGGCCGCGGTGAGCAGCAGCGCGCGGCCGACCGCGCGGGACCGTCCGCCGCCGTCGGACCCGTCGAGAACGAGGAAGGACAGGTACGCGGGCAGCAGCGCGAACCCGCACGGGTTGACGGCGGCGAGCAGTCCGGCGGCGAGTGCGAGGGCGTACGGGGCGTCGAGCACCGGGGGATTCCTGTTCAGCCGGCCAGCGCGGCGGCCCGGTCGCGCAGCGCCTGCGCGGTCAGGGCTCCCTTGTGGACGATCGCACCGGCGCTGTCGAGCACGACGTAGTACTCCTGGGTGGTGACCTCGAAGCGCTTCCACACCGCGCCGTCGTCGTCCGCGAGGTTGACGAATCCGCCGATGCCCTGGTCGGCGACGAACCTGCGCATCGCCTCGTCGCCGCTGCCCAACCCGGCAACCCCGACCACCTGCACCCGGTCGCCGAAGTCGCGCTGTACGCCGGCGACGTGCTCGGCTGCCGCCCGGCAGCGTGGGCACCACGCGGCCCAGAACCACAGCACCACCGGCTTGCCGGACAGCTCGGCGGCGTCGAACCGCTGGCCGTCAACCGTCGTGGCGGTGAACGCCAGCGTCTGCGGCACCGCCGTGGCGGCCCCCGGGGTCGGCGACGTCGGCGACGTCGGCGACGGAGCTGCGGCGGTCGAGGCGGTCGCCGCGGGTGGCGTGGTGTCGGCGGGAGTTCCCGGCTCGACATCTGTGCCGCATCCCGCCGCCGCCAACACCCCGGCTATGACAACCGCGACCGTACGACCGACCCGATCCATCGAGAACCTCCAAGCGCAGGGGCCACCGGGATCAACCTAACCAGGCCGGCGGCCGACGGGTCCGCACCGGCATAGCCGTAAGGAACCTGCAAGATCTTGGATGCCCGGCTCGTCCCGGCCGTGACTACGCTGGCTCGGGTGGGAACAGGTGGAGGTCGGCGGTGACGCAGCGGGTGTTGGTGGTGGACGACGACCAGACCATCAGCGACGTGGTGTGCCGCTACCTGCAACACGCCGGCTACCAGGTCAGCCACGCGGGGGACGGCGCCGCCGCGTTGGCCGCCGTGGCGCGTCAGGCGCCGCATCTGGTCGTACTCGATCTGATGCTGCCCACGGTCAGCGGCCTGCAGGTGTGCCGCGAGCTGCGGACCCGGCCGGAGGGGATACCCATCATCATGCTGACGGCCCTCGGCGACGAGGCCGACCGCGTCCTCGGTCTGGAACTCGGCGCGGACGACTACCTGACCAAGCCCTTCTCGCCGCGCGAGCTGGTGCTGCGGGTGCGCTCGGTGCTGCGCCGCGCCGGGGGCGAGCCGGTACCGGACCGGCCGGAGCGACTCGTCGACGGTGACCTGGAGGTACGCACCGGACCCCGGGTGGCCGTGCTGGGCGGGACCGAACTGGCGCTGACCCTGCGGGAGTTCGACCTGCTCGTCCACCTGATGCGGCATCCGTCCCGGGCGTTGACCCGGGCCGAACTGGTCGAGCAGGTGTGGGGCTGGAACTTCGGCGACCACTCGACCGTGACCGTCCACGTGCGGCGGCTGCGGGAGAAGATCGAAGTCGATCCCGCGGAGCCACGGCGGATCGTCACGGTCTGGGGTGTCGGCTACCGGTACGAGCCGATCGATGCGTGACCTGGCGCTGATCTTCACGATCGCGCTCGTGGCGGCGCTGGCCATCGGACTCGCCGGGGCGCTGCTGCTGCGGCGGCTGCGCCGCCGCTCGATCACCGTGCACCTGTGCGTCCTGCTCGCCGTCACGGTGCTGGCGGTGGTGGGCGGCGTGGTCGCGGTCGCCGAGGCGATGTTCCTGTCCCCGCACGACCTGGAGGTGGTCCTGATCGCGGTCGCGGCGGCGGCCGTGGTCAGTCTCGCTGTCGGCGGACACATCGGTCGGCGACTGGCGGCCGCGGCGGTCTGGGCCGACCAGGCCCGCGAGCGGGAGCGGCACATCGAGAAGGGTCGCCGCGATCTCGTCGCCTGGGTCTCCCACGACCTGCGCACCCCGCTCGCCGGGCTGCGGGCGATGGCCGAGGCGCTGGAGGACGAGGTGGTCCGCGACCCGGAAACCGTCGGCGAGTACCACCGGCGGATCCGGATCGAAACCGACCGGATGACGCGGCTCGTCGACGACCTGTTCGAGCTGTCCCGGATCAACGCCGGCGCGCTACGGCTGTCACTGACCGCCGTCGCCCTCGGCGAGGTGGTCTCGAACGCGCTGGCCAGCACCGCACCGCTGGCCGCGGCGCGGCGGATCCGACTGGTCGCGGTCGAGTCCGGCTGGCCGACCGTGGCCGCCAGTGAACCGGAACTGGCCCGGGTGGTCGGCAACCTGCTGCTGAACGCGGTCCGCTACACCCCGGAGGACGGCACGGTGCGGATCGAGGCCGGCCGCGAGCTGGACACCGTCTGGCTCGCCGTGACGGACACCTGTGGCGGGATTTCGCCGGCGGACCTGCCCCGGCTCTTCGACGTGGCGTTCCGGGGCGAAACGGCGCGGACCCCCGGCCAGGGCACCGGAGGCGGCGGCGCCTCCGGTGGTCTCGGCCTGGCCATCGTGCACGGGCTGGTCGAGGCGCACGGCGGGCATGTCGACGTGCACAACACCTCCGGTGGCTGCCGGTTCGTGGTCCGACTGTCCGCGGCCTGACCGGCTGGCCGTGCGCGGCCCTACAAACCCTCGGGCCGGCTGCCGTCGTGGAAGGTCGCTCGCCCGTGCCCGCCCCCGAGGTCCAGCACAACCCGGTCCCACCCGGCACGCTCGATCCGCGTCGTCCCATGGAACTGCGCTCCGGTGAACTCGGCGACCCCGCCACCGCAGCCGGTCAGGTCGAGACCGATCAGCGTGGCGCCGGAGAGCCACAGGTGCATGCCCGCCCACCGCCCGGGCCGCAGCCGTGCCGCGAGAACCCGTTGCGCGGTGCCGCGGTCCTCGACCACCCGCTGCTGCTCGGCGGTCAGCGTCCCGCGCACGTCGAACAGCAACGGGGTGCGCAGGTGGGCGCAGATCGCGTCCACCACCCGCTGGCGTTGCTCCGGGTGATGGTCCCCGATCCCGGTCAGCGCCTGCGCGTCGGTGCGCGCCGACCAACTCGCCTCCGCGGTGAGCACCTGGTCGCGTACCGACCATCCCCAGGGCCAGGATCCCTCGTCGCCCGACCAGCGGGCGTCGGTCAGGTCCGCCGCGGGCGAGTCGAGGTGCACCGGCCCACCGAAGCGTGCCTCCCGGAAGTCCGCCTCCGCCGCGAACCGGGCCTTGCCGAACCAGGCCGTATCGCCGAACGAGGCACCCCGGAACGCCACGGGTGCCGCGAACCGAGCCCCGTCACCGCCCTCCTCGTAGCTCTGGTAATCCCCGACGACCACGGCGACCGGCCACACCGGGTCGGTCTCGTTGACCTCGTCCCACGGCAGCGGCTCGATCTCCTCGACGGTGTCCCAGGCGTCGTCGTCCTCCCAGAGTTCCTCCTCGCCCCGCCCGAACCAGGCCATGGCGTGGAACTCCGCGCCCGCGAAGGACGTCACCGCGCGGAACCGGGTCCGCCCGAACACCGCGGTCGCGTGAAATCGAGCCCGCTGAAACCGCGCCTCGCCGTCGAACACCGCCCGCGCGAAGACGGCCTCGCCCTCGAACTCGGCCCCGGCGAACGAGGTGTTCCCCACGAACCGGGTGTCGGCGAAGGTCACCGCGCCGAACCGCCCGCCGCCGAAGTCCGCGTCCGTCAGTACCGTCCCGGAAAGATCCAGGTCGACCCCGGCCATGCCGGCCAGCGACCGAACCGCCGCCCGGCGCCGATCGGCGTCACGGTCACCACTGCGCAGGTACGCACACAACGCCGCGGCCCGTTCCTGATCCGTCGCACTCACCGGGCGCAGCCTAGTGAGCCGGCGTGCCGGACGGTGGCCCGGACCGGTACGACTCGGCCAGTCACGCTGGGCGCTGCACTAGGGTGCGAGGGTGACGAGTGCCCCCCGGGAAGCGGAAACGCCTCTCGGTCCGATCGGCGCGTTACTCTGCCGACTGGCGTTCCTGGCCATCTGCCTGCCCGGACCGGTCCTGCTCGCCGTCGCCGTGACGCAGGACCCACCGTGGTCGCCAACGGACTTCTGGGGCCTGCTCGCCGGTGACGTGCTGATGACGATCGTCGGTGTCGGCTTCGGCGTCTTCGGCTTGCGGCTGGTCACCCGCTCGCGCCGCGACGCGCGTCGGCTGTCCACCGCTGGTGTCGCCGCGACGGCGGAGATCCTCGCGGTGGCGAACCACCTGGGCGGAGAGGATCCTGGGCTGGAACTCCACCTGCGGATCAGCGGTCCCGGGTTCGCCACGTTCGAGGCCGACACGATCCGCGCCGACGACCCGGCCCTCGTGCCCGGCGCGTTGCTGGCCGCCGTCGTGGATCCCGTTGACCGTCTCTTTGCGATCACTTAGCGGCCGGTCGGCATCGAACGGGCGCCTGACGGGGCGCGCGGGAACCGGGGCCGCCGCCGAGGTCAGGCGAGGTCGTACCGGTCCAGGTTCATGACCTTGACCCACGCCGCGACGAAGTCCTGGACGAACTTCTCCTGCGCGTCGTGACCGGCGTAGACCTCGGCGATGGCGCGGAGCTGGGAGTTCGACGCGAAGACGAGGTCGACGGCGGTGGCGGTCCACTTGACCTTGCCCGTGGCGCGATCGCGACCCTCGAACACGTTCTCGGTCGAGGTGGACGTCTTCCACTCGGTGCCGACGTCGAGCAGGTTCACGAAGAAGTCGTTGGTCAACGTCTCGGGCCGGTCGGTGAGGACGCCGTGTGGTGCCTGCCCCGTGTTGGCGTTCAGCGCCCGCATGCCGCCGATCAGGACCGTCATCTCGGGCGCGGTCAGGGTCAGCAGGTTGGCCCGGTCCAGCAGCAGGGTCTCCGGCGACAACTTCCGTCCGGCGCGCAGGTAGTTGCGGAACCCGTCCGCCTTCGGTTCGAGTACGGCGAACGACTCCACGTCGGTCTGCGCCTGGGACGCGTCCGTACGCCCGGGTGCGAACGGGACCGTGACCTCGTGCCCGGCGTTCCTGGCCGCCTGCTCGACGGCCGCGCAGCCGGCCAGGACGATCAGGTCGGCGAGCGAGACCTGCTTCCCGCTCGACGTCGAGTTGTTGAACTCCTGCTGGATCTGCGTGAGTGCGGGCAGCACCGTGGCGAGGTCGGCCGGGTCGTTGGCCGCCCAGTCCTTCTGCGGTTCGAGGCGGATCCGCGCACCGTTGGCCCCGCCCCGCATGTCGGTGCCGCGGAAGCTCGCCGCCGCCGCCCAGGCGGTCCGGGCCAGCTGGGAGGTGGACGGTCCCGATGCGAGGATCTTGCGCTTGAGGTCGACGATGTCCCCGTCGGCGATCAGCTCGTGATCGACCGCCGGCACCGGGTCCTGCCACAGTTGCGGCTCCGCCACCCACGGCCCGAGATAGCGCGAGACGGGTCCCATGTCGCGGTGCAGCAGCTTGTACCACGCCTTGGCGAACGCCTCCGCGAGCTGGTCCGGGTTCTCGAAGAACCGACGTGAGATCTGCTCGTACGTCGGGTCGGCGCGCAACGCGAGGTCCGTCGTCGCCATCATCGGGGCGTGCCTGACCGCGGGGTCGTGGGCGTCGGGCACGGTGTCCGCGCCGGCGCCGTCCTTCGGCCGCCACTGCTTCGCGCCGGCCGGGCTCTCGCTGAGTTCCCACTCGTAGCCGAACAGGGTCTCGAAGAAGCTGTTGTCCCAGGTGATCGGGGTGGGCGTCCAGGCACCCTCGAGCCCGCTGGTGATCGTGTCCCGGCCCATGCCGCTGCCGAAGGTGTTCCGCCAGCCGAGGCCGCCCGCCTCGACCGGGCAGCCCTCCGGCTCGGGGCCGACGTACTCGGCCGAGGCGGCACCGTGGGTCTTGCCGAAGGTGTGACCGCCGGCGATGAGCGCGACCGTCTCCTCGTCGTTCATCGCCATCCGCCGGAAGGTCTCCCGGATGTCCCGGGCCGCGGCCAGCGGATCCGGATTGCCGTTGGGCCCCTCCGGGTTCACGTAGATCAGCCCCATCTGCACGGCGCCGAGCGGACCGGCGAGATTCCGGTCGCCGCTGTAGCGCTCGTCGCCCAGCCAGGTGTCCTCGGGCCCCCAGAAGATCTCCTCGGGCTCCCAGACGTCCTCGCGCCCGAAGCCGAAGCCGTACGTCTTGAACCCCATCGACTCCAGCGCGCAGTTGCCGGCGAAGACCAGGAGGTCGGCCCAGGAGACCTTCGATCCGTACTTCTGTTTGACCGGCCAGAGCAGCCGGCGCGCCTTGTCGAGGTTCGCGTTGTCGGGCCAGCTGTTGAGCGGGGCGAAACGCTGAGCGCCGTCGCCGCCACCGCCGCGGCCGTCCTCGATGCGGTACGTGCCGGCGGCGTGCCAGCTCATCCGGATGAAGAGCGGCCCGTAGTGACCGTAGTCGGCCGGCCACCAGTCCTGCGACGTCGTCATCACCTCGAAGATGTCCCGCTTCAGCGCGTCGACGTCGAGGTTCCTGAACTCCGCCGCATAGTCGAAGGCCGCGCCCATCGGGTTGGCCCGGGGCGAGTGCTGATGGAGAACCTGCAGGTTCAGCTGATTCGGCCACCAGTCCTGGTTCGTCCTCGGCCGGCTCGGCTTCGGCGTGGGGGACGGGATTGCGGGGTTCTCGCTCTCGCTGCCAGTCACGGTGCGCAGTATGCCCTAATTCTCCCCTGAATGCTGGCGGCTCACCCATCCTTCCGGCGGGTCAGATCCATGATCCAGTTCGTCTCCCAGGTCTGCTCACCGTCGAGGGAGAACGCCTGGTCCCACCGGCAACTGGTCGGGGTGATCCGCGACCAGGTGTAGCGGCAGCGGATCGGCCTGCCCTCGTCGGTGTCGTCGCTGTAGAACGTGCCGACGCCGTCGGTGAAGCCGCCCACCACCGGCGGCAGGGCGAGCAGGCCGTTGCTGCTGTTCACCCAGTAGATCGACCACTCGCGTCGCACCGGGTCGTAGGTCCGGAGGCTGACCCCACGGAAGCCCTTGGTGGGGAAGACGGTCTCGTCGAAGCTGCCGGCGCCGTCGAAGAAGCTCTGGGCCTGCATCAACCCGGGAAACGCGTCCCACTCGTCGCTGCCGACGTGTCGCTTCAGCAGGCGGCGGTTGGCGACGTCCCAGACGCCGGGCAGGAAGTCGAAGTCACCCATCACAGTCCCCGTTTCGATCTCGGCTAACGGCATGCCGGGAACGATAAGACGAATCCACTGACAGGTAGTGTCAGTGGAATGCGAGCCAGTCGTCTCCTGTCGATCCTGCTGTTGCTGCAGACCCAGAGACGGCTGACCGCCGGGCAACTCGCCGACCGGCTCGAGGTCTCCGTACGCACCATCTACCGGGACGTGGAGGCGCTGCACGGTGCCGGCGTCCCGCTGTACGGCGAAGCCGGGCACGCCGGCGGCTACCAGCTGCTCGACGGCTACCGGACCCGGTTGACCGGGCTCACCGTCCAGGAGGCGGAGAGCCTGTTCCTCACCGGCCTGCCCGGCCCCGCCGCCGAACTGGGCTACGCCGAGGTGGTGGCGGCGCTCCAACTCAAACTCCAGGCCGCGCTTCCGGTCGAGCTGCGCGACCGCGCGAACCAGCTTCAGCAGCGCTTCCATCTGGACGCGCCCGGCTGGTACCAGGACGGCGACGCGTCGGCGCACCTCACCGACATCGCCCGCGCGGTGTGGCACGAGCACCGTGTACGGGTCCGGTACCGCAGCTGGCAGGGGGAGGTCACCCGCACGATCGAACCGTACGGGCTGGTGCTCAAGGGCGGGCGGTGGTACGTGGTGGCCCGCCGGGCCGACCCGGACCGGACCGGGATCGGCACCTACCGGGTCAACCAGATCATGGCACTGGAGCTACTCGCCGAGACGTTCGACTGGCCCACCGACTTCGACCTGGCGGGCTACTGGCGGACCCAGGTGGCGGAGTTCCGCAGCCGGCTGCATCAGCGCGAGGCGGTGATCAGGCTCTCGCCCCAGGGCCGCCAGCGGCTCCGGGAGGTGGCCAGCGACGTGGTGTGGTCCGCTGCCGACCGGTCGGCCGGTCCACCCGACGGCGACGGCTGGGTGACCGCGGTCGTACCCATCGAATCGCTGACCCACGCCCACGGCGAGTTCCTCCGGCTCGGCGCGGAGGTCGAGGTGCTGGAACCGGCCGACCTGCGGGCCCAACTGGTCGACACCGCCCGTGCCCTGGCCGCCCGATATGCCGGGTCGCCGTGACGGTGTCGCCGTCCCTGCCGGGCAAGGTCTAGGGTCGGCGACATGATCGTGCACCGTTTGCGCCAGGACGAGGCCCGCCGGATCGCGATCCACGCCCAGTTGCTCGACGCCGCGCGCCCGACCGGCCTCGTCGACGTCGTCGAGCGCCTGACGTTCCTACAGATCGACCCCACCGCGGCCATCGCGCCGAGCGCGGATCTCGTCCTGTGGAGCCGGCTCGGGGCGAGCTACCGTCCGGCCGACCTGACCAGGGCCGTCGAGACCGACCGCACCCTGGTCGAGACCGTCGCCTACATCCGGTCCCCCCGCGACCTGCCCGCCGTGATCGCCGAGGTTCGGGACGCCGAGCCGCATCCGTCCACCCGAGCGTGGCTCGAGCAGAACGAGTCCTTTCGGCGGGACATCCTGACGTTGCTGGAGAAGGAGGGCCGCCTCCTGTCCCGGGACATCCCCGACACGAACGTCGTGCCCTGGCCGTCGTCGGGGTGGACCAACAACCGCAACGTCACGAAGATGCTGGAGGCCATGGCCCGGCGCGGCCACGTCGCGATCTCCGGCCGCAAGGGGCGACAGCGCTACTGGGACCTCCCCGAGCGGGTCCACCCCGCCGAACTGCCGACCCTTGATCTCGATGCCGCGGTCCGCCTCCGCAACGAGCGTCGGCTCGCGGCCCTCGGTATCGCCCGGTCCGCCGGCCCACAGATCCCCGGCGAGTCGCCGTACGTCGGTGACGCCGGTGAGGCGGCCACCGTCGAGGGCACGCCGGGCACCTGGCGGGTGCACCCTGCGTACGTCGGTCTGCCGTTCGAGGGACGTACCGCGCTGCTCTCGCCCTTCGACCGGCTGATCCACGATCGCGTCCGGGCCGAGCAGCTCTTCGGCTTCGAGTACTTCCTGGAGATGTACAAGCCCAGGGAGAAACGTCGGTGGGGCTACTTCGCCCTGCCCGTCCTGCACGACGACCGGCTCGTCGGCAAACTGGACGCGACCGTCGACCGCAAGGCCGGCACCCTGGTCGTCAACGCCGTCCACCAGGATGTCCGCTTCACCAGGGCCATGACCGCCGCGGTCCGCACCGAGATCGAGGACCTCGCCGGGTGGCTCGGCGTCGAGGTCACCGGCGTCTAGACCGCCCTCGGCGGGTGGGCCGGTGTGGGATGCCTGCGTACGGCCGGGGGAGCGGCGGCGACGCCGGTCCTGTCGAGCCGTGGCCCGACAGGACCGACGTCGCGGGGTCGGCCTCAGCCGGGGTCGACGGTCACGGCTCCAGATCCTTGTTGGCGTGCGCCGCGGCGAGCTGGATGGCCCTGCTCTGTTCTTCGGTGTGCCGCCCGGCAGCGACCCATTCGTCCGCCACCTGCTTCACCCGCTGTAGGAACTGGCCGTGGTTGCGGAACGGGGCCGTCTCCCAGACCCGGTCCAGGAACGTCTCGCCGCCCTCGTCCCGGATGGCGTCGTTGGGTACGCCGGTGGCGGCCGAGCCGAACACGACCTCCGGCTCGACCCGCTTCACGTACGGGTGGTAGGCGTTGAACTGCCCGGGCACCGGGTCGGAGAGGTAGTACGGCGCCAGGGTGTAGCCGTGCGTGGTGAAGTGCATCGGGACACTCGTCGGTTGGATCGCGGCGGCCAGGTCGCCGTCCCGCTTCAGATCCTTGAAGAAGGTGAACTCCCGGTAGCTGGGCGTGTTGTCCCGGACGACCATCAGGGTCGGGCCGTAGAGAATCGACTGGATCGACTTGTCGTCGAGCGCCTTCTCGACCCGGAAACTGAACGGCATCGAGATGTCGATGGTGTCCCCCTGGGACCATCGGCGGTCCAGGGTGACGTAGCTGCCCGGCGTGGCGGCGAGCCGCTGCCGGGCACCGTTGACCCGGACCTGGTAGCCCCGCACGGCCCACGACGGCACCCGGAGCTTGACCTTCAGCTGTCCGCTGCCCTGGTCGAAGCGCAGCCGGGTGGCGCCTTCGGTCGGGTACTGCGTCTCCTGGGTGATGACGAACCCGCGGCCGGGCCAGGTCAGCGTCGAGGCGATGAAGAGGTTCACGTACAGCGTCGAATCGTCGGCGGACTGGAAGTAGATCGACTCCTGGTACTTGGTGTGACTTTCGATGCCGGTGCCGTTGCAGCAGCTGCCGTTGCCGCCGTAGCGGCTGTATTCGACGAAGGTGCCGATCTGCCGCGACCGGCCCGGCCACATGTTCTGGTGGTAGGTGACCTCGGTGGCGGTGACGCTGTCGACGTCCCGGCGCGAGCTGAGGATCTGGTTGTGCAGACCCTTCTCGTAGAAGTCCATGTACGCCGGGTCCTGGTCGTGGAAGAACAGGTTCCGGGTCAGCCGCAGCATGTTGTAGGTGCAGCAGGTCTCGGCGTGCCGTGGGTCCGAGCTTGAGGTGAATCCGGCGGTGATGAAGCCGCGTACGCCGAAATGCTCGCTGCGGCCCGCGCCACCGTTGCTGAACGTGCGGTGCGGGACCACCATCGCCCAGAAGTTCTTGGCCGCGGTGTGGTAGTCCTCCTCGCCGGTCTGCTCGAAGATCCGCAGGTAGCCGATGTTCGGCGCCATGTACTGGTTGGCGTGCCGCCCGTTCAGGATGTCGCGGTCGTCGAGGGTGGCGTTGAACAGCGTGGTGAAGGTGAACGCCTTGGCCGTCCGCAGGTACCGGGCCTTCGCGTCGGGGTCCGGGGCGAGCGCCGAGAGTTCGGCCATGACCTCGTTCATCGAGCCGGCCTCGCCAGCGCTGTAGATGTTCCACATCTGGTCCAGCTGGGCCTGGCTGTACCGGCTGAGCCGCTGGTGGGTCCAGTCACCCATCCGGAAGGCGATCTCCAGCGCCTCCTCGTTCCCGGTCAGGTGGTACGCGTTGAGCAGACCCCTCATGATCTTGTGGCAGGTGTACCACGCCGCCCAGACCGCGTTGGCGCCGCTGTTCGGCTGGAGTGTCGGTGGTTCGAGCCGGCTGAACTGGCCCTCCGGAAACGCGGAGAGGTAGCCGGGGTAGCTGGTTCCGATGATGGTGGCGTCGCGGTCGTTGCCCGAGTGGTCGAGGGCGGTCTCGCCTTCCTCCTCGAAGCGGTACCAGGCCACCAGGTCGGACTGGTCCGGCTCCTCGGGTGCCGGGTCCGCGGTGGCGAGCGCCCGCACCTCGGCGGCGCTCAGCGCACGGTGGTAGATCCGCAGGTCGTCGACGGTCGCGTTGAGGTACGGGTCGTTGGCGCTCGGCGACCGGCCGATCCAGTTGTTGGTGGTCGCACCCAGGTTGGCCGGGGTCAGCCGGATGGTGTTGGTGCCGACCTGGTTCCCGTTGACGTAGAGCCGCCCGGTGTTGTCCGCCGTGGAGATCGTGACCGCCACGTGCGCCCACTCGCCGACGGGGACCGCGTTGCTCGTACCGTCGATGCGCTGTTCGTTGTTGCTGCCGCTGGTGGTGATGGCGAACCGTGGTCCCGTGTTGGCCGCCACCCACGGCGACAACGACAGGTAGACGCTCGAACCGGTGCCGAAGTTGAAGATCTTGGCATTGGTCTGGCTGGCGGCGAGCCGCACCCAGACCGCGAACGTCACGTCGGTGACGCCGTCGAGAATCCGCTGGGGCAGCAGCACGTACTGGTTCGGGTGCGGGTCGCTGAGCCGTACCGCCTTGCCGGACCGGCCGGCGACCCGGCCGACCGGTCGCGCGTCGAGGGCCCGCTGACACCTGCCCAGCTCCTCGACGAGGTAGTCGAGCTTGTCGAGGAAGATCTCCTCGCCGGTGGCGGCGTAGGACTGGGACAGCATCGTCAGGTAGTGCCCGGTGAAGTGCCCGCGCAGCAGGTGGTTCGGGGTGTCCCAGCCACCCGGCCAGGTGCCGGGGGCGGGCAGGCCGGCGTTGGCCCGGAAGAGGTGCAGCATTCGGTCCGGACCGGCGAGGACACCGCCGCTGCCGGGGTAGTTCCGGGCGTAGTTGAGCATCCGGTCGCGCTTCTGCTGGAAGATGCCCTCGTGCAGGGCAACCTGGCCGAGGTTGAACGGCTTGGCGGGGGCCGGGCCGCCGCTTCCGCTGCTGGCGGTGGCCGCCGATGCGGCGGTGGTCGAGGTGATGGTCAGGGTGGCGGGGACGGTGGCTGCTAACGCGCCGAGCTGGAGCAGGCGTCGTCGGGAGAACTGCTTGGCCACTTCTCACTCTCCTTCAGCTGGCCGGTAGTGGGACCTACTGACCGGGGAGTCAGCGGGAGCCGCTACCGCGGGACGGGTGCCCGGACGCGGCGCTCGCCGCGCACGGTTGTCTGGCGCCACCCTCCGGGCGGCGCTGTCTTGTGAGCGTGCTCATGGCCGCCGGTGGTGGGCACGAGCATTCGATAAGTGAGGCGAACAGTGGGCACAATTGTTATCGCTAACATGATCGCTGTCAATACATGCAGGTAGGCCCACCGTCCACCATCGACATCTGTAGGAGCGCGTCGATCGGGTGACCGTTAAGCTTGCGACGGAAGATCAGCGTTGTCCTAAAGAGACGGGGGATGCGATCGTGGTGGAGAGTCCGGTCGTGGCGAGCGGCGGGCAGGGCAGGCCCAAGTTGGACACCGGAGTGCCGCAGACGGCCCGAATCTGGAACTACCTGCTCGGCGGTAAGGACAATTTCGCCGCCGATCGCGTGGTCGGCGACCAGATCATTTCGACGTTGCCGCAGCTCGCGGAGAACGCCCGTCTCTCCCGGGCGTATCTCGCCCGGGCGGTGCGCCACCTCGCCGGTGAGGCCGGTGTCCGGCAGTTCCTCGACATCGGCACCGGCCTGCCCACCGCCGACAACACCCACGAGGTGGCTCAGGCGGCCGCCCCGGACGCGCGCATCGTCTACGTCGACAACGACCCGCTGGTGCTGGCGCATGCCCGGGCCCTGCTCGTCGGCACGCCCGAAGGTGCCACCGACTACATCGACGCGGACCTCCGTGACCCGGGCGCCATCCTCCGCGAGGCGTCGCGGACGTTGGACCTGGGCAAGCCGGTCGCACTCATCCTGATGGGCGTCCTCGGTCACATCGAGTCCGACGAGGAAGCGAAGTCGATCATCGACAGCATCATGGGCAAGCTGCCCTCGGGGAGCTACCTGGCGATGTACGACGGCAGTGACACGAGCGAGGCGGTCACCGAGGCCGTCCGGATCTGGAACATCTCTGCCAATCCGAAGTACCACCTGCGGAGTCCCGAGCGGATCGCACGCCTGTTCCAGGGCTTGGATCTGATCGAGCCCGGGGTGGTGTCGGTGACCCGCTGGCGACCCGCCGGCGGTTCGGACACCCTGCCCGCGGAGATCGACCAGTACTGCGCAGTCGGGCGCAAGCCCTAGCTAGCCCCCGGTGATACAGCACGGCAAGGCCCGCAGCGCGACATCCGCTGTGGGCCTTGCCGTGTCATCAGCGAGAGCATCACCCGCGCGGCCGAACAGGCCCGCGCAGTCCTTCAGACCAACCCGAAGCAACGGCAATCGACACCGCCCAACCGAGTCCAGAGCGTGGCAATGTCGACCAACTGTCCATGATCGTCAGTGGGGCAGCGTGCATTCCCTGCCTTCGCTACCATGACGCGTCGCGGCTGGTGCCCTGATGGCCCGATGCGGCGACCCAAATCCCATGAACGCAGTCAGAGCAGAGGTGTTCATAGTGAGCGTGGACTCGCCAGCGACCGGCCAGTCTGAGCCCGACAAGCTCGACACGTCGGTGCCGCATTCAGCGCGGATCTGGAACTACTGGCTCGGCGGCAAGGACAATTTCGCAGTCGACCGAGCGGCGGGCGACCAGTACCGCCAGGTCTTTCCCGGCGTTGTCGATGTCGCCCGTGCCTCCCGGCAGTTCCTCATCCGCACGATCACGTTCCTCGCCGGGGAGGCGGGCATTCGCCAGTTCCTCGACGTCGGCACGGGTCTGCCGACGGCCAACAACACCCACGAGGTGGCGCAGCGGATCGCGCCGGACGCCCGGATCGTCTACGTCGACAACGACCCACTGGTACTGGTGCACGCCCGTGCGCTGCTGGTCGGCACACCCGAGGGCAAGACCGCCTACCTCGACGCCGACCTCCACGATCCGCCCGCGATCTTCGCCGAGGTCGCCAAGACGCTCGACTTCAACCAGCCGATCGGGCTCATCCTCAGCGGCGTCATGGGCCACGTGCCCGACTACGAGACGGCCCGATCGATCACGCGTCAACTGCTGGCACCGCTGCCGTCCGGCAGCTACCTCTCGCTCAACGACGGCGCCAGCCTGATCAGCCCCGAGATGCAGCAGGCGCAGGACGACTACAACGACACCGGAGCGACGCCGTACACGCTGCGCTCGCCCGACCAGATCGCCGGGTTCTTCGAGGGCCTGGATCTGGTGGAGCCGGGAGTCGTACCGTGCCCGCGGTGGCGACCCGACGACGATGTCGACACGCCCGCCGACATTGACGCCTTCGGCGGTGTGGGCCGCAAGCCTTAGACGAGGCTGGCCCCGGACATCTGCCCGGGGCCCCGGTGGGCGCCCGGTTGTGGCGAGCGTTCCTCGCGTTCCGGCCCTGCGATGGGTTGCGGGCTTCCGTGCGTTGCTGCTTTCGCCGATCGGCGTCCTCACCCTGGCCCTTTTTGGGATTGTCGGTGGTGCTGACATCGTGGGCGACCCGGAGGCACCGTGGGCAGGTCTGAGCACGACCCGGAACCGGACCAGGGCGGGTCGCCGACCTTCAGCCCGTCCGCCGAGTTGCCGCCGCTGTCCGCAGAAGATCTCGCCGCCCTGCGCCGACTCGGCGAGCGGTGGCAGGTGAGTGACGCCGTACGGGCGCTGCCGGTGGACCCGCAGGCGGACGAGCTCCGCCCGTCAGCGGGCGGAGCGCCGGCCCCCGCCCCGCTGTTCCTGCCGGATCGGGCCGGCCAGCTCACCGCCACCGCCGCGGCGGAACGGCGGGACACTCCCGAGGGGCGAGCCGCCGGCCGGGTGCGTCGCCTGCTGCTCGGGCGGCCCCTGTCCAGCGCGTCGACGCTACGGGAACGGATGCCGAAAGTCGTCGCGCTGCCGGTACTCGCCTCCGACCTGCTGTCTTCGGTGGCGTACGGGCCGGAAGCCATGCTGGTCATCCTGGTCCTCGCCGGCAGCGGCGCGCTGGGGCTGTCACTCCCGATCGCGGCGGCCCTGGTGCTGCTGATGCTCGCCGTCGGGATCTCCTACCGGCAGACGGTCCAGGCCTACCCGCACGGCGCGGGATCGTATCTGGTGGCCAGCGACAGCCTGGGCCCCCGCGCGGGGCTGGCCGCCGCGGCCGGCCTCATCCTCGACTATGTGCTCACGGTGGCGGTGTCGGTGACGGCCGGGGTGGCCGCGATCACCTCGGCGCTGCCCGCCCTGGTGCCGTACACCATACCGATGGCGCTGGCCGTCATCGGTCTGCTGCTGACGGGCAACCTGCGGGGCATCCGGGTCGCGGGCAACATCTTCGCCGCGCCGACCTACCTCTTCCTGGTCGCCATCGTCGGGCTCATCGCCGTCGGGCTCGTGCAGGCCGCAGCTCGCGGATTCACCCCCACCGCGCCACCGGCGACGCCCGCGGTCGAAGGGCTGGGCCTGCTGGTGGTCATGCGGGCCTTCGCCTCGGGAGCGACCTCGATGACCGGCATCGAGGCGGTCTCCAACGCCGTGCCGGTCTTCCGTCCCGTGGAGTGGCGCAACGCCCGGACCGTGTTGACCTGGATGGTCGGCATGCTGATCTTCCTCTTCACCGGCCTGACCCTGCTGTTCCACCTCAACGGACTGGTGCCCAGGTCGAACGAGACCCTGTTGTCGCAACTCGCCCACGTCACGTTCCCGCACGGCCCCTGGTACTGGATCATCCAGGCCGCCACCGCGCTCGTGCTGCTCCTCGCGGCGAACACCGCCTTCAACGACCTGCCACGCCTGTTGTACTTCATGGCGCGGGACAGCTACGTCCCCCGGCGCTTCCTGCACATCGGCGACCGGCTGGCCCTGAGCAACGGGCTGATCCTGCTCGCGGTCGCCGCCGCGGTGATCCTCGTCGCCTTCGGCGGGCGCACCCACTCGTTGATTCCGCTCTACGCGGTCGGTGTCTTCCTCGCCTTCACGCTCTCCCAGACCGGCATGATCAACCATTGGCGCCGCCACCGAGGTCCCGGCTGGCGGCGGCGCGCCATCATCAACGGGGTCGGCGCCGCCCTGTCCGCCGTCGTGCTGGTCACCGCGGCGGTCACGAAGTTCGCCGCCGGTGCCTGGGTGGTCGTGCTCGCCGTCCCGCTGCTGATCTTCCTGTCCCTCCGGGTCCGCCGGCACTACGACCGCGTACGTCACGCCCTCAGCCTGGACACCACGACCAGTCCCGAACGGCCCAGCGGGGAAGGCTCGATCGAGGAGCAGACGCCCGCCGTCGTCCCACAGCAGGTACGGCACCTCTTCATCGTCCCGGTGGCCCGACTCAACCAGGCGACGCTGCGGACCCTCGCCTACGTCGGCTCACTCGGCCAGCCGACACTGGCCCTGCACATCAGCCCCGAGCCGGGGGAGGCGGACAACTTCCGAGGGCAGTGGGCCACCTGGGGCGGTCATATCCCGCTCGAGACGATCCAGTCACCGCACCGCGTGATCATCCAGCCGGTGGCCGAGTACGTCAGCACACTGCGCCTGCGCCATGCCGACCTCACCATCACCGTCGTCGTACCCGACGTGGTCGTGGAGCATCCCTGGCAGCGGGTGCTGCACTACCGTACCGAGCAGCGCCTGCGGCGGGCCTTGCGCCGGCATCCCGGCATCATCGTCGCCAACGTGCCCACCCACCTGTCCGTCTGACACGCGTGTCGAGGCGCCGCCCGAGGTCAGTCGCCGGCTTCGATCTGGATGCCGAGCGCCTCGGCCAGGGTGTACGACAGCGCGGCAAGGTCCTGCGGGGCGATGATCGCCCCCGCCATGCTGGTCACCCCGCCCACCCCGGCCAGCACGCAGTTGGCGAACCGGGTGCCGGCCATCGTCGCCTGGGAGAACTGCGCTCCGGTCAGATCGCAGTCGGTGAACCGGACACCGGTCAGGTCCGCGTTCTGGAAGTCCGCCCGGGTCAGGTTGCAGCCGTCGAACACCACGCCGGTGAAGTCGGTGAACCGGAACGACGACAGGTCCAGCCGGCACTCCGACACCGTCACGTCCCGCAGCGCGCCGTTGATCCAGTGCACTCCGGTCATCCGCAGCGTCGACAGCCTGACCCGGATCATGGACGACTTCTCCGCCCGCAGGTTCGCCAGGTTCGTACGCTCGAACAAGCAGTCGGCGACGCTCGCCCCGTCGAGCTGCACACCACTGAGGTCCGCGCCCTTGAACCGGCACTGCGCGAACTCCACCCCGTCCGCCGACTGCCCGGAGAGATCAAGATCGAAGAAGCCCAGCCGCCGGAAGCTCGCCTCGTCCTCGAGACTGTGCTCGGCGAGGGTGGCCAGGTCCAGCGCGGTCGGCGGCCGCGGCTTCACCGGCACCCGCCACCGAGCGACACCCGAACCAGAACGACGTGACGACCGCGCACCCATGCCCGCAGGCTATCGGCCCGATTCCGGCTTCTTCGGTGCCGGCTCGGACCGGGCGGGGTGATGATGGCCGGATGGGGCAGCCGCGGTACACCGTCGGGTTGGTGGTCCACCCGGTCAAGCCGGTTCTCGACTCGGTGCGGATCATCAGTCGGTTCGTGCACCGGCACGGCGGCGCCCTGCTGGTCCGGGAGGACGACGCGCCACGGGTCGGGCCGGACGTCGAGGCGGTCGCGGCCGACGCGTTCGTGGACCGGCTCGACGCGGTGGTGAGTCTCGGTGGCGACGGCACGATGCTCGGTGCCATGCGTTTGGTCGTCGGACGATCGACGCCGGTCCTCGGGGTCAACTACGGCGATGTCGGCTTCCTCGTCGAGGTTCCGCCGGAGGGGTTGGAGACGGCGTTGAACCGCCTGGTGGCCGGCGACTACACGCTGGAACCGCACAGCTGCTTCCAGGTCCTCAACGGTGGTGAGGAATGCACCGCCTTCAACGACGTGGTGATAGCGGCGTCCGAGCCGTTGCAGAGCGCCACGGTCGACCTGTTCGTCAACGGCGCGCGGCACGGCTACTACCGCGGCGATGCCGTCATCGCGTGCACGCCGACCGGCTCGACGGCCTACAACTACGCGGCCGGCGGGCCGGTCATCTCACCGTCGGCACCGTCGATCACCCTGACTCCGGTCGCGCCGATGTCGGGCATCAACCGGTCGGTCGTGCTCGGTGGCAGCGACGCGGTGGAGTTCCGCAACCCGTCGGACCGGGTGTCGCTGCGGTTCATGGCCGACGGGACGCCAGTCGGCCTGCTCAGGCCGGGCGTCGGGTTGAGCGTGCGTCTCATCGACGACGCGGTCAACGTCGTACGGTTCGAACCGACGCTCCACGAGCAGCGCCAACGAGTCAAGCTGAGCCTGCTCGACCTTCCGTTGCGCCCCGACCAACTTCTGGATCTCGTACCGCCGCAACTGCGGGAACGAGCCGAGCAGCTCAGGGCGGAGCGGATCGAGGCCGAGCGGCTCCGGGGCGGACCATGGAGCGACGGCCCACCGCCGGCCTCCTGATGCCCTGCCCGCCGCAACACGTCGCTCAGCGAGGGGCCGACGCGTCCGTCCGTCGGAGCCGTCGGGTCTGGGCCGCCACCACCCACAGCAGGAGCAGGTCGACCGCCAACGCGGAGACGGCGGCGAACTGGTTCACGGTGAACTTGAAGACCTGACCGACGAGAAGATCGGCCAGCAACGCCACGTGGAACAGCCGAAGCGCGCGGTACGGGTTCCGGCGCAGCAGGACGGCGCCCCAGATGCTGAGCAGCCCGGTGAACACGGCGGCGCCGATCACTGCGATGTCGGCACCCAGTTCCCGCCCGTGGGCGAGGCCGCCGGTGACGCCCTCCAGCGTCGCGCCGAGCAGGGTGAGCACCGGCTGTGCGACGAGGTAGCCGGCGACCACGATGATGAGCCACCGGCGAGCCGCCAGCCAGGCGAGCGCGGCCCGGGGGTAGCCCACCAGCGTCCGCCAGCGCGCGATCCACGGGGACGTCTGCTCCGGTACGGCGGCCAGTAGCTGGACAACGGCAAGGTCAACCGTGCTTCGAGAACCCTGGACAAGCCGCATGGCGGCCGTGCGCTGCTCCGCCGTCAATCCGGAGGTGACCCCGACGAGCGCCTGGTCGACCGCATCGGCGGTGCGCTCCCTGGGGGAAGCGTCGGTCCGACCGCGCAGCGAGTGGGTGATCACGACGAGGACCGCGAAGATCAGATAGATGATGCCGGCCGCCGGCCGGTAGAAGTAGTCGTTGTCCGCGGTGATGAACTTTCCCACCTCGTCGATGAACAGCCCGAATCCGATTCCGCCGAGGACGGCTGCCCACATGCGTGCGGCTCGGCCGAGGAACACCAGTTCGATGCCGAGGCCCAGCATCATCAGCAGGCCACCCCACAGGACGTGAGCGATGTGAAAGCCGCCACCGCCGATTCTCGGATACCCGGCCATCTCCAGGTAGGCGCGGGTCAGCAGGACTGCGCCGATGCCGGAAAATACGAAAGCCTGTAGGTACCGCGTGGCGCTGCCGGTTCTGACGAGCCCTGATGGTCGCACCGCTGTCCTGCCTCCGTTACTCCCGTGCCGGCAACTGCGGCTTTGACGCAGGCGTTTTGCGCCGTAACCGGCCAGGCTATCCGGGTTGGCGGTCGGGTGGGGGTGGCGACGGCTGGTGTGGCGGCGACCTGCCGAAATATGTTCGTCCGCCGGTCACCGGCCGGTCACCGGCTCGGCCTGTGCTGCCGGGACAGTGGCCGTTCGACGCCGGGCCACGACCACCGGCGTCGTGACATCGTCCCTTGCACGCCGAAGGCAGGTCGCCGTGTCCGTGCCCGTCGCCGACCCCGTTGCCGGCCCGCTCGCCGACGTCGTCGCCGATGTCCTGCTGGCCGACGTGCCCGAGGCCGTCATCGGCGAGGTCATCGCCGAGATGCTGCCCGTCGAGGGCCGGCAGGCGCTCACCGGCGATCCGGTGGAGGCCGCCGCCACCATCACCGAGTTGGTGGCGGCCGCGACCCGGCAGGTGTTCGCGCCCGACCCGCTGGCCGATCCGGTCGCCCTCACCGGTCCGCCGCCCGCGCCGCAGCCGGCCGACCCGGTCGCGGCAGCCGCCGCCCGCGCCGGCGTCGACATCCGCCCGGTCGACACACACGTCGACGTCGCCGCCGCCGTCGGTGTCCTCGACGGGGTCTTCGCCCCCGGGACGGGACGCCACTTCTATCCGCCCAGCCTGCTGCGCAACCTGCTCGCCGCCGGCGCGCCGATGCTGCTGGCCTGGGACGGCGAGGCCCCGGTCGGTGTGCTGCTCGCGTTGCCGGGGTGGACCGTTGACGGCCGGCCGCTGGTGCAGTCCGGCCCGATGGCCGTGCTGCCCACCGCCCGTGGCCGGGGCGTGTCGGTGGCCCTGAAGCTCGCCCAGCGGACCTGGGCGCGCGAGCGGGGCGTCACCGAGATCCGCTGGACGTTCGACGCGATGGCGGCGGTCAACGCCAACCTCAATCTGCGCCGGCTCGGCGCGACCGTGGAGGCGTTCCTGCCCGGGTACGAAGGTCTGCGCGACGCCGACAGCCCCACCCCGCTGCCCTACGACCGGTTGCTCGTGGCCTGGCACCTCACCGGCGATCCCGCCGTCACCGCCGACGGCGATGCCGAGCCGGTGTGGGCGGTCGCGGTCGCCCCCGACGGGCTGCCGGTGCTCGACCCGGCCTGGACCGACGCTCCCGCCGCCCTGGTCGCGGTGCCGGCCGACATCTCCGCGCTGCGCCGGGACGACCCGGCGGTGGCCAGCGTCTGGCAGCACGCCGTCGGCCGCGTGTTGCAGGAGGCACTGGCGGCCGGCTGGCGAACCGCCTGGGATCCGCGCGGCGCCTACCGGCTCACCCCACC
>NZ_POTY01000077.1 GCF_003236315.1 Micromonospora craterilacus
TAGCTGGGTTGGGGGGTGGTGCGGCGGCGGAGGAAGTAGGTGAGCAGGGTGGCCAGCACCACGGCTTCGGCGAGCAGGATGGTGACGGACCAGCCGGGTCCGACCCAGCGGGCCAGGGTGTCGTACCAGTAGCGGACCAGCAGGGTCAGCACGGTCGCCGCGAAGACCGCCGACGCGAGGCCGTACAGGGCGTACGCGACGCGGTCGCGCGGGCGGTGGGCGCGTACCGCGCCGGGGCCGCGGCGCAGCAGCTGGCCGTAGAACCGGTAGCTGTCGCCCCGGAGGTCGGTGAGGTTCAGCGCGTGGCTGAGCATGTAGTAGCCGTCGAGCCGCAGGAACGGCACCAGGTTGAGGGCGGCGGCAGCGGTGCCGAAGATCAGCAACGTGCCGGCCAGGTCGTACAGCAGGCCGCCGGGCGTACCCCAGAGCCGGATCGCGGCGAACGGCAGCAGCGCCAGCATGCTCACGAAGACCCCGGCGAACGCGGTGGCCACCCGCCGACGCGGAGTGAACAGCACCACGTCGTCGACCTTGCAGTACGGCGCCACCAGCGGGAAACGCCACATCACCCCGATCTCGGTGACCCGCCCGCCGAAGTACCGGCAGGTCAGCCCGTGGGCGCACTCGTGCAGGAAGACGATCGCCCAGGTGATCACCACCGCGGCCAGGATCGCCGGCAGTGGCCGGCCGCCCCCGGTGACCCCGTCGGCGAGTTCCGACAGGTGCAGCGCCACGTACCCGGCGACGGCCAGCACGGCCACCAGCGCCGGCACCACGAACCACCAGCTGAACAGCGGTGCCAGCCAGGGCAGCAGCCGGGTGAACAGCCGTTCCGGGTCGAACAGCGGCAGGCGCGCCGACAGCGGGCCGCGCCGGGCCTTCGCCGCGCCCTCGGCGGCCGAGGCGGTGAGCCGGGCGAGTTCCTCCGGATCGGTGGCGCCGTGCAGCAGTTGCCGCTGGTGCAGCATGCCGAACAGCTGCTGCCAGTTCTCCGGCCCGAGCCGGCGCTGGTAGGCGGCGGCGTACTCGCCGGCCAGCTCGTCCAGGCTCCGGGTGCCGTCCATCCGGGACATCAGGAAGTGCTCGCGCGGCCCCACCCGGTAGTACCAGCCGGTGTCCGGGTCCTTGACGTGGTGCACCAGCTTGCCGTCCCGCCACTGGCCGGGGCCGAGGACGATGCCGTCCCGCAGCCGGGGCCGGGTCCAGGTGACGTCGACGGTGGTCATCGCGGCCCGGCCGGGGCGAGGTCGTCGAGCAGCGCGGTCCGCATCAGGTACGACAGGTAGATCTCGTCGAGGATGCTCACACCGAGCCGGTTGTTGGTCATGTGCACGAACGAGCTGAGCACGATGGGCAGGGCGATGTCGAGGTCGGCAACCGGGGTGGGTTCGCCGCCGCCGCGCTGGAACACCAGCTCGCCCCGGCCGGTCGCGGCGACCACCCGGTCACGCAGTTCACGGCAGTGCGCCGACCAGCGGCCCTCCACGCCGGTGGCCCGGACAGCGGCGTCGTCGCGGGCCGCCGCGCGGATGGCGGCCAGCCGGTCACGCAGCCCGGCGTCCATCTTGCGGTAGCTGGTGTCGAAGCTGTTGTGGTAGTCGTCGCTCGGCTCGGAGTAGGAGACCTCCCAGAACCGGCGGTACTCGTCGAGGAACTCGGCGATGCGCCGGTCGTCGGGGAGGAAGGCGGCGCACATCATCATGCTCAGCTGGGCGGAGAGGCCGAGCAGCACCGGGCGTACGTGCACGTTGGTGGTGGCCAGCAGGTCCAGCACCACGTCGCTGGAGTGCTCGAAGTGCCACTCGGCCAGCTCGATGCCGGCCGGCCCGCCGTAGCGGCCGTACTCGCGCTCGTACGGGATGTGGTGGTAGCTGTTGTTCGCCCGCATCGGCATCGCACCGTCCGGGCCGTACTCGGCGTCCCACCGTTGCTGGCCGTACTCGGCGAGGAACATCTGCTTGTACAGGCTGCCCAGCCCCTCGCTGTCCACCTCGTACAGCGCGGGCCGGCGGCGCAGGAACGCCCCGAGGGCGGCGTCCATCCGGGCCCGCACCAGCGCCGGGTCCACGCCCGGGGCGGGCAGCACCCGCAGCCGTACGTGCGGGCCCTCCATCCAGTACTTGATGAAGAAGTACCGGCTGATCAGCCCGTCGGCGCGCAGCTCGTCCACCAGCGGCCGGACACCTTCGACCAGCATCGGGTTGGCATTGCTGGCGTAGAAGGCGTGGACGCTGAGCCAGCCGTGATCGACCGGCGACGGGTAGTCAGTCATGCTCGGCTCCCCCTCGGACACCGTTGAGTTCGACGGTCAGTTCGGTGACGTACGCTCCGGCCTCGCCGCTCAGCAGTTGCTCGTCGCGGTCCGGCAGCATCTCGGCGAGCACCAGCCGGTTGCCCGCCGACCGCCCCATCGCCTCCAGCAGTTGCAGGCAGAGGTAGCTGTCGAAGTCGACGTAGAGCGGCTTGTGGTCCGGCCGCCCACCGGCCGGGGTACCGGCCGGGCCGGCGTCGTCGGCGGTCGGGGCGAGCCGGGTGCCGTCCGGGGTGGCGAACACCCGGCGGGGCAGCCCGTTGTCGCGCCGCCACCGCTGCCAGGCCAGGAACCAGTCGGCCTCGCCGACCTCGGCGGTACGCGCCGGTGGCAGGTAGTCCGGGTGCAGCTTCCACATCCGCCGTTGCAGCACCAGGTCGCCGTGCACGATCCGCGGATAGCCGGCGATACCCCGGTCGGGCAGCGGCACGGTGGTGCCCGCCCAGAAGTCCGGCTGGGCCATCCCGAGGTAGGCGAAGGTGAGCAGCACCTGCTGCACCTCGGGCAGCGCCATCGGCAGCAGGAAGCCCAGGTAGACCGGGATGACCTCGGCGTCCAGCCGACGCGAGCGCAACAGCAGCCGGTCCGCCACCGGGTCGTGTTCGACGCTGAGATCGTCCATCTGGATCTGCTCGGCCGCCGGCCTGAAGCTGATCTCCCCCGGGCAGACCAGCTCGTACGGGGTGACCGCCGGGTGCAGGTTGAGGTTGGTGGCGTCGTACCCGCCCTTCAGCTCGGCCAGCACCGCGCCCGGCGGCTGGAGCCGGGCCAGCTCGGCGCGGAGCGCGCCGGCCAGGTCCTCGTCGGCGAAGAGGTGGGCGAAGCGGGAGAACAGCAGCGTCATGCCGGAGTAGATCCGGTTGACCACCACCCGCTGCCGGTCGCCCTGGTCGGCGAACTGGAGGAAGAAGGACCGCGGGTCGAGGGTGCCGAGCGTGTCGGGCACCAGGGCGGCGATGTCTGCCATGAACGCGTCGTCCAGCGCCAGTTCCTCGGCGCCGGCCGGCAGTCGGCGGTACGCCTCGTTCACCCGACGGGCCACCTCGACGCGCGCGTCGTCGAGCGCGGAGATCTCCTCCTGCCGGAACCAGTTCTCCTGCCGCACGTACGCGTTGTCCGCGTCGAACGCCCGGCGGCGCATCATCCGCCCGGTGTAGTGCTCGAAGAAGTCCTGCTGGAACTCGTGGGCGAAGGTGAGCAGGTCGTCGCAGCGCCCACCGGCGCCGTAGCGGGCCCGGAAGAAGCCCTTGGTGGCCAGCCGGCGGGGCAGGTTGACGTCGAACACCGGCATGATCAGGGCCAGCGCCCGCAGCTCGGGCAGCACGTCGCGCTCCCACCGGTCCCGGTCGGCGGTGACCGGGGCGTCGGTGCGCAGGGTGGCGTCCTCATAGACCAGGGTCCGGGGGGCCGGGACGTCGGCGCGGCCGAGGTCGCCGTGGGCGGCGACCAGTTCCCGGCGGATGTCCGCGAGCACCGCGCGGCGACCGGCCACGTCGGCGGCCGGGTAGCCGCTGGCGAGGCGGTTCACCGTGTCGACCCGGTCGGCGAGCCGGTCGGCCCAGCCCCGGCCGATCTCCCGCAGCGCGAGCCGGTACCCCTCGACGGGGTCGTCGGCGTGGATGTCCAGTTGCAGGTTCGGCACCACCAGCAGGCCGACCCGGAGCAGGTGGTGCAGGTACTGCCCGACCTCGTCGGCCGGGCGGCCGTCGGTGGCCAACTCGGTGACCAGCTCGGACATCCTCCGGACCCGGCCGCCGTCGAGCGCGGCCAGGATGTCGTGCAGCACCTGGCCGGTGGGCAGCACGAACAGCGACTCGTGGATCGACTCCATGGTGATCGCGGCGTCGCCGTCCTCGGAGCTGGTCCGGCGGCGACGCAGGTAGCGCAGCCGGCCGCGCTCGATGCGCCAGCCGGTGGTGACGGTGACCGGCAGGTCCGCGCGGAGCGTCTCGTCGGCCAGCACGATGGCCGACAACCGGCCCAGCGTGGCGAGGTTGAGCCGGGCCGCGCCGCGCTTGACCGCGTCGGCTGGGGACCGGACGTCGAGCAGCCGGCCGCCGCCCGGGGCGAACGTCCCGACGTTGACCGTGGTCAGCCGGCTGAACGGGCTGGTCTTGCAGGCGGTGCGCAGCGCGTACTCCAGCAGGGAGCGTTCCACCCGCCGGGCCCGCTTGCCGGGCTTCCCGGAGGCGGCGAGGTATCCCGGCAGGTACTGGTCCAGCGACGGGGAGGCCAGCAGGATCCCGCCGCGCAGGTCGGGGTCGTCGGCCAGGTCGCGCAGCACCGCCCGGCGCTCGGCCAACTCCTCGGCCAGCACCGCCGCGCCGGCACCCAGTTCCCCCCGGTACGCCGCGAGGGTCTCCAGCCAGCCCACCAGCGCCCGGTGGGTGTCCACGCCGAGCGCCTCGGCCGGCCAGCCGGCCGGGTCGGCCGGGCGGGGTGGGCGCAGGTTGTACACGTCGCGGCGCAGCCGGATCAGCCGCTGCCGCAGGCCGTCGTCGTGCAGGTTGCGGGCCACCGCCGCCTGGAGCGCGTCGGCCAACTCCCGGCCGGTGTCACGCAGCCGCGCCTCCAGGTCGAGCAGGTGGCGGGCCCAGGCGGCGCTGCGGTCGAAGGCGAGCCGGTCGGCGACGTCGAGGGGCAGGCCGGCGGTGCGCAGCATGAACACCTCGGGCATCCGCCAGGACACCTCGGTGGCCGGTGGTGCGGGCAGGGACACCGTCACGGGTCTCTCCTTCGTCGGCGCGTCGGCGCGGGTCGGGGGCGTCACAGCCGGTACGCCAGGTCGGCGGTGGCGTCCGGATGCCGCCCGAGGAGCAGGAACAGCACGGTGCGTTCGTCGGTGCCGTCCAGCCCCAGTGCGGTGTCCATGGAGACGTTGTCGAAGCCCAGCACCGCGCCGCAGCCGACGCGCTGGGCGGCCGCCGCGCAGTAGGCCCGCTGCGCCACCGCGCCGATCTCGGCGTTCAGGATCCGGTAGCCCCGGGGGCCGTAGGCGTCGAGCACCGCGTCGAGCCGGCCGGAGATGGCCAGCACCGCCCCCACCTGTCCCATCGTGTAGTTGGTGAGGAAGTACTGCTGTTGCAGGAAGGCGGACATGCCGCCGTCGGGTTCCGGCCCGGCCGGCCGCAGCGCGTGCCGCCGCGGGCAGTAGGCGTAACCACCGGCGGGCAGCCCGTCGACGTGGTTGGCGAAGACCCAGAGCCGGGTCAGCGCCGGCGCGTCGCCGGGCAACCCGACGTCGGCAGGATGGTGCCGGCCGGCGGCGGCGAAGGCGAGGGTGGTGCCGAGTTCGGCGGCGGTCAGCTCGGGCGGCCGGCGGAACCGGCCGAAACTGCTGGACCGGGAGGCCAGCACCGTCGACAGGGGACGGTCCAGCCGGTCGAGCAGGGGCGCGGGCAGCTCGACGGGCGCACCGGGCAGCTCCCCGGGAGCGGCGTCGGGAACCGTCTCCGGCGCGATGACGGCGGGGACGGCCGCCGCCCGGTGCACCGCGGTGACCGTGGGGAACCGCTGTACCCGACGGGAGCGCTCGTGGGCGGCGTACCGGACCTGGACGTCCCCGGCCGCCGGAACCGGCGCCGCACCGCCGCCTCCGGCGCCGGTCGGGTCGGACGCGGCGGTCGGGTCGGACGCGGCGGGCGGGTCTGACGCGGCGGTCGGTGGGTCGGCGGTCCACCGCATCGGCACGACCGCGAAGACGCTCTGATCGTCACTGTCGAAGCCGAGCAGCCGGTCCATCGGCGCCGGTTCGAAGCAGAGCAGCCGGCGCAGCGGTACGCCGTACGCGGACGCCAGCAGGTCCCACGAGCCGAGCAGGGCGCCGAGGTCCTGGGTGACCACGTGGTAGCAGAAGCTGTTGTACTTGAACGAGTTCTTCCAGAACTTGATGCTGGCCAGCAGGAAACTGTCCGCGTCCTCGGGGGCGGCGAGCGCGGACCGGACGGTGTCGCTGACATCGCCGAGCAGCAGCCGCTGGAGCACGTGCCGGCCGGTGTCGTAGTGGTAGACGCCGGGCAGCAGCGGTGCCGACGCTCCGGCGACCAGGTACAGCTCCACCGGGTACATGCCGCCGCCGGAGGCGGTGCCCCGGCCCCAGACGGCGTAGTCGAAGTGCGCCCGCTTGGCGATGTCCTGGTTCCAGTTGACGGTCATCCGCCGGTCGAGCACCCCGTACGACAGCCGCAGCAGGGCCGCCAGCCGGGCCAACGACCAGTCCTCCACCGCCGGCGGGCCGGCCCCGGTGAACAGGTCACGCAGGGTCGGCAGCTCAGGCAGGTCGGTCGGCAGCGGCACCCGGGGCGCGCCCGGGTACGCCGTGTGGCGGGAGGGCTGGTCGACCCAGTCCACCTCGAAGTTGAGCGGCTCCATCGGGACCCGGGCCCGGCGGAAGACCGCCTCGGTGTAGTCCCGGACGACGTCGCGGGCCTCCTGCTGCATGCCGGTGCTCCTACGGGAAGGGGTGCGGGTGGAGGTTGCGGGCGGTGGCGCCGAGCCGGTCGGGTCCGGACACGCCCCGGGCGAGGTGGCGCGCCAGCCGGTCGCTGTGCAGCACCCGTTGCCGCTGCCACCCGAAGTCGATCGGGATCAGGGCGGGAGCCACCAGCGCCATCGTGTGCACCCCGGCGATCTCCTGCTCCGGGCAGGTCTGGTCGACGGCGAGGACGTCGCCGCCGAGGCCGGCGATCAGCCCGCACAGGTACTCCGCGTCGGCGCGCAGGTCGTCGTGGGTAGGCCGGGTCGCCAGCCAGTCGCCGTACAGCTCGGTCATCGACCGCAGCGGCGGATCGTCGAAGAGGAACCCGGCGTGGTGGGTCATCTCCGGCAGCCCGTACAACAGGGCGTGGTGGCTCAGCTCGTGGACCTTGGTGTAGTCCCGGGTCATCTCCCGCAGCGCCGGCTCGCTGGCGGCGACCCGCTCGTCGAAACCGGGCACGTAGGACGCCGTCTCGCAGACCGCCGCCCGGACCGCGTCGTCGGGGTCGAGGCTGGCACCGGCGGCGAAGCAGAGCTGGCCGAGCCCGCCGCCGCGCTTGACGGCGACCGCGGTGACCACCGGGACGGGCAGGTCGGCCCGGGTGTCGAAGAGGCGGAGGTCGTAGCCGAGCAGGTTCACCCGGTCGATCATGAAGTGCACCGACTCGTCCCGGCAGGTGGCCGGGTCGATCTCGGCCAGCCGCGCCGAGCCGTACCAGGCGAGCAGAAAGGCGTCCCGCTCGACCAGTTCGAGCATGCCGTGCAGCAGCGCCTCCTCCGGGCAGCTGCCGCTGGCGCAGCCGTTGGAACACTCCTGGACGAACTTGCGCTGGTCGGTGCGCCGGTCCAGGTAGTACACCAGCTGTTCGGGCACGAGCCGGGGCTCGCGGTCGCGCAGCGAGTACCCCCACACCCAGTGCATCGGCTCGGTCGGCGAGTAGGGAGCGTAGTAGAGCCCGTGGCCCTGGTAGAACGCCGGGTGGTAGCCGAGGCCGGCCGGGTCGAGGGCGTCCGGGGCGAGGTTCGCGTAGCTGTCGAAGACCGTGGTCCGCTTGGCCCGGGGGAACTGGCCGGCGTACCGTTCCAGCCCCTCCAGCAGGGCGTACGTCTCGCTGCTGCCGTAGCTGTTGGCGTGCCCGCTCCACCACATCTCATGCAGGTCGTAGCGGCTGCGGACCCGGAAGTAGCCGGTCACCGGCGCGGTGGCGGTGGCGTTGTACGCGCGCAGCGCGGTGCCGCCGAGCGCACCGGCGACCGGGTTGGCCAGCGCGGTCACCGGCAGGTCAAGGTCCGCGGCGGAGCGCAGCCGGTACCCGGACGGGTCGGGCTTGGGCCGGCTGGTCAGCGCGATGACCGCGGCCTCGGCGGTGTCCGGGCGGGTGTGGGCGCAGGCCGGGCACTCGGAGTCGACCAGCACCGCCACGGCCGTGGTCTCCAGGGTGTCCATCCGCAACTGCCAGAGACGGCCGACGCCGGGTCGCTCGGGTGTGGTCCGGGCGGCGACGAGCAGGAGTTGCCACAGCGCGTCGACGGCGAACGGCGTCAGGTGGGGCAGGGCGGCGACGGCGCCGACCCGGGCACCGTGCTCCAGGGCGTGCCGCTCCTCGCGGACCCGGATGGCCTGCCAGCGACGCTGGACGCAGAGCGGGCACGGTCCCGCGGCAGGGCCGGGTTCCGCCCGCCGGGCGGCGTCCGGCGGCGGGGACCAGCGGGGGCCGACCAGGGCGGTGGCACCGTGCAGCCAGATCGGCAGGACATCGTCGCCGGGGACCGCCTCGGCGCCATCCCGGTTCGCGTCGATCAGGCCCAGGGCGGCGATGCGTACGGTGACCCCGTCGAGCGGCGTCAGGCCCGGCGGGTGCGCCTGGTCCTGGCGTCGCTCGTGGAGCGCCTCGCCGAGCTGTTTGAGGCTGCTGTCCCACCCGGTGGAGGTGGTCCGGACGTCGACGATCATGCGGTTCACCTGTCTGCGGTCGTGCGGCTGGGGCGAGGGACCGGGTGCCCCGCCGACGTGGACCGCCGGCGGGGACGGTGGCAGCGGACCTACCCGCCGCCGCAACCGGTGCTGGTGCTGCTGCTGCAGCAGCTGGACGTGCTGCAGCTGCAGCAGCTGGAGCACGAGCAGCTGGAGCTGGACCAGGCCATGACCATGGAGTCGATGGCGTCGACGTCCTCGATCTCGAACGTCTCCGTCTCCAGCGTGCGCAGTTCGTCAGTGAGTTCCGGCATGTGTTACACCTCCCCTCGGGTGTGGCGGGCCATCACGGCGCCAGGCGTCCGGAACGTCCGGCGGTGCGGTGGCTCAGCTGGTGCTGCTGCAGCTCGACGAGGTACAGCTGCAACAGCTGGACGTGCTGCAACTGGAGCAGCTCGAGGTGCTGGTGCTGCTGCTGCAGATGTCCATCAGGTCGGCGGACAGTTCCGCGATGTCCTCGACCTCGAACGTCTCGGTCTGCAGATCGCGGAGTTCACTGCGGACCGAATCGGGTAGCGAACCGGATGTCGGGGGTTGGTTCGGCACGGGACGTCTCCTTGAGCCGCGGTCGGCGCCAGTCGTCTGTGGTCGGTGCCCGCACCACCACGGTGGATCCAGCGGAGGCACGCAGGGGTTGCTCGCCGATGTCGGTCGGCGGCGGATGGGTCGTGTTGCGGTCCCACCAGGACGGATGGTCATCGGCGTCGGGGGTCAACCCCGGTTACCCAGGTCAGCCGCAGCTGGAGCAGCTGGTGCTGCAGCTGCAGCAGCTCGACGTGCTGCAACTGCAACAGCTGGAGCAGGAGCAGCTCGAGCTGGTCGCGGCGAGCGCCTCGGCGCCGTCCTCGACATCCTCGATCTCGAAGGTCTCGGTCTCCAGCTCACGGAGCTCGTCGTTCAGGGTGATCAGCATGTTTCCACCTCCTCTCCGTGGTGCGTGCCTCGCCTGACCACTTGCTGTGGTGGTTTCAGTCGGCCGGACGGCCGTGGTGACGCAGCAGGACCACGCCGCTGCGGAACGCCCCGCTGGCCCGGACGTCCCGGGTGGTCGTCTCGACCAGCAGGGCACTGATCGACCGCTCGGCCAGCGCCGCCAGCACCGCCGCCCGGTCGGTGCCGGCCGGGGCGTCGACGCCGGCCGCGTCGGTCGTGGTGACGCCGGCGGTGAGCGTCGCCGGATCGAAGTCCCGCAGCACCGGGTCGCCGAGGTCGGCGTCGACCCCCTCGAAGTGCCGCACCTGGACGCGTCCGACCGCGTCCAGTGCGGCGGCCAGCCGGGTGGCGACCGGGTCGAACCCGCCGGCCAGCGCCCACTGGCGGTCGCCGCCGCCGGGCAGCTCGGCGACGGCGAGCACCGCGTGCGCCGGCGCGGCCCCGGCCAGCGACAGCACCGACAGCCGGCGGCCGAAGCGGTGCGCCGCCTTGACCACGAAGGCGGTGTCGTCGTCGCGGACCAGCTCCTCCTCGCTGACCGCCCGGAGCCCGGACCGGCCGCGAATGGCGCTGGTCAGCGCGTGGTAGGCGAGCGCGTCGGCCAGGCCCTGGTCGATCACGCCGTCGATGGTGGCGGCGACGGCCGCGCCGGCGACCGTCGGTTCGACCCAGTCGTCGGCGTCCCGCCCGGTGCTGGGCAGGGCCACGGCGGCGGGGACCCAGACCTGCTCCGCGCGGCCCAGCACCGTGGCGGGCAGCCACCGCCGCCGGCGGTCGCCGGACGGCCCGCCGGCCGCCGTGTCCAACTGCGCCCACGGCACCGGGTGCTCGCCGCGGTCGCGCAGTTCGGCCGCGGACGCGGTCACCGCGCCGGACGGGTCGGCGTACCGGCCCGCGTGGTCGCGGACCGCGACCCGGTACGCGGCGAGCCGGGCGCCCATCACGGTGTGTACGTCGAAGGCGCTCACCTCGCGCGGCCCGCGCCGGCCGGGCAGCCGCAACCGGGCCGTCTTGAGCGGCGCCTGCTCCAGCGGGTCGTCGACGAACCGGGTGAAGACTCCGGCGTTCGGTGCCACGAGGACCTCGGCACGCTGGTACGTCTCGTCGTCCGAGCCGTCGGACGGTTCAGCCGTGGGCACCTCGACGTGCCGGCAGACCGGGCAGCCGGGGTGTGGCAGCACCCGTTCCCGGGTGGATTCCAGGGTGGACGCGTCGAGCAGGAGCACCCCGGCGGCCGTGTCCGGCGCGAGCGCGCCGGTCAGCACCCGGAAGAGTTCGAACGCGGCGGCGTTGCCGAGCATCCGCCCGGTCACCTCGGGCGGGCTGCCCGGGTCGTCGGCCTCGGCGCCGACGGCGAGGTGCCGCCAGAACTCGGCCGAGGCCGCCGGGTCGGCGGCGGCGGTGAGCCGCAGCTGGGCGCAGAGCCAGCAGGGCGTCTGCCCCGCCGCGACGGTCGGCCCGACCACCGCGCGGTCGTCGTCCCAGACCACCGGCACCAGCAGCGGGCCGTCCCGGTGACAGGCGCGGGCCAGCTCGGCGAGGCGGGCCAGGCCGCCCGGCCCAGTGCAGTAGAGCACCGCGTCGGCGCCGGCGGTGGTCAGCGGCCCGGAGTGGACGATCACCTCGGCCGGCAGCCCGTCGGCCCGCAGCTCAGCCAGGTCCGGGCGCAGCGCCTCGGCGTACCGCTCCGGATCGTCGTCCGGGTACAGGTCGAGCGCGAGGCAGCCGTTGCGGAGCAGGCCGGTGGCCGCCGCGAGCAGGGCCGCTCCCCCGCCGCCCAGCGCCACCCGGGCCCGGTGGAACCGCAGGAAGCGGCCGGTGGGGTCGTCGGCGAAGTGGTCGACGAACTCGATCTGGGCGGCGAACCGGCGGGCCAGCGGCTCGGCCAGCTCGGTGCGGTCGCCCGCGTCCTTGGCGAAGCCGCGGGCGATCAGCGCCTGGATCAGGGTGAGCACCGTCTGCCGCTGCGCCGGTTCGAGGGTGTCGGTGAGCTGGGCGAGGGTGTGCTCGCCGGTGAGGTAGGGGCTGAGCGAGGTCAGCCAGCGGAAGGCGGTCTTGCCCTTGATCAGGAAGGCGCTGTCCGGTCCGCGCAGGTACGCGCCGGCGGGTGCGTCCAGGAAGACCACGTCGTGCCGGAGCTTCGGCCGCATTCCAAGGGTCTTCCCGCCGTCCGGCGACACGCTCATCTCGGCTCCTATGGCATCGACGTCGACAGTCTCGAAAGTGACTACATGCTGCCCAAGGTCAACTCGCCAGTCAACAAATTCTTTTTAAACTGGCAATGTTGCAGGTGAATATCGCGGCCGTGAGCTGCGGCTAAGACAAAACGTACGTTCAGCCGCCCAGGCAGGGACTTCCGGCGCGCATCGACCTCCGCTACCCTGTGGGCGGCCACCGGCTTAGCCCAGGTCAGATGCCCTTCTGTGGGCGCCTGTCGGGGTGCCGCCGTCGGCCGCGACGCCCCCGGGCGGGAGCGTCTCCAACACCACCCACCCGCTCGACTTTACGGACAGTTAATTGGCGACGTGCAAGCAACCCAGCGTGGCAGCAGGGAATTCGAGGTACTTTCACATGAACATTCGAAGAAGCCTGCTCGACGGGTCCCCATTGCCCGATTTTCCGGTTACGGCGACCCGTTGATGGGCGACCGTTTCGCCATCGAACTGCACGACGTCACCAAGCGTTATCCGGGCGGGGTCACCGCGGTCGACCGCCTCGACCTCCGGGTGCGGGAGGGCGAGGTGCTCGGCTTCCTGGGGCCGAACGGGGCCGGCAAGACGACCACCATGCGCATGCTGGTCGGGCTCGTCCGGCCGAGCAGCGGGCGCATCCGGGTGCTGGGGCAGCCGCCCGGCACGCCGAGCCAGCTGGCCCGGGTGGGCGCGCTGATCGAGTCGCCCGCCTTCTACCCGCACCTGTCCGGCCGGGACAACCTGCGGCTGGCGGCCCGGTACTCGGGCGTGCCGGACAGCGCAGTCGAGCGGGTCCTGACCGAGGTGCGCCTCAGCGACCGCGCCGATTCGCCGTACCGGACCTACTCGCTGGGCATGAAGCAGCGGCTGGGGGTGGCCGCCGCGCTGCTCAAGGAGCCGAGCCTGCTGATCCTGGACGAGCCGACCAACGGCCTCGATCCGGCCGGCGTCTCCGAGATGCGGGAGTTGCTGCGCGCGCTCGGGAAACGGGGCCACACCGTACTCCTCTCCAGTCACGTGCTCGCCGAGGTGGAGCAGGTCTGCGACCGGATCGCGGTCATCGACGCCGGCCGGCTGGTCGCCGAGGGCACGCCCGACGAACTGCGGGGGGCGCTGGGCACCGGGGTGCTGCTGATCGACGCCGAGCCGGTGGACCAGGCGATCGCCTGCCTACGCGAGCACGACCAGGTCCGGGCGGTGGAAGCGGTCGACGGGCAGCTGCGGGTCACCGCCGATCCGGCGCTGGCCGCGGTGCTGAACCGGCGGCTGGTGACGGCCGGCATCGACGTACGGGAGCTGCGCCCGCTGCGCCACTCGCTGGAGGAGGCGTTCCTGGAACTGACTGCGGCGGAACGGTCCGACGCCGACAGTGCGGATCCGACCGCCGAGGCCACCGACCGGCCGGAAGTCACGACGGGAGTCAACGCATGATCGCCTCGGTGCGGGCAGCCTGGTTCGCCGACCGCCGGCGGCCGGCCGTGTGGACGGTCACCGCGACCTGGACGATCCTCGCGCTCGCGTTCGGCATCGGCATCCCCTACCTCGTGCACCTGGCGCTGGCCGGCGACCCGGAGCAGGCCGACGCCGCCGAGTCGCTGCTCGCCGCCGTACTGCCGGGCCAGCTGGTCACCACCGGGATCGGGCTGTTCCCGCTCTTCGGCGGCGCCATCGTGGTCATCCTCGGCGCGCTGGTCGTGGGCAACGAATACCGCTGGGGCACGCTGAACCTGATCTTCACCCAGCGGCCCCGGCGTGGGCAGGTGCTGGCCGGGCACGCGGTCGTCCTGTGTGGCCTGACCCTGCTCATCGCGGTGCTCACCTTCGGCGCACTGGCACTGGTCACCGGCCTGCTCGGGGTGGTGGAGGGGCACCCGGCCGGCTGGCCGCCCGCCGCGGACCTGGCCGGGGCGGTGGCCGCGGCCTGGTTGATCTGCACCGCGCACGCCAGCGTCGGCTGGTTCCTCGCGATCGCCTTCCGGAGCACCGCGACCGCGATCGCGGTCGGTCTGATCTGGACGCTGGTCCTGGAGAACGCGATCAGCGGGCTCGCGCTGGTGCTGAGCCCGCTGGAGGTGGTGCAGAAGGTGCTGCTGGCCCCCAGTTCCGGGGCACTGGCCGGCGCGTTGGGCGCCCGCTCCCAGTTCGACGGTGGCACGCCGGGGGTGATGGAATCGTCCGGTGCCCTGCTACCGACCCTCGTCCTGCTCGGGTACACCCTGCTCATGTTCGGGCTGGGCAGCTGGCTGGCGGCGCGTCGGGACGTCGGCTGACCCGCCGGAAGGGACGTGGAGATGGAGTTCCTGCTCGCTTTCGCGCTGACCGCCCTGGTGGCCACGGGTGGCTGGATCGCCTGGGCGGCGGTGCGGGGCTGGTCCCGGCTGCGGGATCGCCGGCACGAGCTGCGGCTGGCCCAGGCCCGGTCGGCGGCGGAGATCCGCCGGGCGGAGCTGGCCGCCCAGATGCGGGAGATCGAACTCGCCAACGAGACGTACGAGGACTTCGTCCGCCGCCACCCCGAGCGTTGAGCGACAGGCGGTGACCCGGTCCTCCCCGACCGGGTCACCGCCTGCTCAGCGAGGCCGGCAGCAGAACTGCCGTCCCACTGCCCGAAGTCGAAAGCCGCGGCGTACCCGCTGACAGCGCCCGCACACCCGGTCACGGCAAACGCCGCCGGCGACCACCCGCAGGCGATTCCCATGCCGCGCCCCACCGACCCGGTTCGGGGCTCGTCGGCAGCCGATCTGGTCACGGAGGACACCGTCGGCGAGCCGGACCCTACCGCCCTGGTCCGCGCCCGGGGCGTCCAACCGGCGGTCCCGTTATGTTCCGGTGCCTCCGGGATCGACCCTCGCGTCACCAGGAGCCGGCTCCCATCAGGACATTGACCCATCGAGATACGTCTCGTAGGGTCGAAGGGCGGAAAGCGCTTTCCATTCCCGTCCCATGAGGAGCGCGTGTATGAGACGCCAACGCCCACTACTACTCGCTCTACTTGCGGCCGTCACTCTCTTGTTGACGAGCACGACAACGACCGCCGCGAGCGCATCGACCACCACCGCCACCTTCCGGGTCCTGGTCTTCTCCAAGGTCACGAACTTCTACCACGACTCGATCCCGGCCGGCATCGCCGCCATCCAGCAGCTCGGCGAGCGGCACGGCTTCGCCGTCGAGGCAACCACCGACTCGGGCGCCTTCACCGACGCCAACCTCGCCCGGTTCGACGCCCTCGTGTTCAACAACACCAACTCCACCCCCGCGTCCGGCGACCTACTCAACGCCGATCAGCGGGCCGCGCTACAGACGTTCGTCCGCGGTGGTGGTGGCTGGGTCGGCCTGCACGCCGCCTCCGCGAGCGAGCGGGACTGGACCTGGTACGAGGGACTGGTCGGGACCATCTTCGACCACCACCCGGACTTCTCCCGCACCGGCGGTACCTTCCCGGGCCGGATCAAGGTCCTTGACCACGCCCACCCCTCCACAAAGAATCTTCCGGAACTCTGGGAACGCAGCGAGGAGTGGTACAACTGGCGGATCAACCCCACGGGCAGGGTCCACACGCTCGCCCAGATCAAGGTGCGCGACGGCATTCCCGGGATGAACCAGGGCCACGACCATGCCTATTCGTGGTGTCAGAACTACGACGGCGGCCGCTCCTGGTTCACGGCCGGCGGGCACAGCTCGTCGTCCTTCCAGGAGCCGGCATTCCTCCAGCACCTCCTGGGCGGCATCAGGTGGGCGGCAGGCGTCGTCCCCGGTGACTGCGGCGCCACCAGGACGAACAACTTCGAGCGGGTCCCCCTGGTCAACCAGAATCTCTCCGACCCGTTCGAACTGGCGGTGGCGCCGGACCGCCGGGTCTTCTACATCGAGCGCACCGGCGCACTGAAGGTCATCAACCAGGACACCCTCGCCGTCACCACGCTCCTCGACTTCGCCTACACGCCGGAGCACACCAGTCAGTCCGACGGCCTGATCGGCATGACGCTGGACCGACACTTCGACACGAACAACTGGATCTACCTGCTCTGGTCTGACCGGGTGGAGAAGCAGCTCAACCTGTCCCGGTTCACCGTCGACGGCAACAGCGTCAGCCTCGACTCGGAGAAGCGCCTGCTCACGATCCCCACCTGGCGCGGTGAGGCTCGCGCCAACTCGCACATGGGCGGCTCGCTGACGATGGACCGCCAGGGCAACCTGTACGCCGCCATCGGTGACAACACCGACCCGTTCGAGTCCAGCGGCTTCACTCCCATCGACGAGCGGCCCGGCCGCCGCGCGTACGACGCACAGGCCACCTCCGCCAATACCAACGACCTGCGGGGCAAGATCCTGCGGATCAAGCCCCTGCCCAACGGCAAGTACGCCATCCCAGGGGGCAACCTGTTCTCCCCGGGCACGCCCAGGACGATGCCCGAGATCTACGCGATGGGCATGCGGAACCCGTTCCGCATCACCGTTGACGCGAAGACCAAGGCGCTGCTCGTGGCCGACTACGGCCCTGACGCCCGGTCCGCCAACCCCGCTCGGGGGCCGGAAGGGACCGTCGAGTTCCACCGGATCACCAGTGCCGGCAACTACGGCTGGCCCTACTGCGTCGGCAACAACACCCCGTTCAACGACTACGACTTCGCCACCTCCACCTCCGGACCGAAGTTCGACTGCACCGCCCCGGTCAACGACTCCCCCAACAACACGGGCCTGACCAACCTCCCCGCGGCCAAACCCGCGCAGGTGTGGTACGCCTACTCGGCGTCACCGGAGTTCCCCGAACTCGGCACGGGCGGCGGCGGCCCCATGAGCGGACCCGTCTACAACTTCGACCCGTCCAACAAGCGGCTGACCAAGTTCCCCCAGTACTACGACGGCAAGTGGATCGTCTTCGAGCTGACCCGCAAGTGGTTCAAGACGCTGTCGATCCACTCGACCGCCCAGACCTTCAACGATCCCCGCTTCGGCCCCACCAACGTCGGTGACCTGCAGTCCATCAACGGAATCTTCGGCAACATGTCGTGGATCCAGCCGTTCGAGGCGGAGTTCGGGCCGGACGGCTCCCTCTACGTCATCGACTTCGGCGTGGGCAGCGGGAGCGGTCGGGGCGGCACCAACGAGGGCGCCGGCATCTACCGCATCGACTACGTGGCCAACAGCCGACCGCCGGTTGCCCGGCTGACCGCGGACAAGGACAGCGGGCCTGCCCCGCTGACCGTCGCCTTCTCCAGCGCCGGCTCCAGCGGGCCGGACGGTACCGCGATCCAGTACGCCTGGGACTTCGACGGCGACGGCAACGTCGACTCCACTGCCGCCAACCCCAGCCACACCTACAACACACCGGGGCGCTACACCGCCCGACTCACCGTCACCGCCACCAATGGGCAGACAGCCATCGCCGTGCAGGAGATCACGGCCGGCAACACCCGCCCGACAGTGACCCTCAGCGTCCCCGACGGGGCCTTCTTCGACTTCGGTGACCGCATCCCGTACACGGTTACGGTCACCGACCCGGAGGAGGGCAGCATCGACTGTTCCAAGGTGGTCGTGCAGACCCAACTCGGCCACGACTCGCACACCCACCCGCTGGACAACTACGTCGGGTGCACCGGGGTGGCGGTCACCGAGAGCGGCGGTGGCGACGGGCACGGCCCGGGACAGGACCTCTACACCGTGCTCACCGCGCAGTACACCGACGGCGGGGCGGCCGGAGCACCGTCGCTGGTCGGCTCAACCCGGGTGGAGCTGCAGACCAAGCGCAAGGAGGCCGAGCATTTCGACGCCCAGAGCGGCATCGAGGTGATCGAACGCGCGACCGCCAGCGCCGGTAAGCGCATCGGGGATATCGATCATGGAGACTGGATCAGCTTCAGCCCGGCCAACCTCCGCAACATCGACTCGGTCACCTTCGGAGTCGCCTCTGGCAGCAGCGGCGGCGACATCGAGATCAGAGCCGACTCCCCCACCGGCGAACTCCTCGGTCGGGCCACCATCGGCGGCACCGGCGGCTGGGACAACCTCATATCGCCGACGGTGGAGCTGACCGACCCGGGCCGCACAGGCAAGCTATATCTGGTCTTCGTCAACCCGAACCAGACGGGTGGCACCCCCGACCTGATGTCGCTGGACTGGCTGCGCTTCAACGGCGCCGGGGTGCGGGAAGAGACCGACGCGACGGTTTCGGCCTCGGCCACGCCCACTACGGGCACAGCGCCACTGCAGGTGGCATTCACCGGGACAGCCTCACCGCCGCCCGGGCGCACCATCACGGACTACGCGTGGGACTTCGGCAACAACGCGGCGATCGTGCACGCCCCGTCGGCCAGTCACACGTACACCCGCAGGGGCACCTACACCGCACGGCTGACCGTCACCGACAA
Organism: Micromonospora craterilacus; assembly: GCF_003236315.1. GTDB lineage: Bacteria > Actinomycetota > Actinomycetes > Mycobacteriales > Micromonosporaceae > Micromonospora > Micromonospora craterilacus. The sequence continues at coordinate 18,256 of NZ_POTY01000077.1, forward strand.
CCTCGGGGCGACGCTGTCCTCGACCGTCGTCGTGACGGTGCGCTGAGAGTCAGGTGGTGGCGGGGTGCGTACCCCGCCACCACCGACCCGGCCGACCCATCCGTCAGCGCGAGGCCGCTCGCGCACTGGGCCTCGTCCGCGATCCGCATTACCTGCCGCACACCACCAGTGCCAGGAACCTCCAGCCGTTTCTCGTCTACCTAGGAGAGCCCATGCCTTCCGACTCCGTCCGCCCGTCCCACATTCGATCGAGGCGAGCGCGTCAGCTGCTGGCCACGTCGCTGGCCGCGGCGCTGCTGCCGTTCACACCGGCGCCGGCATCGGCCGCCGAGGCTCCCACCAACGGTCCGGGTACGGCCGTCGCCCTCACCACACAGATCACCGAGGATGCCTGCCCCTGGGGTTACACCACCTCGTCCACGGTCTTCTTCGGCCAGGACCAGGCCAACTCGGGCGTACCCAACCGCGACCTGGGCAACGGGTGCACAATCATGGACGTCATCTGGGCCGAGGCGCCGTTCGCCAACCACGGCAGGTTCGTGAGCACCGTCAGCGGGCTCGCCAACGCCCTTCAGCAGGACGACCTCATCACAAAGGAGGAGCGCCGCAGCATCGTACGGGCGGCGGCTCACTCCGAGATCGGCAGCACGCAGCCGGCCCCCGGGACCCGCGCGCTACCCGACGACCGGATCGGCCTCGTCCTCTACACCGTGCGGGCAACCATGGCAACCGCGCCTGAGGCCACCCTGGGCGCACTCGCCGCCTGCGGCTACCGCAACGCGGAGCCCTCCGGCGCGGTGAACAACTTCTACGGCCGGACGGCCACGGCGCTGGCACCGCTGGTTGCCGACGCGGGGCTGTCGGTTCCGTCGATCGGGATCGGCCTCGGCGACCTCCGAAACAACCTTCACGGCGTCATCGCCAATGCCAGGACATTCGGCGCCAAGTACGTCCGGATCTCGGGTTCCGGCTCATGGGGACTCCACGACTATGCAGAGGTCGCGGCGACGCTGAATGCCGTCGGCGCCGAACTCAAGCAGGCGGGCATCACCGTCGCCTACCACAACCACGGATTCGAGTTCACCACGCAGAGCGGCGGTGTACGCGGCTATGACGTGCTGGTACGCGAAACCGACCCGAATCTGGTCGCGATGGAGCTCGACCTGTACTGGGCGGTCAGCGTCGGCGCGGATCCTGTCGACCTCATCCAGCAGTACCCGGGCCGGTTCCCGCTGTTCCACGTCAAGGACATGGCTGCCGACGGGTCGTTCGCCGATGTGGGCGAGGGCGTCATCGACTTCGCCCGCATCTTCGTGCACAGCACGATGGCGGGCGTCGACTACTACCTGACCGAAAACGACAGCCCACGGCCGGACGGCGTGTCGTCTGCCTGCGACAGCTACGCCAATCTGCGCGCCTTGCGTTACTGACCGACGACCTCGCCGGCCCGCAACTGCGGGCCGGCGAGGTCATCCCGGGCCACCGTCATCCTTCGCCCGCCAACACGCTGCGCCTCGGTGGCAGGCCGAGCCGCTCGACCGCCGCGGCGACCAACGCGTCCGTGGAGAGCTGGAGGTCGAGGACGACACCCCGCTCGTCCGGCCAGAGCGGTTCCAGGGTCGCGGTCTGCGAGTCGAGCAGACTCGCCGGCATGTACGGATGGCTGCGGCTCGACATCCGCTCCCGGATGACCTCGGTCGGCCCGTCCAGATGCACGAACTCCACGCCCGGCGGGCCCTGCCGCAGCAGGTCCCGATAGGAGCGCTTGAGCGCCGAGCAGGCCAGCACGGTCGACACGCCCTCCCGGTGGCGGGCGGTCATCCACCCGGCCAGGGCCCGCAGCCACGGCCAGCGGGCGTCGTCGTCCAGCGGTACGCCGGCCCGCATCTTCGCCACGTTGGCCTCGGAGTGGAACTCGTCCGCCTCGGCGAAGGCCAGCCCGGTCACCTCGCTGACGCGCTTGGCCACGGTGGTCTTGCCGGATCCGGAAACACCCATCACCACGATGTGCCGGGTCGACGGCTCACCAGTCATGGACCGTGCCGTCCATCAGCCGGTTGAACGGCAGGTACGCCGGCTGGTACGGGAACCGCGCGGCGGCCTCCTCGTCCAGTTCGACACCGAGCCCGGGCTGCTCGCCGGGGTGCAGGTAACCGTCGGCGAAGCTGAACGACTGGCGGAACACCTCGTTGGTCAACGGCCCGTGCCGCATGTACTCCTGGATGCCGAAGTTGTGGATGGCCAGGTCCAGGTGCAGCGCGGCGGCCATGCCGACCGGCGAGATGTCGGTCGGGCCGTGGATGCCCGACTTGATCTGGTACTGGGCGGCGAAGTCGAGCAGCTTGCGCATCGCGGTGATGCCGCCGGTGTGGGTTACGGCGGACCGGACGTAGTCGATCAGCTGTTCCCGGATCAGGGTCTGGTAGTCCCACACGGTGTTGAAGACCTCGCCGATGGCCAGCGGCGTGGTGGTGTGCTGGCGGACCAGCCGCAGCGCCTCCTGGTTCTCCGCCGGGGTGCAGTCCTCCAGCCAGAACAGGTCGTACGGCTCGAGGGCCTTGCCCAGCTTGGCGGCCTGGATCGGGGTCATCCGGTGGTGGCCGTCGTGCAGCAGCGGCAGCTCCGGGCCGAACTCGCTGCGGACCGCCTCGAACACGCCGGGCAGGTGGCGCAGGTACGCCCGGGTGTCCCAGTCCTCCTCGACCGGCAGCGGGGTGCGCTGGGCCGGCTCGTAGTCGTACCGCTTGCCGTCGGTGCTGGGCTGGGCGGCGACCCCGTACACGGCGTTGATGCCGGGCACGGAGGTCTGCACCCGGATCGACTTGAAGCCGAGGTCGAGGTGCGCGCGGATCGAGTCGAACAGCTCCGGCAGGTCGCGGCCGGAGGCGTGCCCGTACGCCATGATGCCGTTGCGCGACGCCCCGCCGAGCAGTTGGTAGAGCGGCATGCCGGCGGCCTTGGCCTTGATGTCCCACAGGGCGACGTCCACCGCGGCGATGGCGGCCATGGTGACCGGGCCGCGCCGCCAGTACGCCGAGCGGTAGAGGAACTGCCAGGCGTCCTCGATGCGGTGCGCGTCCCGGCCGAGCAGCAACGGCACCACGTGGTCACGCAGGTACGAGGCGACGGAGAGTTCACGCCCGTTGAGGGTGCCGTCGCCCAGCCCGGTGATGCCGTCCTCGGTGGTGATCTTCAAGGTGACGAAGTTGCGGTCCGGGCTGGAGACGATGACGTCGGCGGCCACGATCTTCACGGGGGGTGCCTTTCTCGGGGTGATCCTCAGCGGAGGGTGGTGCCGGCGGCGCTGCCGGCGATGAGGGACAGCTCGTCGCGGCGGGGCAGGCCCTCCCAGTCGCCGTGCGCGGCGACCGCGAAGGCGCCGAGGGCGACCGCGCGCCGGAGCCGGTCGACGAGGTCCAGCCGGTCGAGGTGTCCGGAGAGGTAGCCGGCGGTGAACGCGTCGCCGGCGCCGACGGTGTCCACGGCGGTGACCGGCACCGCCGCGGCCTCGGTGACGCCGTCGCGGGTGTACGCCCGGGCGCCGTCGGCGCCGAGCTTCACCAGTACCGTCCGCACGCCACGGCGGAGCAGGTCGGCGGCCGCGGTGGTCTCGTCGGCGCCGGGCTCGGCGACCAGGTCCAGCTCGTCGGCGGAGGCGACGACGACCGACGCGTACCCGGCGAGCGGGGTCAGCGTCGCCCGGGCCGCCGCCCGGGACCAGAGCCGGGCCCGGTAGTTGACGTCGAGGGAGACGAACGTGCCGGCGGCCGAAGCCTCCCGCGCCGCCCAGGTCACGGCCTCGCGGGCGCTCTCCGACAGCGCCGGGGTGATCCCGGTCAGGTGCAGCACCCGGGCACCGGCCGCGAGCGGCCCGCGCAGGTCGTCGACGTTCAGCGCCGATCCGGCCGAGCCGGCCCGGTTGTACCGCACCCGGGTCACGTCGGCGGTGCGCCGTTCCAGGAACATCAGACCGGCGGGTCGGTCCGGGTCCCGGTGGGCCCCGTCGGCGCCCACCCCCTCGGCGCGCAGCTGGCGCAGCACGAACTCGCCCAGCTCGTCGGCGCTGACCCGGCCGGCCCAGGCAGCACGGTGGCCGAGCCGGGCCAGGCCGATCGCCACGTTGCACTCCGCGCCGGCCAGGTGCATGGTCAGCGTCCCGCCGGTGGCCAGCGGGCCGGGCGAACGCAGCGACACCAGCGCCTCGCCGACGGTGAGCAGATCCACGTCACTCATGCCGGCACTCCGCTTCGCTCCGTGCCAGGAGGCACCAAGACGCTGAGCCTGATGATTCGGTCGCTCATGAACGCTGGACACCACCGGTCGCCGCCACGTAGGCCCGGGCCCGCGCGCGGAGGGCGTCGAGGTCGCCACCGGAGGCGGCGTCGCCGACCAGCGGGCCACCGACGCCGACCGCGATCGCGCCGGCGGCGAAGTAGCCGGGCAGGTCGGCCAGGCCGACCCCGCCGACCGCGACGAACGGGATGTCCGGGAACGGGTCGCGCACCGCCTTCAGGTACGCGGGCCCGCCCACCGACGACGGGAAGAGCTTGATCGCACTGGCCCCGAGCTGCACGGCCGTGTACGCCTCGGTGGGGGTGAGCGCGCCGGCGGCGACCGGCAAACCCCGGCGGGCCGACTCGGCGATCGACTCGACCACTGCCGGGGTGACCACGAACTGGGCCCCGGCGGCGGCCACGTCGGCCACGTCGGCGGTGGTGAGCACGGTGCCGGCGCCGACGAGTGAGCCCGCCGGCGCGGCTGCCCGGATCGCCTCGATGGCCGCGCAGGCGTCGGGGGTGGTCAGGGCCACCTCGACGATCGATACGCCCTCGGTCAGCAGGGCGATGCCGGTCGCGATCGCGGCGGCGGTGTCGGTGCCGCGGATGACCGCCATCAGGCGGGTCGCGGCGAGTTCGGCGGCAAGATTGATAGTCATGATCACCATTCCGCGTAGGAGCCGTCGGGGTGCCGGAAGGTGGGGCTGCGCCAGGCGTGGCCGCGCTTGTCGGCCGCCCGTACCGCCTGCTCGTCGATCTCGATGCCCAGCCCCGGCGCGGTGAGTCGCTGGACGTACCCGTCGACGAAGGTCAGCGGCTCCTGGTCGACGCAGTAGTCGAGCACCTCGGCGCCGAGGTTGTAGTGGATGCCGATGCTCTGTTCCTGGATCAGGTAGTTCGGCGTGGCGAAGCCGACCTGCAGGCAGGCGGCCAGGGCGATCGGGCCGAGCGGGCAGTGCGGGGCGAGCTGCACGTCGTAGACCTCCGCCAGCGCGGCGATCTTGCGTACCTCGGTGATGCCGCCGGCGTGCGACAGGTCCGGCTGGGCCACCGCGATGCCGGCCTGGAGCACGGGCAGGAACTCCTGGCGGTTGTAGAGCCGCTCCCCCGTCGACACCGGGGTGGTGGTGGAGCGGACGAACTCGCCGATCAGGTGGGAGTTCTCCGGCACCACCGGCTCTTCCAGGAAGAACGGCCGGTACGGCTCCAGCAGCGGCGCGACCCGGCGGGCGTTGGCGAGGGTGAACCGGCCGTGGAAGTCGACGGCCACGTCGCGGTCGTCGCCGAGCACCTCGCGGGCGGCGGCCACCCGCTGCACCACGCCGTCGATTTCGGCGACGGAGGCGACCGGGCTCATCCGCCCGGAGGCGTTCATCTTCACGGCGGTCAGACCCGCCTCCACCCGGGCAGCGATCTGGTCGCGGACCTCGCTGGGTTCGTCGCCGCCGACCCAGCCGTAAACCCGGATCCGGTCCCGGACCGGGCCGCCGAGCAGCTGGTGCACGGGGGCGCCGTACCGCTTGCCGGCGATGTCCCACAGTGCCTGGTCCAGGCCGGCGACCGCGCTGGCCAGGATCGGGCCGCCCCGGTAGAAGGAGCCCTTGGTCATCACCTGCCAGTGGTCCTCGATGCGCAGCGCGTCCTGGCCGATCAGCAGCTCGCTGAGCTGCTCGACGGCGGTGCGTACGGTCTCCGACCGGCCCTCGCAGGTCGCCTCACCCCAGCCGACGATGCCGTCGGTGGTCTCCACCCGGACGAACAGCCAGCGGGGTGCGACGAGGAAGGTCTCGACGCGAGCGATAGTCGTCATGGTCGATCAGCCCTTCGTCGCGCCGGCGGTGAGCCCGGAAACGATGTACTTCTGCACGAACAGGGCGATGATCATGATCGGCAGGGTGACCACGGTGGTCGCCGCCATCAGGCCGCCCCAGTCGATGCTGGCGTAGCCGACGAAGTCGAAGATCGCCACGGGCAGCGTCTTCGTGCTCGCGCCGGAGAGCACCAGGGCGAACATGAAGTTGTTCCAGGAGAAGATGAAGGACAGGATGCCGGCGGTGGCGATGCCCGGGACGGACAGCGGCAGGGTGATCCGCCGGAACGCGCCGATCGGGGTCAGGCCGTCGACGAGCGCGGCCTCCTCCAGCTCGTCCGGCAGGCCGTCGAAGTAGCCCATCATGATGTAGACGATCAGCGGCAGCGAGACGAACATGTGGCTCAGGATCAGCACGCTGAAGCCGCCGACCATGCGCAGGTTCGAGAAGACGTAGTACCAGGGCACCAGCAGCGAGACGCCGGGGATGACCCGGGCCATCAGCACCACGAGCGCCGACTTCTTCATGTTGAAGCGGCTCATCGAGTACGCCGCCGGCACGCCGAGCAGCAACGACAGCATGGTCGCCGCGAAGGCCACCCAGAGGCTGTTGACGATGAACTGGACGTAGTTGGCCTGCTGCAGGACGGTGTCGTAGTTGTCCAGGGTGGGCGTGAAGACCAACGCCTTGCTGGAGTCGTAGATGTCGACGTTGGTCTTGAACGACGCGGCGACCATCCAGAGCAGCGGCGCCACCAGCGCGAGCACGACGACGGCCAGCGCCACCGCGCGGAAGGCCCGGAACCCGGCGCTTGCCCTCATCGGCCGGCCTCCTTCTTCCGAGCGGTGAGGGCCCACATCGCGCCGATGATGATCAGGAAGAACAGGATCAGCACCGTCGAGGAGAGGCCGTACTCGTTGTAGTCGAAGCTCAAGCCGTAGGCGTACACGTTGAGGGTCTCCACCTCGTTGAACGAACCGCCGCCGCGGCCCTTGGTGGCGTAGAGGATGTCGAAGGTCTTCAACGCGTCGATGCCGCGCAGCAGGACCGCGACGATCACGGTGGGCATCAGCAGCGGCAGGGTGACGTGCCGGAAGCGCTGCCAGGCGCTGGCACCGTCGATCATCGCCGCTTCCTGCGGCTCGTCGGAGAGCGACGTCAGCCCGGCGAGCAGGATCAGTACGACCATCGGCGTCCACTGCCAGATGTCGATGAAGATGGTGGTGGGCAGCGCGGTGTGCTGCCCGGCCAGCCACGGCTGCGGGCCGATGCCGATCCAGCCGAGCGCCTGGTTGGCGAGGCCGATGTTGGGGTCGAAGATGAGCCGCCACATCATGCCGACGGCGACCGGGGTGGCGACCAACGGCAGCAGGATGGCGACCCGCACCCACTTCTCACCCCGGAACGGTCGCCATAGCAGCAGGGCGATCGCCATGCCGAGGACGACCTCGAAGAACAACGCGACGCCGGTGAACGCCGCGGTCCGTCCCACGGCGGGCCAGAACCGGTCGGTGTCGCTGAGGACGTCGAGGTAGTTCCGGAAGCCGATGAACTCGGACTCGGCGCGGACGGATCCCGACGAGTCGGTCAGGCTGAGGTACACGGTCCAGGCGAGCGGAAAGATGATCAGCGCGGCGACGAAGGCCATGGCCGGGGCCGCGAAGAGCCACTTGCGATGGTCGTTGGCCCAACGCGCCCAGCCGGGCGTGTCGGGCATGACGGAGGCGCCGCGGGGCGCTCTGCTGGGGGCGGTTACAGCTGGCATCAGTTCTCCGTGGTGGGGAGGCCGGCCGGGGGTGACGGGGCCGTTCGCCCCACCACCCCCGCGCCCGGACTTAGCGGGCCTCGTCGTCCAGGAACTTCTGGAACCCCTGGTTGGCGGCGTCAGCCGCGGCCGCGGCGTCCTTGCCGGTGATGGCGTCGACGATCGGCTGCCCGACGATCTCCCGAGCCTGCGCCACCCGCTCGACCAGCGGCCGGTCGTGGCCCACGCCGTTGGCCAGGCTCACCGTGATCGCGTCGGCCATGTCCTTCGGGTACGTCGCGATGCCCTCCGGGTTCTCCCAGACGGAGGTACGGGCACCGGGGACGCCGGCCTTCTGCTGCTCCAGCGTCTGCTGCTTACCGGCCGCCCACTCGATGAACTTCCAGGCGTTGCTCTGGTTCTTCGAGGCGTCGTTGACGGCGAGACCCCAGGAGGGGATGTTGTACGGCTTCGAGCCGGCCGGGCCGGCCGGGAACGGCGCGAACCCGACGGTCTCGGAGACCTTCGACTTGCCGGGGTCGGTGGCGTTCTTGTAGAGCGAGTTGGCCTCGGTGTAAAAGGCGGCCTGACCCTGGGTGAAGATCGCCATCGCCTCGGACCAGCTCATGTCGGTGCTGATGTTGGCCGGGCCGTGCTCGCGCAGCAGCCCGCCGTAGTAGGCGTACGCCTGCTTGGCCGCGTCGCTGTTGACCGCGGACTTGCCCGAGGCGTCGACGAAGTCGCCACCGAAGCTGTACAGGAAGCTGGAGAACTGGGTGACGGCGGCGGCCTTGCCGGTCCGCGACACGAAGCCGGCCACGCCGGAGTTGTCCGCCTGGATCTTCGCCGCCTGGGCCTTCAGCTCGTCGAGCGTCTTCGGCGGGGCGGTGAAGCCGGACTTCTCCAGCAGGTCCTTGCGGTAGTAGAGGACCTGCTGCTCGGTGATGATCGGGACACCGACCACCTTGTCCTCGTACGTGGTGGCCCCCACCGGCGCGGCCTGGAAGTCACCGAAGTCGAAGTCGGCGCTGTCCTTGGCCTTGTCGGTAAGGTCGGCCAGGTACTTGTTCTTGGCGAACAGCCGCCCCTCCTGCAGGGGGCGGTACATCATCACGTCGATGTCGCCGGAGCCGGCGTTGAGCTTGACGTTGTACTGGTCCGACAACTGGTCCTCGCCGAGCTGGGTGACCTCGACCTTGAGACCGGTCTGCTTCTCGAACTCCGGCAGTGCCTTCCGGATGTTCTCGGTCCAGACGTGGTTGACCAGCGTCACCCGGACGGTGTTCGAGCTGCCGCTGTCGTCACCGCCGCCGCCACAGGCGGACAGGGTCATGGCGGCCACCACCGCCAGAGATGTACCGATTATCGATCGACGTCCCACGTCCGTCTCTCCTTACTGTCCTGGCCGCCGCCCTCGGGGGATGGGCACGACCTCGGCCTGTTACATCCGCTTAACGTCCGGATGCTAGGCCGAAAAAGCAGACTTATACAAGGGGGAGACCTAACTGATATGATCCGACGCGTGAATCCGCCCTCCCCCGGGGTTGCAC
>NZ_POTY01000078.1 GCF_003236315.1 Micromonospora craterilacus
GAGTGGCGTCGACGGGAATGGGCGCGCCGATCCAGCCCTCGCCGTCCCAGTACCTGCGGGTCTGCGGATCTGCGGGGTCGACGTACCAACCGGGTGCCACGCTCACGTTGCGGCCTCGCTGCGCTCGTTCACCTCGACACCTTAACGACGACGGTTCCGGCGAACTTGTCGTGGAGGCACTGCTGCCAGGGCTTGTCCCACAGTTGCCAGAGCCCGTCGACATAGCTGCCGCCCGGCACCAGCGACCCGCCGACGAACTGCACGAGGTACCGCCTTCCGGCCATGCGTCGGTCCAGCGTGCCATTCGGGTCGAGCGGGACCACCCGCAGCTTCATCGCCTTCTTGCCGATGGTCTGCCCGGTCCGCTTCAGGTATTCGACGTGGTAGAGCCAGTACAGCCCCAGCATCAGCACGAACAGCGCGGCCTGTAGCAGCAGTAGCGGCAGCATGACGTGCAAGAACACTGTGCCCGGGTCCAGCTCGGCGACCGTGCCGGCCGGGTTGGTCCGGGTCATCCTGCTGGCCAGCCACAACGGGACGATCAAGAGGACCGGCAGGAACAGCACCATCAACACGCCGCTCGCGATCACCATGTCGATCAGGTAGGCCAGCAGCCGGTCGCCGAAACTGGCCAGTGGCTGCCCACCCGGTCCCAGCACCGGCGGCGGCGCCACCGATCCCCATCCCGGCGCGGGAGGCCCCGGCGCCCATCCGGGCGGCGCGAACTGCGGCGGCACCGGGGACGGGTGGCTGGTGGGCGGCGCGACGCCGCCGGCCGGGGGCGGGTGCCCACCGGCCGGCGACGTCGGGTGCGGCGGAGGCTGGGTCACGCTCGACAGTGTTACAGGTTGCCGCGCTTTTCCTGCTCCCGCTCGATCGCCTCGAACAGGGCCTTGAAGTTGCCCTTGCCGAAGCCGAGCGAGCCGTGCCGCTCGATCAGCTCGAAGAAGACGGTCGGGCGGTCCTGCACCGGCTTGGTGAAGATCTGCAGCAGGTAGCCGTCCTCGTCCCGGTCGACCAGGATCTTGCGAGCCTTCAGCTCCTCGATCGGCACCCGTACCTCGCCGATGCGGGCGCGCAGCTCCGGGTCGTCGTAGTACGAGTCCGGGGTGTCCAGGAAGTCGAGGCCGGCGGCGCGCATCGCGTCGACGCTGGCCAGGATGTCGTTGGTGGCCACCGCGATGTGCTGGGCACCCGGGCCCTGGTAGAACTCCAGGTACTCGTCGATCTGCGACCTCTTCTTGGCGATCGCCGGCTCGTTGAGCGGGAACTTCACCTTGCGGGTGCCGTTCGCGACGACCTTGCTCATCAGCGCCGAGTAGTCGGTGGCGATGTCGTCGCCGACGAACTCCGCCATGTTGGTGAAGCCCATGACGCGCTTGTAGAACTCGACCCACTCGTCCATCCGGCCCAGCTCCACGTTGCCGACGACGTGGTCGACCGCCTGGAAGAAGCGCTTCGGCTGCACCCCGGCGTCGATCATCGGCTGCCGGTCCACGATCGGCTTGCGAGCCACGAATCCGGGCAGGAACGGGCCGCTGTAGCGGGACCGGTCCACCAGGGTGTGCCGGGTGTCGCCGTAGGTGGCGATGGCGGCCAGCCGTACGGTGCCGTGCTCGTCGGAGACGTCGTGCGGCTCGACCAGGCCGGTGGCGCCCTGCGCGGTGGCGTGCGCGTACGCGGCGTCGACGTCCGGCACCTCCAACGCGATGTCGGAGACACCGTCGCTGTGCCGGGCGACGTGGTCGGCGCCGGTGGCGTCGGGCCGGACCGCGCCGGTGAGCACGAACCGGGCCGAACCGCTGGTCAGCACGTACTCGGCGTGGTCCCGGTGGCCCTGCTCCGGGCCCCGGTACGCCACGCAGGTCATGCCGAAGGCGGTGGAGTAGTAGTGCGCGGCCTGCTTGGCGTTGCCCACCAGGAAGCGCACGTGGTCGAGGCCCTTGACCGGGAACGGGTCACCGCTGGTGTCGTGGTCGACGGCGCCGACGAGGGCGTCGACGTCGACCTCCTCGGTCGACTGGGGTCGGTCGATCGCCTGGGTCATGGTGGCCTCCCTTGCGTACCGGCCGGCCTCGTGGGCCGACGGTGTGCTCTTTTCCGGGACTATCGCCGTGACCGGGCTCACTGGGCAACTGTCGCCGTCTGAGCTGGTCAGGTTGCACAAACGGTATGGTGCTTGGTCATGGATGCTGGTCAGGTTGTACAGCTCGACGACCTGGATGCCAAACTCGTCGAACTGCTCGCCGAGGAGCCCCGGATCGGGGTGCTGGAGTGTTCCCGCCGCTTGCAGGTGGCCCGGGGCACCGTCCAGGCGCGGCTCGACAAGCTGGTCGGCCGGGGCGTGATCGGCGGGTTCGGGCCGGACGTCTCGCCCGCCGCGATCGGCTTCTCGGTGACCAGCTTCGTCACGCTGGAGATCAGCCAGCGGCACGGGCACGACCCGGTCACCCGCCACCTCGCGGCGATTCCGGAGGTGCTGGAGGCGCACACCATCACCGGCTCCAGCGACCTGCTCTGCCGGATCGTGGCCCGGTCGAACACCGACCTGCAGCGGGTGATCGATCAGATCGTGGCGTACGAGGGGATCGCCCGCGCCTCCACGATCATCGCCCTCGCCGAGCAGATCCCCTACCGCACCCTCCCCCTGGTCCGCTCCGCCGTGCGTTGAAGGAAGGGCCCCTTGTTAACGCCTCCGGTAGAGGAAGGGGCCCCTGTTAACACTTCGGGGTGCTCGGGTCGACGGTTCAGCCACCGGCGAGGGCGTCGCCGAGCGGGGTACGCCGGTAACGCACGGCCCGACCGGAGCGGACCCGGGTGACCAGACCGGCGTCGTGCAGCACCGCCAGGTGGTCGCCCACGCCGCCCAGGCTGAGCCCGAGCTGCGCGACGAGCTGGCTGGTGGTGGCCGGCAGGGCGAGCGCCCGCAGCACCGTCGCCCGGGACCGTCCGACCAGCCGGTCCAGTGCGTCGTCGGGGCGGGCCGGATCGGGAGCGCCGAGCAGCCCGGCCACCCCGGAGGCCCGGTAGACGATGGCGAACGGCCAGGGTGGCTCGACGTAGTTGATCATCATGCCGAAGACCGTGGGGATGAAGAGCAGACCCCGGCCGTCGAGGGAGTAGCTGCGTGGATCGTGGTCGGCCACCTCGATCGCCCCGAGCCCGCCGCCGGACACCCAGCGCAGCCGGGGGTCCAGGTCTGCGACGGCGGCACCCCAGCCGTACGCGAGCAACCGGCCGGCGCGGTGCACCAGGTCCCGTTCCAGCACCGCCCGCAGCCGGGGCCACTCCGGTTCGACGAGCGTCGTCCAGGACGCCTCGATCGCGTCGGCGAGCTGGTCCACCACGTCCGGCGAGGCGTAGATCTGGCGGGCGTACGCCGGTGGGGTCCGGTGCCCGGCGAGGTTGCGGGCCAGTTCGTCGCGGGCCTGGGCCAGCGGGGTGGCGCGGACCACGGCCAGTTCGTCGGCGAACTCCCGGCCGGTGCCGTCGGGCGGGGGCTGGATGAAGTCCGCGTTGTAGCCGCCCCGGCGCAGCAGGGCGAGCAGCGCGCCCACCGCGGGCAGCTGGCGGCGCAACTCGTCGTACGCCGGGCGACCCCGAGCGACCCACGGCTCCAGCCCGGGTACGGAGTGCTGGCCGGCGTAGAGCCGGAGCGCCCACATCGCCTCGCCCAACGGGGAGATGGCGTACCGGCTGGCCGCCATGTCGGCCGGGGTGACCTCGATCCGCATTCCGCGACCTTTCGTCCTGAAGCGAAAGGATAGAGCGCTCGGGGTTGCGCCGCGAGGCTGGCCGGCGTGAACAGCACCAGCACGAACGCGCCCGCCGTGGCGGCCGAACGGCAGGCCACCTTCCGCGACGTCTTCGCCGTCGCCGAGTTCCGGGTCCTCTTCACCAGCTTCGGCGTCTTCATGATCGGCGAGACGGTGAAGATGCTCGCCCTGTCCGTCCTGGTCTACGAGCGCACCGGATCCGGGCTGCTCGCCGCGCTGGCGTACGTGACCGGTTTCCTACCGCACGCCCTGGGCGGGCTGTTCCTGCTGGCGCTGGCCGACCGGTGGCCGGCTCGCGCATTGATCGTCGGCTACGACCTGGTACGGCTCGCCATGGTGGCGGTGCTCGCCACCGGCGTGCTGTCCCCGGCCGCGATGCTCGGCCTGGTCGCCGTCGTCGGCCTGTTCGGCCCGGTCAGCAGTGCATCGCGCACCGCGCTGCTGCCCGAGGTGCTGGACGGCGACGCGTACGTGCTGGGGCGGTCGCTGCTCACCGTGGCCGCCGGGGGAACGCAGGTGGCCGGGTTCGCCCTCGGTGGTCTCCTGCTCGGGCTCGTCGGCCCGTACGGCGCGCTCTGGTTGACCGCGCTGACCTGTGGCCTCTCCGCGCTGCTGGTGCGCGTCGGGCTCGCCGCCCGCCCGGCCCGCTCCCAGCCGACCCGCGCCCGCTCCGCGCGGTCCTGGCTGACCCGCTCCCGGCTCGCCCCGGCGGCGACCGGTGCCACGACGACTGACGAACCGGTAGCGGCCGGCGGAGCAGTCCGGGAAACCATGCGGGTCAACCGGCAACTGCTCGCCGACCGCCGGATCCGGGGGCTGCTGCTCGCCCAGTGGCTGCCCGGCTCGCTGCTGGTCGGCGCGGAGGGGGTGGCCGTGCCGTACGCGGCCGACCTGGGCCCGGGCGCCAGCGCGGGCGTGCTCTTGATGGCCGGCGCGGGCGGGATGCTGGTCGGCGACCTGCTGGTGGGGCGGTTCGTGGCACCGGCCCGGCGGGAACGGTGGACGCCGTGGCTCGCGCTGCTGCTTGGCGTACCCATGCTGGCGTTCCTGGCCCAGCCGGCGCTGGTGCCCGCGGCGGCCCTCTTCGCGGTCGCCACCGCGGGCTTCGCCTACCAGCTCGGGCTGGCCCGGCGGTTCCTCGACGCGGTTCCCGAGGCGCGTCGGGGCCAGGCGTTCGGACTGCTCAGCACCGGTCTGATGGCGGCGCAGGGGCTGGCCGCCGCGGGTGGCGGCGCGCTCAGTGAGGTGGTCGCGCCGGGCGTGGTGATGGCGATCGCTGGTGCCGCGTCGGTGGCCGCGACGCTGATCCTGTGGCCGGTGCTCAACCCGGCCGCCGCCCGCCAGCCGATGCGGCCCGGCACCGTCGGCGCGGCGGCTGACCGCTGAGTTAACAGGGGACCCTTTTACTACCGGAGGCGTTAATAAGGGGCCCTTCCTTGCGCGACACGCGGGAGGGTGTGCGCCGTGGGGTAGCGCGGGTGGCTACCGTGTTCCGGTGGCGAAGGGGAGCGGCCTCGGCGTACGTGGCTGGCTGCTGCTCGGCCTCACCACCGTGGTGGTGCTCGCCGCTACCGGAGTGTGGAACCCGTTTCCTGGCATGTGGGACTGGGTGAACCGGCGGCAGCCGATCTCCGAGCCGGACGTGGTCTGGCAGCAACGCATCGGCGGCACCCCGCGCAGCGTCACCATCGCCGGCGAGACCGTGGTGGTCGAACAGCGCACCCGGGTCGAGGCCCGCAGTCTGGCTGCCGGCACCCAGCTCTGGGAGCGTAAGGCCGACTGGAGCGCGGTGGCCGGTGGCGGCGCGGAAGCCGTGGTCGTCGTGGGCCGGCTGCTGGTCAAGGGGTACGAGGTGCTCGACCCGACCACCGGGGTGACCCGACGGCGCGACGACGACGCGGTGGCCGTCTGGACCTATCGCAACCTGCTGCTCGACGCGCGCTGTGTCGGTGCCACCGACTGCACCCTGAGCGCCTGGGAACCGCGCGGAACCGCTCCGCTCTGGACCGCCTTCCTGCCCGGCGTCAGCACCGGCCTGCTCGCCGACAACCCGAACCTGCTCGACACCCGCCGGCTCACCACCGCCCGGATCGACGATCAGGTTGCCGGCCCGGAGGCGGTACCGCCGTTGCTCGGGTTCCCGGTCGACGGCCGGGTGCACGTGGTGGACACCGCCACCGGCCGGGTGCTCCAGAACGTCGAGCCCGGCCGCGACGAGCGGCTCGCGGTGATCGGTGGCCGTCTGCTGCACATCGTCGCCCGATCCCAGGACGGCAACTGCTACTTCGCGATCTCCGGTCAGGACCCGGCCACCGGTCAGGAGACCTGGCAACGCGCCGGGCTCAACCTGCGGACCGCCGACAGCGCCGGGTGCGTGCAGCGGGAGGACCCGTACGGTGCCCGCAACGTGCTGGTCGGGGTGTCGCCGGACGGACGGGAGGCCGTCGTCGACGGGTACGACGGGCGGCTGCTGCTGGTCACCGCCAACGGGGAGCGGGTGCTCGCCGTCGACGACCGGCACGCGCTGGTGCGCACCGCCGACCGCGGCAGCGTCTCCGCCCGTGAACTCAGCTCCGGCCGGGTCCGCTGGAACCGGCCGGCCGGTGAGAAGGCGGGAGCCGCGCTGACCCCGTACGCGGCCGTCGTCGCCGACGAGAAGCCGTCCCGCCTGGTGGCGCTCGACCCGGCCAACGGGCGGGAGCTGGCCGTGCTGCGGACCTCCGCGAACGCGCTCGCGGTCGGCCCCGCCGGCATGGTCATCGGCGAGGGACGTGAGATCGGATACGTCCGCTTCGGCGCGGCGACAGGCGGCCCCGCGCGCGACGGCAACGGGGGAGTGCCCGGGCCGGCCGGCACCGGACGGGCCCCGGGCCCGCAGGACAGCTGCGGTCCGAAGAACGAGCAGTGCCCGGGCTCCGATCCCGGCAAGTGACCGCCGACCGGGGCGGATGAGATCGACGTCCCATCACCCCACCCGGCGGGTGGGCCTGATCGCCCCTTCTGCCCTAGGCTTTGCCGTCATGAGCGAGCGCCAGCGAGCGAATTGTCAGCGTAGTGCGCCTCATGGCGGCGCGGAGCGGAGCGGAGTGTCGTCGTGAGCAGTGCCGCCGACTTCTCGTACGCTCCCCTGCTGCCGACCGGTCCCGACCAGACGGAGTACCGCCTGATCACCGACGAGGGCGTCGACGTGGTCAACGGTCCTGGTGGGCGCCGGTTCCTCACCGTGGATCCGGCCGCGCTGACCGCGCTGACCGCCGAGGCGATGCACGACATCGCGCACTACCTGCGCCCCGCGCACCTGGCCCAGCTGCGGTCGATCATCGACGATCCGGCGGCCTCGCCGAACGACCGGTTCGTCGCGCTCGACCTGCTGCGCAACGCCAACATCGCCGCCGGTGGGGTTTTGCCGATGTGCCAGGACACCGGCACCGCGATCGTGATGGGCAAGCGCGGCCGGCACGTGCTCACCGACGGCAGCGATGCCGAGGCGATCTCGCGCGGCGTGTGGCAGGCGTACACCCGGCTGAACCTGCGCTACTCGCAGCTCGCCCCGCTCACCATGTGGGAGGAGCGCAACACCGGCAGCAACCTGCCCGCCCAGGTGGAGCTGTACGCGGAGGACCCGGACGGCCACCCGGACGCGTACAAGTTCCTCTTCATGGCCAAGGGCGGCGGCTCGGCCAACAAGTCGTACCTCTACCAGGAGACCAAGGCGCTGCTGAACCCGACGCGGATGATGCAGTTCCTGGAGGAGAAGCTGCGGCTGATCGGCACGGCGGCCTGCCCGCCGTACCACCTGGCCGTGGTGATCGGCGGCACCAGCGCCGAGTACGCCCTCAAGACCGCCAAGTACGCCAGCGCCAAGTACCTCGACGCGCTGCCCACCTCCGGCTCGATGACCGCACACGGTTTCCGTGACCTGGAGCTGGAGGCCGAGGTGCTGGAGCTGACCCGGAACTTCGGCATCGGCGCGCAGTTCGGCGGGCGCTACTTCTGCCACGACGTACGGGTGGTGCGGCTGCCCCGGCACGGCGCGTCGTGCCCGGTGGCGATCGCCGTGTCCTGTTCGGCGGACCGTCAGGCGGTAGCCAAGATCACCCCGTCGGGCGTGTGGCTGGAGCGGCTCGAAACCGATCCGGCCCGCTACCTGCCCGAGGTCACCGAGGCGCAGCTGGACACCACCGAGGTGGTCCGCGTCGACCTCAACCGGCCGATGGACGAGATCCGCGCCGAGCTGTCCAAGTACCCGGTGAAGACCCGGCTGTCGCTGACCGGCCCGCTGGTGGTGGCCCGGGATATCGCCCACGCCAAGATCGCTGAGCGACTGGACGCGGGCGAGCCGATGCCGCAGTACCTACGCGACCACGCCGTCTACTACGCCGGCCCGGCGAAGACCCCGGAGGGCTACGCCTCCGGCTCGTTCGGCCCGACCACGGCCGGGCGGATGGACGCGTACGTGGAAAAGTTCCAGGCCGCAGGCGGCTCGATGGTGATGCTCGCCAAGGGCAACCGGTCCGCCCAGGTGACCCGCTCCTGCGACCAGCACGGTGGCTTCTACCTCGGCTCGATCGGTGGCCCGGCCGCCCGGCTCGCCCAGGACTGCATCAAGCACGTCGAGGTGCTCGAATACGCCGAGCTGGGCATGGAGGCGGTCTGGAAGATCGACGTGGAGGACTTCCCCGCCTTCATCGTCGTCGACGACAAGGGCAACGACTTCTTCGCCGAGGTGACCAAGCCGGTCCTCACCATCGGCAGCCGCTGACTTCCCGGGAAGCGTTCGACCATCCGACATCGGTGCGCCCGCCCCTGGAGGCGGGCGCACCGCCCCCGTCGATTGCCGCAGGGCAACCGGGACGAGTCTCCGGTCTGCCGCTGTCGATCCACTCTCAGATCACTATCAGGCCGATGGGACAACTGTGACCGTGGGGCTACGCTGCTGAAAGTTGCCACCATTGGGGCGGGGGAGCGGATGCGGTTTCAGATCCTGGGACCACTGCGGGTCGGCGGGGGCGAAGCCACCGTCACCGCAGGTCGGGATCGGGTCGTACTCGCCGTCCTGCTGCTCCGGGCAAACCGTATCGTGCCGGTGGAGGAACTGGTCGACGCGATCTGGGAGGAGCATCCGCCGGCCACCGCCCGGGCCCAGCTGCAGACCTGCGTGTCGCGCTTGCGACAGCGGCTCGCCGGGCTCGGTCTGCCACCGGAGACCATCATCACCGATCCCGTCGGGTACGCGGTCCGCACCGGGCCGGGCGAGCTGGACACCGAGGTCTTCGCCCAGGGCGTCGACACCGCCCGGGCCACCCTCGCCTCCGGGCGGCTGACCGACGCGCGCCGGGAGTTCCGCGCCGCGCTGGGGCTGTGGCGCGGCCCGGCGCTGAGCGGCATCCCGAACCGCACGGTACGGCGGCGGGCGCAGGCGCTCGACGAGCAGCGTCTCGCCGCGCTGGAGGAGTGCGTGGACATCGAGTTGCGCCTCGGCCACGCGGCGGCCCTGCTCGACGAGCTGCCCGAGCACCTGGAGCGGCACCCGTTGCGGGAGCGGTTGCGCGGGCAGCTCATGCTGGCGCTCTCGGCCGTCGGCCGGCAGGCCGACGCGCTCGGCCTGTACCGGGAAGGCCGCCGCCTGTACGCCGAGGAACTCGGTATCGAGCCGGGCGCGGCGTTGCAGGAACTGCACCAGCGGGTGCTCGCCGGGGATCTTGCCGTCGCCGGATCGGAACGCCGCGCCACCACCCCGGTCCGCGGGCTGCCCCGGGCGATCAGCGACTTCACCGGCCGATCGGACACCGTCGCCCGGCTGGTCAAGGAGATCGAGGAGGGGGAGACCCGGATCCAGCTGATCGACGGGATGGCGGGCAGCGGGAAGACCACCCTGGCCGTGCACGTGGCCACCCGGCTGGCCGAGCGGTACCCGGACGCCCAGCTCTTCATCGACCTGCACGGGCACAGCGAGCGGGCGCCGCTGAGCCCGGCCGCCGCACTGGCCACCCTGCTGCGGCAACTCGGAGTCCCGGCCGAACGGATCCCGGTCGACCTGGACGACCGGCTGGCCATCTGGCGCACCGAGCTGGCTGACCGCCGGGCCCTGGTGCTGTTGGACAACGCCGCCACCGCCGCACAGGTGGTGCCGCTGCTGCCCAGCGGCGCCGGCTGCCTGACACTGATCACCAGCCGACGTCGATTGGTCGGTCTCGACGAGGGGCGGCCGTCGTCGCTGCCGGTCCTCGAACCCGACGAGGCGATCGAGTTGCTCGGTCGGGTTGCCGGCGATGGTCGGGTGGCTGCGGAGCCGGTCGCGGCGGCCGAGGTGGTACGCCGCTGCGGTTACCTTCCGCTCGCGATCCGGCTGGCCGGCGCCCGGTTGGTGCACCGCCCCCGGTGGCGGATCGCCGACCTGGCTGACCGGCTCGGCAAGGCCCGCGACGCACTGGCCGAACTGGCCGCGGGGCAGCGCTCCGTCGGGGACGCGTTCGCCCTGTCGTACGCCCAGGTGTCGCCGCCGGCCCAGCGTACGTTCCGACTGCTCGGGCTGCACCCGGGCGGACGCTTTGACGGCACCGTCGCCGCCGCGCTGGCCGACCTGCCGCTGCCCGAGGCGCAGGACGTGCTGGACGAACTGGTCGACGCCCACCTGGTGGACGAGCCGGAGTCGGGCCGGTACCGCCTGCACGACCTGGTCCGCGAGTACGCACGCACCCTGCTGGACGAACCCGCCAACACGACGGAGCGACGCGACGCGCTCGAGCGATTGCTGGACCACCACCTGCACGTGGCGGCGGCGCTCAGCCGCGAGACCGAGTCGCCCGGCAGCCGCCGTACCCTCAGCCTGCCCGACCCGCCCCGGCCCGACCTGGTGACGATCTGCGCCAACCGGGGGCTGGCCTGGTTCGACGAGAACCACTCCGCGCTGGTGACGCTGCCCGCGCTGGCGGAGCAGGAATCCCCGCTGCGCGCCTGGCAACTCGCCCGGGCGAGCTGGCGGCTCCTCTACAACGGCGGGCACCTCGACGAGCTGGTGGATACGCACTCAGTGGGCCTGCGGGCGGCCGAGGCGATCGGCGATGAGTCCGCGCAGGCCGTGATGCTGAACTACCTGGCGTCGGCCTACTTCCGGCGGGCCCGCTTTACGCACGCCATCGCTCTGCTCCAGCGGGCCGTCGAGCTGTGTCGCAGAAGCGGCCCGCCCACCCTGCTGAGAAACGTGCTGTGGAACATCGGCATCAACAGCTATGCGGACGGTGACCCCCGTCGCGGGATCGAGTACTTCTACGCTGCGGCGACGGCCGTACGCGGGGGCGACCAACTGGCCGGACGAAGCGCCCTGCTCAACAACCTGACCTACGTGATGTGCACCTGGGGTCGCTACGACGAGGCGTTGCGGATCAGCCGTCAGCACCTGCTCATGGCTCGTGAGATCGGTGATCGTCGGCAGCTGGCGAACGCGGTGGGGCACGCCGGCATCATCCGGCACCGGATGGGTCACACCGTGCCCGCCCGTCGGCTACTGCGGATCGCGTTGACCCTTCACCGCAGGGTGAGCAACCGGTATGACGAGGGTGAGGTGCTCAACGAACTCGGCGTGATGGAGCGCGAGGCCGGTCGGCCGGACGAGGCGGCGGCGCTGCACCGGGAGGCGTTGATCGCGATCAGCGACGCCGGTGACCTGGTCGGCCAGTGCGCGTCCCGCAATCTGCTGGCCCACGCCATCCTCGACCAGGGGGACGTTCGCAGCGCCCAGGATCTGTTCGGCCGGGTGCTGCTCGACGCCACGCGGATCAACCACAAGTACGAGCAGGCCCGCGCGCTGGACGGCGTCGCCCGCTGCCTGCGCGACACCGACCCGACCGCCGCCAGGTCGCACTGGGTACGGGCGCTGTCGCTGCTGCGCCAGATCGAGTCGCCCGACGCGGCCGAGGTCGAGCGTCTGCTGGCCGAGCTGGCCTGAACCGGCTCAGGCGATCATCTGCAACCGGCCGTCGAGCGGGGCAGGATGGTACGCGTGACGACTACAGAGGCGGCGGGTTACCGGATCGAACGCGACTCGATGGGCGAGGTGGAGGTGCCCGCCGATGCGCTGTGGCGGGCACAGACGCAGCGGGCGGTGCAGAACTTCCCGATCTCGGGCCGGGGCATCGAGCCCGCACAGATCCGGGCGCTGGCCCAGATCAAGGGCGCGGCGGCCGAGGTCAACGGGGACCTGGGCGTCATCGATCCGAACGTGGCTGCGGCGATCGCCGCCGCCGCCGCGCACGTGGCCGACGGTGGGTACGACGACCAGTTTCCGGTCGACGTGTTCCAGACCGGCTCCGGCACGTCGTCCAACATGAACACCAACGAGGTGATCGCCACCCTGGCCGGCCGGGAGCTGGGCCGGGACGTGCACCCCAACGACGACGTCAACGCCTCGCAGTCCAGCAACGACGTCTTCCCGTCCTCGATCCACCTGGCCGCCACCGAGGCCGTCGCCCGGGATCTGCTGCCGGCGCTGGCCCAGTTGGCCGGCGCTTTGGAGGCGAAGGCCGGGGAGTTCGACACCGTGGTCAAGGCCGGGCGTACGCACCTGATGGACGCCACCCCGGTGACCCTCGGCCAGGAGTTCGGCGGGTACGCCGCCCAGGTCCGGTACGGCATCGACCGGCTGGAGGCGGTGCTGCCCCGGCTGGCCGAGCTGCCGCTCGGCGGGACGGCGGTGGGCACCGGGATCAACACTCCGCTCGGCTTCGCCGCCCGGGTGATCGAGAAGTTGCGCGACTCGACCGGGCTGCCGCTGACCGAGGCGCGCAACCACTTCGAGGCGCAGGGCGCGCGGGATGCGCTGGTGGAAGCCTCGGGTCAGCTGCGTACCGTCGCGGTCGGGCTCTACAAGATCGCCAACGACATCCGCTGGATGGGTTCGGGCCCCCGGGCCGGCCTGCGCGAGCTGCGAATTCCTGACCTGCAGCCGGGATCGTCGATCATGCCGGGCAAGGTCAACCCGGTGGTCTGCGAGGCCGTCAGGCAGGTGTGTGCGCAGGTGATCGGGAACGACGCGACGGTGGCCTTCGCCGGCTCGCAGGGCGACTTCGAGCTCAATGTGATGCTGCCGGTGATGGCGCGCAACGTGCTGGAGTCGATCCGCCTGCTCGCCGCGTCGAGCCGCCTGCTGGCCGACCGCTGCGTGGTGGATCTGGTCGCGGACGCCGAGGTCTGCCTGTCGTACGCCGAGGGCTCGCCCTCGATCGTCACCCCACTCAACCGTTACGTCGGGTACGACGAGGCCGCCTCGATCGCCAAGGAGGCGCTGGCCAAGCAGATCCCCATCCGCGAGGTGGTGATCTCCCGCGGGCACGTCGCCTCCGGCAAGCTCAGCGAGACGCAACTGGAGGAGGCGCTCGACCTGCTCCGGATGACCCACCCCTGAGCGGCGCCGCGTCGGCAGTCACCGATCTGGCGGTGACACCTGGCCGTCGCTGCCGCCACCGCCTCGAAACGGGGCGGGCCAGGCGTCGGGCTGCCGGTGCGGCACCCAGGCGAGGAAACGGGCGAAGAGCGCGGCCGGGTCCGGGCCGTCGTCGGGGTGGAGGCGGTACAGATCGGCGGTCGCTTCGTGCAGTACCGCGCAGAGATACACGCTGAGCGCGACCCGGTCGTTGGCGTACTCGGCGAGGAGGGCGAGCCGCGCGGTGGCGCAGGGCCAGGGTGCGGCACAGACCCGGCAGAACCAGAGCGGGCGCAGCGGCAGGTGCGGCCGGACCGGCGCGGCCGGGCCGATCACCACCGGCCACCGTTGGCCCGCCAGGACGGGCGAGAGTGAGCCAACCGGCCCGGCCGACCTGCGGGTTCGCCACGGTGGCCTCGGCCCAGGATGGACGGTTCGGTGGCGGCCCGGCACTGATCCGCCCCGCGCTCGCGCCGCCGTTGGGCGGCTCGGTCGGTACGGGCGCGTGCCGGTCCGGGCAGGTCCGCCAGCGCAGGCCGCAGGAGCAGTACCGGCGCAGCCCGCGCCAGGCGCGGCGGTGCCGGGGCGCGAGAGGCACGGGGCGCTGGTTGCGGGAGGTGCGGGGGAACCAGGTTCGCCAGCTGGATCGGGGCATGGCGCAGCCTTCCTGTCGAGCTGAATCGTTTGCGACATCACCCCGGCGGTGGGACCGCCCTGCCGGGGGAGCGGGCGGTCCCACCGCGACGCCGCCGCCCGGGGGATGAGCGGCGAGCGTCGCGCTTCACAGTCTGCTGAGGACACCGCTACGGTCGGAAGGGTTTGCCCGCGCTGTCCGAGGCCCACTGCGGCGGAACCGGGTCGTCGATGGCGGGGCGCTGGAGTCGATCAACCAGGTCCTGGAGGGCGGCTGGAGATGGCGGGTGGGCAGATGACGGCGGCGGCGTTCCTGGTGGCGGAGTTACGCCGGGCACGGCTGCGGCGGGGCTGGAGTCAGGAGGAGTTGGCCAAGGCCGTCAACTACTCACCGTCGATGATCAGCGCGGTGGAGCTGGGCCAGCAGCCGCCCACCCCGAAGTACCTGGAACAGTTCGACAAGGCCCTCGACACCGGCGGCCTCTACGGCCGCATGCTCACCGACCTGGTCGCCCTCGACAAGGCCCAGCCCTGGCGCCGAGGGGCGCAGGTGATCATCAGGCATGCGGCGAAGCTGCGGTGGTATGAGCCGTTGTATGTGCCAGGTCTGTTGCAAACGCGGGACTACGCGCGAGCGGTCTTCGAAGCCGGCGGCTTGCTGAGCACTGCCGAAGTGGAGCGCCGACTGGCGGAGCGGATGGAGAATCAGGCCGTTCTATCTTGCGATTCTTCGCCCCATCTGGTCGCGATCATCGATGAATCAGCGATCCGGCGATGTGTCGGAGATCGGAAGATCATTTCCGAGCAGGCGTCACATCTCGTGCGTGTCGCCAGCGAACATCCACGCGTTCGGCTGCACGTGGTTCCTCAAACGGCGGCGGAGTATCCCGGCCTGGGCGGACCGTTCCTGCTGGCTACCACAAGCGACGGCACCGATGTGGCCTTCCTCGGTAGCCATATCGGCGGGCAGGAACTGGATCGGTCAGAGGATCTCGATCTTCTGAGGCAGGTGTGGGAGGTTTGCCTCGGCGAGGCATATACGCCTCACCAATCGGTCGAGCTGATGAGGGACGTGGCCGAGGCATGGAGCTGACTGGAGCCCGGTGGCGCAAGAGCAGTCGGAGCGCGCAGTCCAATGACTGTGTCGAGGTGGCGACGAATCTTCCCGGGTTGGTCGGGGTGCGGGACAGTAAGGACCCGGCGGGGCCGGTGCTGACCTTCGACCCGTACGCCTGGCGGGCCTTCGTCACGGCGCCGCCGCGCTGACGAAGACGACGGATGTAGCCACCACCCGCCGCTGCCATGTGTGCCCTGGTCATGATCACGCTCGATCCCGCATCGAGTGGCATCGGTGTCGTGAAAAGGCCACTCGATCCAGGATCGAGCGTGACCTCGACCCGTCCGCCTGGCGTGATCGCGAGGTGGGTGACCTTGACTCGCTCCCGCTGGGCGCGCCAGAGAGGTGGCGCGTCGGGTGGTGGCGGACCGGCGGGTTGCGCGAGGCGGCCTGCTCAGGGGCGGGCGGCGGCCTTGCGGGCGCGGTAGGCGCTGACCGCTGCCCGGTTGCCGCAGCCGGCGTCGCAGAACCGGCGGGAGCGGTTCTTCGACAGGTCGACCAGCACGTTGTCGCAGTCGGGGTGGTCGCAGGTGCGCAGCCGCCGCAGCTCCCCGCTACGTACCACGTCCGCGATCGCCATCGCCGCCTCGACCGCCATCCTGGTGGCCAGCGGGGCGTCCCGGGGGACGGCGTGCAGGTGGTACGGCTCGTCGTCGTGGGTGATGAGCTGGGGCAGGGCGCGGTGTTCGCGGAGCAGCCCGTTGACGATCGAGACGATCTCGTCGACGTCGGCGTACCAGAGTCGGCGCAGCCGGGGGCGCAGCGCGCGTACCGCCCGCAGTTCGACCTCGGTGTGTTCGTGCCGCCCGCTGTACGAGTGGGCGGTGTAGAAGGCGTCCAGGGCGGCGATATCGGGCAGCCCCTCACCGTCCCGCCCGTCGGTGTTGACCAGCGCGGCGGCAGCGATCAGCGAACATTCAGTGTCATGGGCGAAAAGCAACTTGACTCCTGTCGTGACCCCACTCTAGCGTCATCGGCATAGTCCTAGTTTGCCCATGGCGGGCAATCGTGCCAAGGAGAGTCGATGCGCCAACCCCCCGCCGCCGGTGCCGGTCTCGCCCTGGCCCTGCTCTCCGCGGTCACCTTCGCCACCTCGGGCACCTTCGCCCGCTCGCTGATCGCCGCCGGTTGGTCGGCCGAGGCGGTCGTCATGGCCCGGGTCGGTATCGCGGCGCTGGTGCTGGCGCTCCCGGCGGTGCTTGTCCTGCGGGGGCGATGGCCGGTGCTACGCCGCAACCTCGCCTCGATCGGCGTATTCGGGCTGCTCGGGGTCGCGCTCGCCCAGGTGTGCTTCTTCAACGCGGTGCGCTACCTGCCGGTCGGAGTCGCGCTGCTGCTGGAGTACCTCGGCATCATCCTGGTCGTCGGATGGACCTGGCTGGTCCAGGGGCAGCGCCCCCGCCGGCTGACCGTGGCCGGCTCGGTGGCGGCCCTCGCCGGCCTGGTCTTCGTGCTCGACCTGACCGGCGCCGGCCGGCTCGACCCGATCGGGGTGCTCTGGGGGCTGGGCGCGGCGGTCGGATTGGCCGGCTACTTCGTGCTCGCCGGCCGGGTCGACTCCGCTCTGCCGTCGGTGGTCATGGCCAGCGGTGGGATGGCCGTCGGTGCCGTTGCGCTGCTGCTGCTCGGTCTGGTCGGCGCGTTGCCGCTGCGGGCCACCTTCGGTGCGGTGCAGTTCGCCGGACAGCACACCAGTTGGCTGGTCCCGATCGCCGGCCTCGCGCTGGTGGCGGCGGTGGTCGCGTACCTCGCCGGGATCGCTGCGGCTCGCATCCTCGGTGCCCGGATGGCGTCCTTCGTCGGGCTGACCGAGGTGATGTTCGCGGTGCTGATCGCCTGGCTGGTGCTGGGCGAGCTGCCGACGGTGGTGCAACTGCTCGGTGGGGCGCTGATCGTCGCCGGGGTGGCGCTGGTCCGTCTCGACGAGCTGCGTGCCCCCGCGGAGCCGGCGCAGCCGAAGGCGGCGGAGCCGGCCCTGACGTGACATCCTCGGCGGCATGCTGAGCACGGTGGTGTTCGATGCCGACGAGACCCTGCTCGACCTGCGCCCGGCCGTCACCGGCGGGCTGGTGGCCGTACTCGAGGAGATGCGGCGGCTGACCCCGGCGGCGGCCGGCGTGTCGCTTACGGACCTGGAATCGGACTGGGACGTGGTCTTCGGTGACCTGGCGTCGGCCCGCCGTCCTGGCCGGCCTTTCCGGCGAAGCGGATCTTCTGCCGCAATTTAGACGCCCGTCTGGCAAAACGTCATGCGTTGATGTCTGATGACGCCACGTCCCTCAACGAGAGGATTCGATGTGGTGAGCAAGCGCTTCACCGTCGGTGTCGTCGCGACCGCGGCGGCCCTGGCAATCACGGTGACGGGTATGGGCGTGCCGGCCAGCGCCGAGCCGGCGACCGTCCGGACCTTCACCGTGGTCGCGGAGGACGGCTTCGCCGCCGACGCGGCCCTCGCCGCGATCCGATCGGCCGGTGGGACCGTGGTGTCCCGGACCGACGAGATCGGTGTGTACCAGGTGACCAGCGACCGGGCCGACTTCGCGACGAAGGCGACGGCCGCGGCGGCGCTGATCGGCGCCGCCGAGCAGAAGGCGATCGGCCGCAAGCCCAAGGTGGACCGGGTCGAGCAGGAGCACCTGCTGGCCGCGGCCGCCGCCAAGGGCGCCGGTAAGCAGCGGGGCAAGAAACTGGACCCGCTCGACGACAAGCTCTGGGGCCTGGAGATGATCCGCGCCGACAAGGCGCGCAAGATCGAGCCTGGTGACCGCCGCGTCACCGTCGGCGTGCTGGACACCGGCGTCGACGCGAGCCACCCCGACATCGCTCCGAACTTCAACTGGGCGCTGTCGCGCAACTTCGCGCCCGACATCCCGGAGATCGACGGGCCATGCGAGGTGGCGAGCTGCCTCGACCCGGTCGGCACCGACGACGGCGGGCACGGTACGCACGTCGCCGGCACCATCGGCGCCGCCGCCAACGGCTTCGGCGTCTCCGGTGTCGCACCGAAGGTCTCGCTGGTCAACCTCAAGGGTGGTCAGGACTCCGGCTACTTCTTCCTCAACCCGGTGGTCAACGCCCTGCTGCACGCCGGCAGGTCGGGCCTGGACGTGGTCAACATGTCCTTCTACGTTGACCCGTGGCTCTACAACTGCACGGCGAACCCGGCCGACTCGCCAGAGGCGCAGGCGGCGCAGCGCGCCACCATCCGGGCCATGAAGCGGGCGCTGACCTTCGCCCACAACCGGGGCGTCACCCTGGTCGGTGCGCTCGGCAACAACCACGAGGACCTGGGCGACCCGCGTACCGACATCTCCAGCCCGAACTACGGCGACGTGGCGCCGTACCCCCGGGAGATCGACAACAACAGCTGCTGGAACCTGCCCACCGAGGGGGCGCACGTCATCAGCGTCGCCTCGGTCGGCCCGTCCGGTAAGAAGGCGGACTACTCCAACTACGGCACCGAGCAGACCGCAGTGGCCGCGCCGGGCGGCTGGTTCCGTGACGGCTTCGGCACCGACACGTTCCGCACCGACGCCAACATGATCCTCTCCACGTACCCGAAGAAGGTCCTTCAGGAGGAGGGCACGGTCGACCAGGACGGCAATATCGTGCCGGGCGCCGAGACCTTCGTCTTCAAGGAGTGCAAGGCCAACCGGCAGTGCGCCTACTTCACGTACCTCCAGGGCACCTCGATGGCCGCCCCGCACGCCTCCGGCGTGGCCGCGCTCATCGTGAGCCGGTACGGCAAGCCGCAGGGCCGGGGCGGCTTCGGCCTGGCGCCGGACCTGGTGGAGAAGCACCTGCTCCGGACGGCTGCCGAGCGGGCCTGCCCCGAGCCGAGGCTGCAGACCTACGCCAACGAGGGGCGGCCGGCCGAGTTCGACGCCTACTGCGCCGGCTCGGTCGACTTCAACGGCTTCTACGGGCACGGCATCATCGACGCGTACGCGGCGGTCACCGCCCCGCTGCGGCGATGACCAGGCGCAACATCCGCCCGTGACGGGCGAACGGACGGCCCGATCGGGATTCACCCGGTCGGGCCGTCCCCCGCTTTGCCCCGTCACCGGCGTCGACCATCGTCGAAGAGTGCGGCGCGGATCTCGCGGACGACCGTCGGGAAATCCTGGTGCAGGCGGCGACTGCTTACATGCAGCACCCGCCAGCCCGCGCCGGCCAGCGGGTAGAGCCGCTGGCCGTCGAACTCCACCGCGACGTGATGGTCGGGCCAGGCGAGGCCGGGATGCAGCACCGGGCCGCCCGGCAGGCGCACCGGGTGATGCGTGACCGGGCGGGGCAGCCCGGCCAGTACCAGCCGGACCCGCAGCTGCGACTCGGTGGGTGACTGGGCGGCCGGGTCGGCCAGGTCGAACACCCAGCGCGCCCGGCGCCCGCCGGGACGGTCGTCGTTCGCAGCGGCCACCTCGGCCAGCGCGGCCCGGGTCGTCAGCCCCCGGCCGAGCAGGCTGTCGATGATGCCGACCGAGCGGACCGGCTCCAGCCACACGGCGCTCTCCCAGGCCGCACGGGCGGTGTCGGTGTGCGGCGGGGTGCCCTTGACGGTCAACCGGGCCAGCGACTCGCGGGCCACCGTGTGCACCTGTAGGCCGCGCTGGCTGCGCAGCCCGGCCGAAGCCGGCACCAGGACGTGGACGGCCTGGTCGAAGCCGGCGGCGTGCTCGACGCCGTGCAGGTAGGCCGCCGACGGGCCGGCGACGGCTGCCCCGGCCGGCAGTTGCAGGGCCGCCGCGCGGCAGGCCAGGGCGTGGTCCCGGTCGAGCCGGGCGTCGGCGTAGATGTCGTGCCGCAGCCGCACCCAGGCGGAACTGCGGAGCTGATAAGGGGTGAGCAGGCTCCGGCGGACGGCGTCCGAACCGCGAAAGACCTGCCACGCCAAGGCGTCCGGTAGGTGTGGATGAGCTGCCATGACAGCAGCCTGCGGCCCACGCCGCCACCCCGGCGACCCCTGTGGACAACCACGGCCCACCTGGCCACGTCCGCCTGTGGACAACGCCCGACGCTGGCGCGAACTGTGGTAGGCGACGCGCGGCTCAGCGCAGCGCGTCGGCGATGGCGGTGGCGGCGGCGAGCACCTGCGCACCGACCGCCTCGGCGTCCAGCGGCGCCAGGGCGACCACCCCGACGCTCGCCTCCAGACCGGGCACCCCGAGCACCGGGGCGGCCACGCCGTACGCCCCGGGTTGCAGTTCGCCGACGGTGCTCACCGGGCCGGCCGCGCCGGACCGGCCGGCGAGAATGGCCTGCCCGGCCGCGCCGCGCTCCAGCGGGTGTCGGGCCCCGGTCCGGTACGCCACGTGGAACGACGTCCAGCTCGGCTCGACCACCGCCAGCGCGACCCCCTCGCCCCCCTCCACCACGGTCAGGTGGGCGGTCGCCCCGGCCTGCTCGGCGAGCTGGCGCAGCGCGGGCAGGGCGCCCTCGGCGAGCAGCGGCTGGGCCCGCCGCGCCAGGTGCAGCACCCCGGCACCGAGGCGTAGCCGGCCGGCGGCGTCGCGGCGCAGCATGCCGTGCCCGGCCAGCGGCCCGACCAGCCGGTAGACCGCGGCCCGACCGATGCCCAACCGGTTCGCCGCCTCGGTGACCGTCAGGCCGCCGGGCGCGTCCGCGACCAGGTGCAGCAGCCGCAGGCCCCGGTCCAAGGTCTGCGCCGTCTCGCCACCGGGCACGACAGGCTGCGGTGGGTCGGTGCCGGGTGCTGCTGGGGAATTCACGAACAGCAGCGTACGACCCGGCTCCGGCGGACCGGGAAAACGACGGACGGCTACCCTTGTACGGTGACGCTACGCCTGTATGACACCGCCACCCGATCGGTGCGGGACTTCGTCCCGCGGGAAGCCGGCAAGGTGGGGGTCTACCTGTGTGGTCTCACCCTCCAGGCACCGCCGCACATCGGTCATCTCCGGTCCGGAGTCAACTACGACGTGTTGCGCCGCTGGTTGCTGGCCGCCGGCTACCAGGTCACTTTCATCCGCAATCTGACCGACATCGACGACAAGATCCTCGTCAGGGCGCAGGAGCAGGAGCGCCCGTTCTGGTCGATCGCGTACGCCAACGAGCTGAAGCTCGCCGGGGCGTACCGGGCGTTGAACGTGCTGCCGCCGACCTACGAGCCGCGGGCCACCGGGCACATCCCGGAGATGCACGAACTGATCGCGCAGTTGATCGACCGGGGGCACGCGTACCCGGCCGCCGACGGCTCCGGCGACGTGTACTTCGACGTGCGGTCGTGGCCGGCGTACGGGGCACTCTCCAACCAGTCGCCGGAGGACATGCAGTCCGCCGACTGCGCCCCGAAGCGCGGCAAACGCGACCCGCGTGACTTCGCGCTCTGGAAGGGCGCCAAACCGGACGAACCGGCGGACGCCTACTGGCCGTCGCCGTGGGGCCGGGGCCGTCCCGGTTGGCACATCGAGTGCTCGGCGATGTGCTGGCGGTACCTGGGCGCGGAGTTCGACATCCACGGCGGCGGGCTCGACCTGATCTTTCCGCACCACGAGAACGAGCTGGCCCAGTCCCAGGCCGCCGACCTGCCCTTCGCCCGGTACTGGGTGCATCACGGCCTGCTCGGCATCGGCGGGACCAAGATGGGCAAGTCGCTGGGCAACGCCCTCGACCTGGACTACGTCGCCGCGCTCGGGGTGCGCCCGGTCGAGCTGCGCTACTACTACGTCGCCGCGCACTACCGTTCGCGGATCGACTACTCCGAGGAGGCGCTGCGCGAGGCGGCCGTCGCGTACCGGCGGATCGAGGGTTTCGTGCAACGGGCCGTCGAGCGGGTCGGCACCGGCCAGCTCGGCGAGCTGCCGGCCGCGTTCGCCGCGGCGATGGACGACGACCTGAACACGTCGGTCGCGCTGGCCGTACTGCACGAGGTGCTGCGCGACGGCAACAACGCGCTGGCCGGCGGGGACGATGTGACCGTCCGCACGACGCTCGGCAGCGTACGCGCGATGCTGGATATCCTCGGCACTGACCCCCTCGACCCGGCGTGGACCGGTGGAGCCCGGGCGAGTGACCTCCGTGGCGTGGTGGACTCCCTGGTCGCCCTGGCCCTGGAACAGCGCGCGCAGGCCCGGGTCCGTAAGGACTGGGCCGCCGCCGACGCGCTGCGGGACCAGCTCAAGCGGGCCGGCGTGGTGGTCGAGGACACCCCCCAGGGCCCGCGTTGGACTATTGGAGAGCATGACTGATGGCCGGCAATTCGCAACGCCGTGGCCGACGGGTGACGTCGAAGGCAAGCGCCCAGAAGGGATCCGGCGGCAAGAACCGGGACGCCCTCGCCGGGCGCGGGCGCACCCTGCCAGCCGACGAGCGGCCCTGGCACAAGGCGTACTCGGGCACCGAGAAGCTGCCCCAGCGCACCGCCTGGAAGCAGGAGAAGGAGCGTCGCGCGGCGGCCGATGAGGGGCGGAGCCCCAAGATCGGCAAGCCGGGCACCAAGGACACCACCTGGGGCAAGGGCGGCGGCCGGGGCACGGCCACCCCGAAGCCCGCCCGGGGCAAGGAGCCCGCCGGGCGCGGCGGACCCCGGGTAGCACCGGGGCGCAAGTCCAACCCCGCGAAGGACGC
This sequence comes from Micromonospora craterilacus, assembly GCF_003236315.1. GTDB lineage: Bacteria > Actinomycetota > Actinomycetes > Mycobacteriales > Micromonosporaceae > Micromonospora > Micromonospora craterilacus. The sequence goes on from NZ_POTY01000078.1 coordinate 22,535, forward strand.
GCCGGAGCTGCTGGTCGGCCGTAACCCGGTGCTGGAGGCGCTGCGCACCCACGTGCCGGCGACCGCGCTCTACACCGCGCAGGGCATCGACATGGACGACCGGGTGAAGGAGGTCGTCCGTACCGCGGCCGACCGGGGCATCGCCAACCTGGAGATCAGCCGGGCCGAGCTGGACCGGATGACCGGGGGCGTGCTGCACCAGGGGGTCGGCCTCCAGGTGCCGCCGTTCGCGTACGAGCCGTTCGAGGACCTGGTCGCCGCCGCGCTGGAGCAGTCGGCCCCGCTGTTGGTGGCGCTGGACGGGGTCACCGACCCGCGCAACCTCGGCGCGGTGATCCGTTCGGCCGCGGCGTTCGGCGCGCAGGGCGTCTTCGTACCGGAGCGGCGGGCGGCCGGGATCACCGCGACCGCCTGGCGGACCAGCGCGGGTGCGGCAGCCCGGGTGCCGGTGGCCCAGGTCACCAACCTGACCCGGTCGCTGAAGGCGTGCCGGGACGCCGGCTTCGTGGTAGTCGGCCTGGACGCCGACGGCGAGACGGACCTGTACGACCTGGAGGCCGCGGTCGGCCCGCTGGTCGTCGTGGTCGGCTCGGAGGGGCGGGGGCTGTCCCGGCTCGTCGGGCAGACCTGCGACCTGACCGTCAGCATCCCGATGATCTCCGAGGTCGAGTCGCTCAACGCCAGCGTGGCCGCCGCGGTCACCCTGGCCGAGGTGGCGCGCCGCCGGGCCGTCGAGGGCTGAGGCCCACCAAAAGCCCAGACAGTACGCCGAAGGGGCGGCCCGCCAGCAGCGGGCCGCCCCTTCGCAGTTGCGTGCAGTGTTGCTACACCTCAGATGCGCTGCCCGGTCGCGGCGTGGAAGACGTGGCTCCGGCCGGTACGCGGCTTCACGAAGATCGTGTCACCCATGTTCGGCATGTGCCGCCGGTCGGTACGCACCACGAAGCGCTCGGAGGCGCCGTCCAGCGCGGCGTGACCGTAGACGTTGGCGTCCGAGCCGAGGTCCTCGACCAGCTCGACCACGACCGGCATGCCGCCCTCGGTCGGGCTGACGATGTCGCAGTCCTCCGGACGGAAGCCCACGGTCACCTTGCCGTCGCCGCCCTCGGCGCGGGCCGCCTCGGCCTGCTCCCGGGTCAGCGGGACGAGCAGCTCGGCGAACGCCGCGCCCTGCTCGGTGAGCTGGACGGTCTTGATGTTCATGGCGGGCGAGCCCATGAAGCCGGCGACGAAGACGTTGGCCGGGGTGTCGTAGAGCGCCCGCGGGGTGTCCACCTGCTGGAGCACGCCGTCGAGCATGACCGCCACCCGGTGGCCCATGGTCATGGCCTCGACCTGGTCGTGGGTCACGTAGACGGTGGTGACGCCGAGCTTGGCCTGCAGCGAGGCGATCTGGGTACGGGTCTGCACCCGGAGCTTGGCGTCGAGGTTCGACAGCGGCTCGTCCATCAGGAAGACCTGGGGCTCCCGGACGATGGCTCGGCCCATCGCGACCCGCTGGCGCTGACCACCGGAGAGCGCCTTGGGCTTGCGGCTGAGGAACTCCTCCAGCTGGAGCAGCGCCGCCGCCTCCTTGACCCGCCGATCGATCTCGGCCTTCGAGGTCTTGCGCAGCTTGAGCGCGAACGCCATGTTCTCGTACACCGACATGTGCGGGTAGAGGGCGTAGTTCTGGAAGACCATCGCGATGTCGCGGGCCTTCGGCGGCAGGTGGGTGACGTCGCGGTCGTCGATGTAGATCGCGCCGTCGTCGACGTCCTCGAGGCCGGCGAGCATGCGCAGGCTGGTGGACTTGCCGCAACCGGAGGGACCGACCAGGACGAGGAACTCGCCGTCGCCGATCTCGAGCTCGAGCTGGTTGACCGCGGGGCGTTCGGTGCCCGGGTAGATCCGGGACGCCTTCGCGTAGGTGACCGTAGCCATGGGGGAACGCTTCCTTTCACCGGCAGGAACGTGCCGGACGATCCGAGTGAAGGAGCGACCGGCACGGATGCCCGTGTCGGCGCCACGGCCGGCAAGGGGTGAACCCGGTGTCGTCCGTGTCACTGCACGGTAAACGGCTTTCGCCACGATGCCAAGGTTCGGGACGATAGGTGGGAGCCGGAGCATTCGCATTCCGGTCAGTCGGGCACGGTCGGACACGAATCGACGCTCGCACGTCGGGATGTTGACGTTTCCCGTGCTCGGGACCCCTGCCGAGCGGGAAAAGCGGACGTCGGTCGCTATGCTGACCACGACACAACGCCCCTGTAGCTCAGCTGGCCAGAGCACCCGCCTTGTAAGCGGGATGTCGCCGGTTCGATCCCGGCCGGGGGCTCCATCCATATCGCGCACGGCACACCGGGCGGACACCTCGGTGTGGCCGGGTGTTCAGGTGGGCTCGTTACGCTCCGCCTCCACCCGTCGTCACGACCAGGGACGCCCGTCGCCGTGCACCACGCCAACCACTACTACGGGCACTCCCACGTGCTGGCCCGCTACTGCGGGCTCGACGACCGGGAGCCGCCCCGCATCCACGGCTACCTGCAGCACGGCTGGAACATCGGTGACGGGATGGCCCCCGACCACGAGTTCGTACCGGGTGTGCCGCTGTTCCTCTGGTCCGAGCAGACGCGACGGCGGGCCTGGTCGCTCGGGCGCCGGCAGACGTACGTGGTCGGCTCGCCGTGGGCGTACCTGCTGGCGATGGAGCCCGACGGCCCGCAGCGACGGGAGGGCACCATCTGGTACCCCTTCCACGGTTGGGAGGGGCAGCAGGTGGTGGGCGACCACGGCCGGCTGATCGACGAGATCCGGGCCGTGGAGCCGGGTCCGGTGACGGTCTGCCTCTACTGGCAGGAGTACCGGTCGAGGCGGGTGCGGCAACACTACGAGCAGGCCGGCTTCCGGGTCGTCTGTCACGGCTACCGGGGCGGCCGGTGGACCGACCTCGACCCGGCGTTCCTCCACCGGCAGTTGGCCGAGTTGCGCCAGCACCGACGGGTCGCCTCGAACCGGCTGTGCAGCGCGATCTTCTACGGCATCCTGGCCGGCTGCGAACCGGCCGTCTACGGCGATCCGATGCAACTGGCTGGGGAGGCCCCGATCTGGGGCGGCCAGCCGCGGATCCGCCGGCAGTGGGCGCAACTGCACGGCCCGCGGGTCGACCCGGAAGCTGCCCGCGCGTTGGCCGTGGCCGAGCTGGGCGCCGACCGCCTGCTCCCGCCGGCCGAGCTGCGCCGGCTGTTCCACTGGCCCGAACCCGGTGCGGCCGCACCCGACGAGAAGGCCCGCGACGACGAGATGCCCGACCGATCCGGTACGGAGCGAAGCGGAGTGCTGACATGAGCGTCCACCTGGTCGGCGGCGAGATGCTCGGCTGGTCGGATCTCGACGGCGCGCACGGCCCCGGCCCGGTCCGCGGACCGGCCCTGACCGCGCTACTGTCCGCCGCGGCCGGTCGCACGTTGGTGGTCGGCCCGCACCACCCGGACCTGATCGACAGGTTGCCCGCGACGGAACTGACCGTGCTGGTGCGGGGCCTGCCGGACGCCGAAGCACTGGCCGCACGGTACGCCGACCGGCCGGGCGTCCAGGTGTGCTGCGGCAGCCCGGAGAAGCTCGCCGCGATGCCGCCGTACGACACCCTGATCGCCCTGGACGGGCTGGCCCGGCTCAGTTCCGTCGAGAGCCCGCAGCTGACCTGGGGGGAAGCGTTCGACCTGCTGGTGTCGGTGGTACGGCCGGGCGGCCGGCTGCTGCTCGGCGTCGAGAACTTCCTCGGCCTGCACCGACTGCTGGCGCTGCCGCCCGACAGCACCGACTCCGACTGGGCAGCCCTCGGCGAGTACGACGACACCCGTCCGGCGGGGCTGACCCGCACCCGGGGCAGGTTGGCGGCCGCCGGGCTGCGGATCGCCGGCACCTGGGCGTCCTTCCCGGAGCCGCTCGCACCGACCGCGCTGCTGGGCGCCGACCTGCTGGCCGACGGCGACATCACCGGCTTCCTCCAGACCACGCTGAGCCCCACCGCGCCCGGCGCGCCGGTACCGCCCGATCCGGCCCGGCTTACCGATCCGGCCGAGCTGGCTAATTCGGCCGGGCTGGCTAATTCGGCCGGGCTGGCTAATTCGGCCGGGCTGGCTGATCCGGCCGGGCTGGCTGATCCGGCCGGGCTGGCTGATCCGGCTCGGCTGGCCGGGGCGGCCATCCGGAACGGGGCTGTGGCGCAGTTGGCGCCCGGCTGGGTCCTGCTGGCCGAACGCGGTCCGACCACCGACGCCTCGGCGGTTGACCTGCCGGCGGCGGTGCTGGTCCGGGACGGTCGGCTCCGGCAGGTCCACCGTGACCCGGCCGGCGGGTGGCGGTTCGCCGACGGCAGCGTGGTTCCGCCGGGGCGTACCGTCGAGGAACTGGTCGTGGCCGCGACGCTGCGGCGGGACCTGCCGGCGGTGCGTGCGCTGCTCACCGCGTGGCAGGCCGGCGCGGACGCCGGCGTCCCGGCGGACCAGGTGGTGGTCACGCCCGCCGGCGCCTGGCACGGGTTGGCGGACCCGGCCGAGCCGGCAGCGGCGCTGCGCCGACTGGCGTCCCGGCTGGTCGACGCCGGGCTGGCCCACCTCTGGCCGGCGCCGACCGACGACCTGGCGGCGACCCTGGCCACCATGGCCGGACGCGAGCCGGCACCACCCGCCGGTGACGCACAGGGCGGCGGGCGTCAGGGCTGGCAGGAGCTGCTGCTCGACCGCGACCGGCTGACCCGCGAACTGGCCGAAGCCCACGCCCTCCACCAGTGGTACGACCAGACACTCACCGACCGCGACGACGAGCTGAGGCGGCTGCGGCGGATCGTGTCCCTACTCAGCGGCACGCCAACCGCACGCGCCGGCCGCCTCCTACTCGCCACCGCCCGCCGTTCCGCCCGCAC
>NZ_POTY01000079.1 GCF_003236315.1 Micromonospora craterilacus
GAGCAGCCTCGCCGCCCTCGGGGCGAGCCGGTTCCGTCACAGGATCCTCCTCATCGGCCGCGTCCACCGTCGTGCGACGGACAACGGTCAGGCTACCGTCGCCCGTCAGCCCCTCGACGCCCGGCGCGAGGGGCGGCCCCCGCACGGGGTCAGTCGACGTGTGGTGCGAAGTCCTGCCCGTACGGCGCCTCGGCCAGCCGGACCACACCGATCACCAGGAGCGCCACCAGGCTGACCGCGACCAGCACCAGACCCGTCCAGGCCAGCCGCTCGCCGCGACGCAGCCAGGCCGCGCCGGTCAGGAAACCCCCCGAGGCGTACGCCTCCCGGCGCGCCTGCCGGGCCAGTTGCAGGGCCACCGTGGCCGGCACCACCCCACCGATCAGCAGGCCGGTCAACGCGGCCATCAGCCCCAGCGCGAAGACCGCCCTGGCCTTGGTCGCCCGGACCGGATCCGGGTCGAGCGGGTGACGCGGCGCCGGCGCGGTGGGCGCCGATCCGGGTGCGATCGTCATAGCCACATGATGCCCCGGCCGGGGCGGGCACGTGCCGTACCCGTGGGCAAGGGCCCGCCTGACCGGGCCCGGCAGTCGGCTCCCCCGACCGGCCACTGCGGCCCGTTCCGCAGACGCGAGGAGGCCCCCGGCAAACTGCCGGGGGCCTCCCATGTCACCGCGCGGTCTAGCGGTACGACCCGAAATCGAAGTCGTCCAGCGGAACCGCCTGGCCACTGGCCGGCCCGAAACCGTAGTCGGTCTCCGGGTAGCCGGTCATCGAGTAGACCTTGGCCTTCGCCTCCTCGGTCGGCTCGACCCGGACGTTGCGGTACTTGCTGATGCCGGTACCGGCCGGGATGAGCTTACCGATGATCACGTTCTCCTTGAGCCCGACCAGCGAGTCGCTGCGCGAGTTGATCGCGGCGTCGGTCAGCACCCGGGTGGTCTCCTGGAAGGAGGCCGCCGAGAGCCAGGAGTCGGTGGCCAGCGAGGCCTTGGTGATACCCATCAGCACCGGACGACCCGCCGCAGGCTCGCCGCCCTCGCCGACGAGCCGGCGGTTCTCCGACTCGAACAGCGCCCGGTCGACCAGCACACCCGGCAGGAACTCGGTCGAGCCGGAGTCGATGACCGTCACCCGCTTGAGCATCTGGCGGATGATGATCTCGATGTGCTTGTCGTGGATGAGCACGCCCTGGGACCGGTAGACCTCCTGGACCTCCTGGGTCAGGTGGACCTGGACCGAACGCGGGCCGAGGATGCGCAGCAGCTCGTGCGGGTCGATAGTGCCCTCGGTGAGCTTCTCGCCGACCTCGACGTGGTCGCCGTCGTGCGCCCGCAGCCGGACCCGCTTGGAGATCTTGTCGTAGACGATCTCCTCGCTGCCGTCGTCCGGGATCACGACGATCTTGCGCGACCGCTCGCCGTCCTCGATCCGGATCCGGCCGGGGGTGTCGGCGATCGGCGCCTTGCCCTTCGGGATCCGGGCCTCGAAGATCTCCTGGACACGCGGCAGACCCTGGGTGATGTCCTCACCCGCGACACCACCGGTGTGGAAGGTACGCATCGTCAGCTGCGTACCCGGCTCACCGATCGACTGGGCGGCGATGATGCCGACCGCCTCGCCGACGTCCACGATCTTGCCGGTCGGCAGCGAGCGGCCGTAGCACGCCCCGCAGACGCCCAGCTTCGACTCGCAGGTGAGCACGCTGCGCACCCGGACGGTCTCGACCCCGGCCTCGACGATCTTGTCGACCAGGATCGAGTTGATGTCCGCGCCCCGCTCGGCGACCACGGTGCCGTCCGGCCCCTTGATGTCGTCGGCGAGGGTACGGGCGTGCACGCTCGTCTCGGCGTGCTCGTGCACCACGAGCTTGCCGTCGAGCTGCTGGCCCACCTGCATCGGGATGGCCCGGTCGGTGCCGCAGTCCTCCTCGCGGATGATGACGTCCTGCGAGACGTCCACCAGACGTCGGGTCAGGTAACCCGAGTCGGCGGTACGCAGGGCGGTGTCCGCGAGACCCTTACGGGCACCGTGCGTGGAGATGAAGTACTCCAGCACGGACAGGCCCTCCCGGTAGCTGGCCTTGATCGGCCGCGGGATGATCTCGCCCTTCGGGTTGGCCACCAGACCACGGATCGCCGCGATCTGCCGGAGCTGGAGCAGGTTACCGCGAGCACCCGAGTTGATCATCTTCCACAGCGGGTTCTCCTGCGGCAGCGCGGTGTCCATCTCCTTGGCGACCTCGTTGGTCGCCTTGGTCCAGATCTCGATGAGTTCGCCGCGACGCTCCTCGGCGGTCATCAGACCACGCTGGTACTGCTTGTCGATCCGGTCGGCTTCCTTCTCGTACCGCTCCAGGATCTCCCGCTTGCGCGGCGGAGCGATGACGTCCTCCATACCGATGGTCACGCCGGACCAGGTGGCCCAGTGGAAACCGGCCTCCTTGAGCCCGTCGAGGGTGGCCGCGAGGGCCACCTTCGGGAACCGCTCGGCGAGGTCGTTGACGATCGCGGAGAGCTGGCCCTTACGGATCTCGTAGTTCACGAACCGGTAGCCCTGCGGCAGGGTCTCGTTGAACAGCACCCGGCCGAGGGTGGTCTCCACGGTCAGCGGCTCGCCCGGAACCCAGCCCTCGGGCGCGGTCCACGGCTGCGCGCCGACGCCGTTGTCGACCGCGACGACGTCGCGCAGTCGGATCTTGACCGGCGCCTGCAGGTGCAGCTCGCCGTTGTCGTACGCCATCCGCGTCTCGGCGTCCGAGCTGAACGCGCGACCCTCCCCGCGCTCACCGGGGGTGAGGTGGGTGAGGTGGTAGAGCCCGATGACCATGTCCTGGGTGGGCATGGTGACCGGCTTGCCGTCGGCCGGCTTGAGGATGTTGTTCGACGACAGCATCAGGATCCGCGCCTCGGCCTGGGCCTCGGCGGACAGCGGCACGTGCACCGCCATCTGGTCACCGTCGAAGTCGGCGTTGAACGCGGTGCAGACCAGCGGGTGGATCTGGATGGCCTTGCCCTCGACCAGCTGCGGCTCGAAGGCCTGGATACCGAGCCGGTGCAGGGTCGGCGCCCGGTTGAGCAGCACCGGGTGCTCGCCGATGACCTCCTCCAGCACGTCCCACACGACCGGCCGCTGCCGCTCGACCATCCGCTTGGCGGACTTGATGTTCTGCGCGTGGTTGAGGTCGACCAGCCGCTTCATCACGAACGGCTTGAACAGCTCCAGCGCCATCTGCTTGGGCAGGCCGCACTGGTGCAGCTTGAGCTTGGGGCCGACCACGATGACCGAACGGCCGGAGTAGTCGACGCGCTTGCCCAGCAGGTTCTGGCGGAACCGGCCCTGCTTGCCCTTGAGCATGTCGGACAGCGACTTCAGCGGACGGTTACCCGGGCCGGTGACCGGCCGGCCGCGGCGGCCGTTGTCGAACAGCGCGTCGACGGCCTCCTGCAGCATCCGCTTCTCGTTGTTGACGATGATCTCGGGCGCGCCGAGGTCGATCAGCCGCTTAAGCCGGTTGTTCCGGTTGATCACCCGGCGGTACAGGTCGTTCAGGTCGCTGGTCGCGAAGCGGCCACCGTCCAGCTGCACCATCGGACGCAGGTCCGGCGGGATGACCGGCACGCAGTCCAGCACCATGCCGAGCGGCGAGTTACGGGTGTTCTGGAACGCCGCCACGACCTTGAGTCGCTTGAGCGCCCGGATCTTCCGCTGGCCCTTACCGGTACGGATGGTCTCCCGCAGGCTCTCCGATTCGGCGTCGAGGTCCATGTTCTGCACCAGGGCCTTGATCGCCTCGGCGCCCATGCCACCGGTGAAGTACTCGCCGAACCGGTCCCGCAGCTCGCGGTAGAGCAGCTCGTCGGTGACCAGCTGCTTCGAGTCCAGCTTGCGGAAGGTGTCGAGCACCTCGTCCAGACGGTCGATCTCGCGCTGGGCCCGGTCGCGGATCTGGCGCATCTCGCGCTCTCCGCCCTCCTTGACCTTGCGCCGGACGTCCGCCTTCGCGCCCTCGGCCTCCAGCTCGGCCAGGTCGGCCTCCAGCTTGGCGGCCCGCTTCTCGATCTCCGAGTCGCGGCTGTTCTCCGACTGCCGCTTCTCGGCCAGGAGTTCGTTCTCGATCGTCGAGAGGTCACGGTGACGCGCTTCGGCGTCAACGCTCGTCACGACGTACGAGGCGAAGTAGATGATCTTTTCGAGGTCCTTCGGGGCGAGGTCCAGCAGGTAACCCAGCCGGCTCGGCACGCCCTTGAAGTACCAGATGTGGGTCACCGGGGCGGCGAGCTCGATGTGGCCCATCCGCTCACGGCGGACCTTCGAGCGGGTCACCTCGACGCCGCAGCGCTCGCAGATGATGCCCTTGAACCGGACCCGCTTGTACTTACCGCAGTAGCACTCCCAGTCCCGCTGCGGACCGAAGATCTTCTCGCAGAAGAGCCCGTCCTTCTCTGGCTTGAGGGTGCGGTAGTTGATCGTCTCGGGCTTCTTGACCTCGCCGTGCGACCACTGACGGATGTCGTCGGCGGTCGCCAGCCCAATTCGCAACTCGTCGAAAAAGTTGACGTCGAGCACGTTCAATTCCCTCACACGTCGCTTGTTGCGCTAGCAGCTGACCGAGTCTGGCTCCGGGACGGGGCGACCCGCCTGGGGAAAGCCCCGCCCCGGAACCTCAACGTCACACTTCCTCGACCGAGCTCGGCTCGCGCCGGGACAGATCGATACCCAGCTCCTCCGCGGCCCGGAACACCTCGTCGTCGGTCTCGCGCATCTCCAGGGCCACACCGTCGCTGGACAGCACCTCGACGTTGAGGCACAGCGACTGCAGCTCCTTGAGCAGCACCTTGAACGACTCCGGGATGCCCGGCTCCGGGATGTTCTCGCCCTTGACGATGGCCTCGTAGACCTTCACCCGGCCGAGAACGTCGTCGGACTTGATCGTCAGCAGCTCCTGCAGGGCGTACGCGGCACCGTAGGCCTGCATCGCCCAGCACTCCATTTCACCGAAGCGCTGACCACCGAACTGCGCCTTACCACCCAGCGGCTGCTGAGTGATCATCGAGTACGGACCGGTCGACCGGGCGTGGATCTTGTCGTCGACCAGGTGGTTGAGCTTCAGGATGTAGATGTAGCCGACGGCGATCGGGTCGGGCAGCGGCTCGCCGGAGCGACCGTCGAACAGCTGCGCCTTGCCACTGGCACCGATCAGCTGCTTGCCGTCCCGGTTGGGCAGGGTCGACGCGAGCAGACCGGAGATCTCCTCCTCGCGGGCACCGTCGAAGACCGGAGTGGCCACGTTGGTGTCCGGCTCGGAGGTGTCCGCACCGATGCTCTGGAGCTGACGCTTCCAGTCGGCGTCGTCGCCCTCGACCTTCCACCCCGTCTTAGCCACCCAGCCCAGGTGGGTCTCCAGCACCTGGCCGATGTTCATCCGGCTCGGCACACCCAGCGGGTTGAGCACGATGTCGACCGGGGTGCCGTCCTCCAGGAACGGCATGTCCTCGACCGGCAGGATCTTGGAGATGACACCCTTGTTGCCGTGGCGGCCGGCGAGCTTGTCACCGTCCTGGATCTTCCGCTTCTGGGCGACGTAGACCCGGACCAGCTCGTTGACCCCCGGCGGCAGCTCGTCGCCGTCCTCCCGGGAGAAGGTACGCACGCCGATGACCGTGCCGGTCTCGCCGTGCGGCACCTTCAGCGAGGTGTCCCGGACCTCGCGCGCCTTCTCACCGAAGATCGCGCGGAGCAGCCGCTCCTCCGGGGTCAGCTCGGTCTCGCCCTTCGGCGTGACCTTGCCGACCAGGATGTCGCCGGGCACGACCTCGGCACCGATCCGGATGATGCCGCGCTCGTCGAGGTCGGCGAGCATCTCCTCGCTGACGTTCGGGATGTCGCGGGTGATCTCCTCCGGGCCGAGCTTGGTGTCCCGCGCGTCGACCTCGTGCTCCTCGATGTGGATCGAGGTGAGCACGTCCTGCTGCACGAGGCGCTGCGACAGGATGATCGCGTCCTCGTAGTTGTGGCCCTCCCAGCACATGAACGCCACGAGCAGGTTGCGCCCGAGCGCCATCTCGCCGTCGTCGGTGCACGGACCGTCGGAGATGACCTGGCCGGCCTCGACCCGGTCGCCCTCGAAGACCACCGGCTTCTGGTTGACGCAGGAGCCGGCGTTGGAGCGACGGAACTTGTGCAGCAGGTACGTCCGGCGGTGGCCGTCGTCCTGGTGGACGGTGATGTAGTCGGCGCAGAGGTCCTCGACCACGCCGCCGACCTCGGCGACCACCACGTCACCGGCGTCGACCGCGGCACGGTACTCCATGCCGGTGCCGACCAGCGGCGACTCGGCCTTGACCAGCGGCACCGCCTGACGCTGCATGTTCGCGCCCATCAGGGCCCGGTTCGCGTCGTCGTGCTCCAGGAACGGAATCATCGCGGTCGCGACCGAGGTCATCTGGCGCGGCGACACGTCCATGTAGTCCACGGCGGCCGGCGTGACGTCCTCGGTCTCGCCGCCCTTACGGCGGACCAGGACGCGGTCCTCGGCGAACGAGCCGTCGGCCTTCAACGGCGCGTTGGCCTGCGCCTTGACGAACCGGTCCTCCTCGTCCGCGGTCAGGTAGTCGATCTGGTCGGTGACCCGACCGTCGACGACCTTCCGGTACGGCGTCTCGATGAAGCCGAACGGGTTGACCCGGGCGAAGGTGGACAGCGCGCCGATCAGACCGATGTTCGGGCCTTCCGGCGTCTCGATCGGGCACATCCGGCCGTAGTGGGACGGGTGCACGTCGCGGACCTCGAAGCCGGCCCGCTCCCGGGACAGACCACCCGGGCCGAGCGCGCTCAGCCGGCGCCGGTGGGTCAGGCCCGCCAGCGGGTTGGTCTGGTCCATGAACTGGGACAGCTGCGAGGTGCCGAAGAACTCCCGGATCGCGGCCACCACCGGGCGGATGTTGATCAGGGTCTGCGGCGTGATCGCTTCGACGTCCTGGGTGGTCATCCGCTCGCGGACGACCCGCTCCATCCGGGACAGGCCGACCCGAACCTGGTTCTGGATCAGCTCGCCCACGGTACGCAGCCGCCGGTTGCCGAAGTGGTCGATGTCGTCGGCCTCGTAGCCCTCCTCACCGGCGTGCAGCCGGCAGAGGTACTCCACGGTGGCGACGATGTCGTCCTCGGTCAGCGTGCCCGTGGTGATCGGCACACCGACTTCGAGCTTCTTGTTGAACTTGTACCGCCCGACCTTGGCGACGTCGTACCGCTTCGGGTTGAAGAAGAGGTTGTCGAGCAGGGTCTGGGCGTTCTCGCGGGTCGGCGGCTCGCCAGGGCGCAACTTCCGGTAGATGTCGAGTAGCGCCTCGTCCTGGCCGGCGATGTGGTCCTTCTCGAGCGTGGTCATCATCAGCTCGGACCAGCCGAACTTCTCACGGATCCGCTCGGCCGACCATCCGACGGCCTTGAGCAGCACCGTGACGGCCTGCCGGCGCTTGCGGTCGATGCGGACGCCGACCGTGTCGCGCTTGTCGATGTCGAACTCCAGCCAGGCACCCCGGCTCGGGATCACCTTGACGCTGGAGAGGTCGCGGTCGGAGGTCTTGTCCGGCTGCTTGTCGAAGTACACGCCCGGCGAGCGGACGAGCTGGCTGACCACCACACGCTCGGTGCCGTTGATGATGAAGGTGCCCTTCGGCGTCATCATCGGGAAGTCACCCATGAACACCGTCTGGCTCTTGATCTCGCCAGTGGTGTTGTTGGTGAACTCCGCGGTCACGAACAGTGGCGCGCAGTAGGTGAGGTCCTTCTCCTTGCACTCCTCGATCGAGGCCTTGACCTCGTCGAAGCGCGGCGCGGAGAAGGAAAGCGACATCGTGCCGGAAAAGTCCTCAATGGGACTGATCTCGTCGAGGATCTCCGCGAGACCCGAGCGTGCGTGCGGGTCGTCCGCCGACCGGCCCTGCCAACCCTCGTTGCCGACGAGCCAGTCGAAGGACTCGTTCTGAATGGCGAGGAGGTTGGGGACCTCGAGGTGTTCGGTGATCCGACCGAAGGAAACTCGGCGGGGAGCGAATGCGCTCGACGTACGACTGGTCTTCGCAGGGCGGGAAGCTGCCAAGATGCGTCCTTCCGAGGACCGGTGCTGCAGAACGGCTGGTACGCGTGCACTCCAATGACCCCACCAGAAAATATCCACAAACGGACATTTCCGAGCAGGGGTCAAGTCGGAAGGCAGCGCAAACTAGCAGTGTAGCCGAGAGGCTAACCGCTGTCCAGCCCACCCCGCAGGAAGTTGCGGAACGAGCCTCGGGACCCTTGACCGGGTCGCACCGGGCCGCTCGGAACGCAACGTTCCCGCCGGGCCGCTCGGGTGTCTGCGGCGAGTGGTGCTGCCGCTTCACTACCCGTGCGGTGGCCGTCGCAAGCGCGGAAGGTCTTGCTCATGTCAGCGTGCCTGGCAGCCCAGGGCCGCGTCAAGGGCCGGCAGCCTCATCCGGTGCTGTTTCCCACCGACGGGCGAGGCCGCGAGGCCCGCACCGGGCCGGTCGCCGGCCGGTGACGCCCTGCTCAAGCCCACTCGCCCAGGGTGCCACGAGCACGGCGGACGGCGATCCGCTGTCGGATCGCCGCCCGCCGCGACGTGGTGTGCCCCGGCTCACGTACGCCGGGACGGCCAGGTGGTGCTCAGGTCACTTGAGGGTGACCTTGGCGCCCTCGCCCTCGAGCTTGGCCTTGGCCTTGTCGGCGGTCTCCTTGTTGACCTTCTCCAGGACCGCCTTCGGCGCGGCCTCGACCAGGTCCTTGGCCTCCTTGAGGCCCAGGCCGGTCAGCTCACGCACGACCTTGATGACCTGGATCTTCTTGCCACCGTCGGCGTCGAGCACGACGTCGAACTCGTCCTTCTCCGGCTCGGCCTCGGCGGCGGCACCGCCGGCGGCCGGGCCCGCCATCATCATCGCGGCCGGAGCGGCGGCGGTGACCTCGAAGGTCTCCTCGAACTGCTTCACGAACTCGGAGAGCTCGATCAGCGTCATCTCCTTGAACGCGTCGAGCAGCTCGTCGGTGCTGAGCTTCGCCATGTCTGGCGTCCTTTCCTGAATGGTTTACCTAAGAACGTGGGTGCGCCTCGGGGCCTCAGGCCGCCTCGGCGCCCTCCTTCTCGCGCTTGTCCTGCAGGGCGGCCGCCAGGCGGGCGGTCTTCGACAGCGGGGCCTGGAACAGGGCCGCGGCCTTGCTCAGGTTGCCCTTCATCGCGCCGGCCAGCTTGGCCAGCAGCACCTCGCGGGACTCCAGGTCGGCGAGCTTCGTGACCTCGGCCGCGGAAATGGCCTTGCCCTCGAAGACGCCGCCCTTGATGACGAGCTTCGGGTTGGCCTTCGCGAAGTCGCGAAGCCCCTTCGCCGCCTCGACGACGTCGCCCGAAACGAAAGTCAGCGCGGTAGGACCGGTGAACAGCTCGTCGAGGCCGGAGATGCCCGCGTCCGCCGCAGCACGCTTGGCCAGCGTGTTCTTGGCGACCGTGTAGCTGGTCTCCTTGCCGAGCGAGCGCCGCAGCTGGGTGAGCTGGGAAACCGTCAGACCGCGGTACTCGGTCAGCACGGTGGCACCAGCGGCGCGGAAGCTCTCGGTCAGCTCGGCGACGGCCGTGGCCTTGTCGGCCCGGATCGGCTTGTCCGCCATGTCCCTCCTCTCTCGTTACTCGATGCTGGTCACCGTCGCAGGCGAGCGCCTGTGACGGGAGCGGAGGCATCGCGGCAACAAGAAAGCCCCGGCGCAGGGCGCACGGGGCGAGGCCGGCCGGATCACCGCAGTCGGCGGACCGCAGGATGCTGCCGAGTTTCGCTTGCCGCCCTACGCGGGTCGTCCGTCATCGCGGGACCTTCGACCGTGCCGAGGCACGGTGACCAGCGGTCTCTGGGTGGAACTTCGCGGCCAAGGCTACGCGACACCCGCCGTAACCACCAAATCGCCCCGGAGTGCGTCCGCTCACCCTCGCCGTGGCGCCCTCAGGCCCGCCGGTGGCGGGCACGGGCGTAACCGGCCAGCGCCACCGCCGCCCAGGCCAGCGCCCACCCGGTCAGCGACAGGGCGGCCGGGCCGGAGAGCGCGCCGGCCAGCGCGCGGGCGGTGGGCAGCACGGGCGGCGCCAGCCACGGCACCACCGAGCCGGTCCGGCCGAGCACCAGCACGAGAACCGCGCCGAACGCGAGTACGGCAACGCCGTACCCGGCGCTGCGGGTGACCGCCCGGCTGGCCAGGGCACCCAGCGCCACCGCCCCGGGCAGGGCGAGCAGGTGCGCCCAGAGCCCGAGCGCCAGCCCGACCGGGATCGACCGGTCGCCGGGATGCGTGGGGCCGACCACCCCACCGACCAGCCACGGGAACACCAGCGCGACCGCCACCAGGCCGAGGCCGGCCGCCGCCGCGGCAAGCAGGCCGGCGGCCCGTTCCCGCGCCGGACCGACCGCGACCAGGGCCAGCCGGCGCTGCACGTCGGGCTCCACGTCCAGCAGGATTTTGGTCTGCCAGGCCAGCACCGGGAAGAGCACCACGGCCGAGACGCCGTACGCCTCCGCCGGCTGGGCCCGGCCGCCGCCGTAGAGGACGGCGAGGGTCAACAGGCCGGCCAGGGCCGGCGCCATGGCCCGGCCGGTACGCAGGAAGCCGGCGAGCCGGAACTGGATCAGCGCGGTCACCGGGCCACCTCGGACGTTGGCCCCGCCCCGGGCCGGGTGGCGGTGGGTGGGTCGGAATGGCCGCGTACCCGGAGGATGTGATGGCCGTCGGCGCGCAGGCGGGCGACGGCGTCGGCCACCCGCGCGGCCGGGACGGCCAGCTCGACCACGGCGACCGCCGTGTCGCCGGACGGTGCCCGTTCGAGCACGGACCCGTCGGCAACCGTCCACTCCCGGGCACCCGGCAGCCGGACCGTCTCGCCGCGATGATCGCTGACCAGCACCGAACCACCATCGGCCAGCACCTCGCCCACCAGCTCGGGAACCAGCTCGCGGGCCCCGGCGTCCAGCCCCTCCCACGGCTCGTCCAGTACGAGCAGGCCGGGCGGGCGCAGCAGGGCCTGGGCCAGACCGACCTTCTGGGCGGTGCCCTTGGACAGCTGGGGCAGCCGGACCGCGTGGAACGGGCCGAGGCCGAGCCGGTCGACCCAACGGCGCACCGCCTGGTCAGCCTCGGCGCGCGACAAGCCGGCCACCCGACCCGCCGCGGTGAGATAGCCACCGACGGTGAACGGCTGGTCGGCGGGAAAACGCTCCGGCACCCAACCCACCACGGTCGGCCGGCCGGTCACCCGCCCCCGGCTCGGCCGCAGGACCCCGGCAGCGATTTGGAGCAGCGTCGACTTGCCGACGCCGTTTCGCCCCAGCACCACCGCCGCCTCGCCGGGGCCCACGCACACCGTCGCGCCGCGTAGCACCCACGGGCCACGCCGGTGGTAGCGCAGCCAGACGTCCTCCAGCCACATGTGGCGAGCGTGCCACACCCGACACACGGACGGGGCCCCGCCACGATGTGGCGGGGCCCCGTCGCGGGATCGTGCTCAGCTCTCGGCCGAGCCCTCCGTAAGGTTCTTCACCAGGTTCGGGTCGACCGGAACGCCCGGGCCCATGGTGGTGGTGAGGGTGACCTTCTTGAGGTACTTGCCCTTCGCCGCGGACGGCTTGGCCCGCAGCACCTCGTCGAGGACGGCCGCGTAGTTGTCCACCAGCTGGGCCTCCGAGAACGAGGCCTTGCCGATGATCAGGTGCAGGTTCGAGTGCTTGTCCACCCGGAAGGTGATCTTTCCGCCCTTGATGTCGGAGACCGCCTTGGTGACGTCCATGGTCACCGTGCCGGTCTTCGGGTTCGGCATGAGACCGCGCGGGCCCAGGATCCGCGCGATCCGGCCGATCTTGGCCATCTGGTCCGGCGTGGCGATCGCCGCGTCGAAGTCCAGCCAGCCGCCCTGGATGCGGGCGACCAGCTCGTCCGTGCCCACCTCGTCCGCACCGGCGGCGACGGCCTCCTCGGCCTTCGCGCCGGCGGCGAAGACGATCACGCGGGCGGTCTTACCGGTGCCGTGCGGCAGGTTGACCGTGCCGCGGACCATCTGGTCCGCCTTGCGGGGGTCGACGCCGAGGCGCATCGCGACCTCGACCGTGGCGTCGAACTTGGCGGTGGTGCTCTCCTTGGCCAGCTTGACGGCCTCGGCGGGGGTGTAGAACTTAGACCGGTCGATGGCCTCGGCGGCCTTGCGGTAGCTCTTGCTGCGCTGCATGTTCTGTCTACTCCTGTGGTTTCTGGCGGGCCGCGATGCTCGCGCGCCCTCCCACGATCAGTACGGGTCGCTGTTGGCCGAGGTCAGTCGGTGACGGTCAGACCCATCGACCGGGCGGTGCCGGCGATGATCTTCTCAGCCTGCTCAACGTCGTTGGCGTTGAGGTCGGCCATCTTCTTCTCGGCGATCTCGCGCAGCTGGGCGCGGGTCACCGAGCCGACCTTCTCCGTGTGCGGGACGCCCGAGCCCTTCTGCACACCGGCGGCCTTGATCAGCAGCCGGGCGGCGGGCGGGGTCTTCAGCACGAAGGTGAAGGAGCGGTCCTCGTACACGCTGATCTCGGCGGGGACGATGTCGCCCCGCTGGGACTCGGTCTGCGCGTTGTACGACTTGCAGAACTCCATGATGTTCACGCCGTGCTGACCGAGCGCGGGGCCGACCGGCGGCGCCGGAGTGGCCTGGCCCGCCGGCAGCTGAAGCGTGAACGTCTTGACGAGCTTCTTCTTCGGAGGCATGTCTCTTCCTGGGGCTTGGAACTGGGAAAGGTTCGCACCGCCATCGCCGTCGGGGCGCGCACGGTCAGCGCGGGTACGGCGGCGGCGACGTTCTAGGGTAGCGCAGGCCGGCTTGCACCCGCCCACGGAGGTTGGCCGGCCAGGCGAACCGACACCCGGTGGCGACCGCCGGCGGCGGATTCCCGCCGCCGCCAGCGGTCGACGAGTCAGATCTTGGCGACCTGGTTGAAGTTCAGCTCCACCGGCGTCTCGCGGCCGAAGATCGACACCAACACCTTGAGCTTCTGCTGGTCGGCGTTGATCTCGCTGATCGTGGCTGGCAGCGAGGCGAAGGCACCGTCGGTGACCGTCACCGAGTCGCCGACCTCGAAGTCGAGGACCTTGACCTCGGGCTTGGCCTTCTTCTGCTCGGTCTCGACGGCCGGCGCCAGCCACTTCAGCACCTCATCGAGGCTCAGCGGCGCCGGGCGGTCGGCCCGGTCCGTGGCACCCACGAAGCCGGTGACTCCCGGCGTGTTGCGTACGCAGGAGTACGACTCCGCGGTCAGCTCCATCCGGACCAGGATGTAGCCCGGGAAGACCTTGGCCTGCACCTGGGAACGCTTGCCGTTCTTGACCTCGACCTCTTCCCGGGTCGGCACCTCGACCTGGTAGATGTAGTCCTCCATGTCGAGGGACGTGATCCGGGTCTCGAGGTTGGTCTTGACCTTGTTCTCGTAGCCGGCGTACGAGTGCACCACGTACCAGTCACCCGGCGCGTAGCGCAGCTTCTGCCGAAGCTCCGCGACCGGGTCGAAGTCCTCGTCGGGCGCGGGCTCCGCCATGGCGAACTCCGGCTCGCTGACGGCCTCGACCGACTCGTCACCAGCCGCCGTCGCCACCGTGGACTGCTGCTCGTCCGAGGTCTCGGCGGTCTCGTCGTACTCAGGCACGCTCGCTCACTTCCGTCACTATCGGCACAGTCAGCCGGTCAGCTGGGGTTGCCGAAGACCCACAGCACGCCCTTGGCGAAGGCGAAGTCGAGGACGGCCACGATCGTCAGCATCACCGTGACGAACGCGATCACTACGGCCGTGTAGGTCAGCAGCTCCTTGCGGGTCGGCCAGATGACCTTACGCAGTTCCGCCACGACCTCGCGGAAGAAACGCGCGATACGCCCGAACAGCCCCACCTTGCCGGCGGTCTCCGCCTTGGCCCGTTCCCGGGTGGCGGTGCCGCCTCGGGAAACCGGCTCCTCCGCGTCGGTGGCGTCGTCGTCGGCGCCGTCACTAACGACCTCATCGTTCAGGCGGTCGTCGTCGGCGTCCTCGCCGCGCCGCTTGTTGTCGGCCACTTCGCCCTCCGTCGCGGGATGTCGGTGTCGCACGCGGTTCGCGTGCGCGGCGTTTGGTCACGCCGGCCGGACCCAACCGTCCCGGGACGGGCCGCGGCCGGCGGATCAACCGGAAGGCCCGATGCCTCGGAACCTTCCGCCAATGCCACCGCCACGGGCCGGACGCCACCGAAAGGCGGCGCGACCCACGGAACGGTCAGGCCTGAGGCGCAGGGGTGACAGGACTTGAACCTGCAGCCTGCGGTTTTGGAGACCGCTGCTCTGCCAATTGAGCTACACCCCTGTGCGGCAACGCTCACCCTGCCCGGCCACACGACCATGCAGGGGTCACTTGCCCCACGGCGGACCAGTGTACGGGTACCGACCCGACTTTCCCAACCGGTCTACCCTTCGCGCCGCGCGGCGCCGATCAAGCCGCCGTCCGCACGGTCGCCCGCGCCTGCGAGAGCACCTTCTCACCGAGGCAGGTGGCGGTCACGTCGAGCCTGGTCAGGCCGTCCTCAGTCACCTCGCGGACCACCGCGGTCACCACGATCTCGGTGCCCTCTTCGTCGTCGGGTACGACCACCGGGCGGGTGAACCGCACGCCGTACTCGACCACCGCGTCGGGCGCGCCGGCCCAGGCGGTGACGGCCCGGCCGACCAGCGCCATGGTGAACATGCCGTGGGCGATCACGCCGGGCAGGCCGACCTTCGTGGCGATCCGGTCGCTCCAGTGGATCGGGTTGAAGTCGCCCGAGGCACCGGCGTAGCGGACCAGGTCCGCCCGGGTCACCCGGAACGTCTGGGTGGGCAGCTCCACGTCAGGCCTCCCCGCGTACGACGATCTTGGACCAGACCGCGACCACCGGCTCGCCGGCCGTGGTGCGGACGTCGGTCCGGGTGGTCAGGAACTCGTGGCCGCCGCGGCTGGTGATGTCCTCGACGGTGTTGACGCAGACCAGCTCGTCGCCGGCCACCACCGGCCGGGTGTACGCGAACCGCTGATCGCCGTGGACGACCCGGCTGTAGTCGACCCCGAGGGCCGGGTCCTCGATCAGCTGACGGCTGGCGGCCATGGTGAGCACCACGGGGAAGGTCGGCGGCGCGACCACGTCCGGGTGGCCCAGCGCGCGGGCGGCCTCCGGATCGTGGTGGGCGGGATCGGTCGCACCGATCGCGGTCGCGAACTCACGGATCTTCTCGCGGCCCACCTGATACGGGGCGGTCGGCGGGTAGCTCCGGCCGACAAAGGAGTGGTCCAGGGGCATGCCGCGAACCTACACGCAGAACACGATCGCCGATCCCGCGCGGTCGGCCACGGGCCCGGAGGCCACGCGCCGTCCACAGGGACCGGCGATCGTCGTACGTACGCAGCCGGGCCGAACGGCCCGGACAGGAGTCAGCGCGTTTCGCGGTGAACGGTGTGCCGCCCGTCCCGGGGGCAGAACTTCTTCAGCTCGATGCGGTCCGGGTCGTTACGGCGGTTCTTGCGCGTGATGTAGTTGCGCTCCTTGCACTCCACACACGCCAAAGTGATCTTCGGCCGGACATCGGTCGCCTTCGCCACGGCGGAGTGCCTTCCTCGCTAACGGATACAACTACGGCGCTACAGCCTACGCGCTGCCAGCGCGGACATGCAAAGCGGGCGCCTGTGGCGCCCGTCCCATCGACCACCAGGATCACCCCGGCAGACGAGAGTAGCGGTGGCCGGACTTGAACCGGCGACACAGCGATTATGAGCCGCTTGCTCTGCCATCTGAGCTACACCGCCGCGGTGGGCCCAGCCGGACCCTCTGAGCCCCCTTACGGAATCGAACCGTAGACCTTCTCCTTACCATGGAGACGCTCTGCCGACTGAGCTAAGGGGGCCTGCGCGATCACTCGGTGGCCGCGCAGAGGTAAGAGTACACGGCCCTGCCGGGCTGGTGAAATCGGATCCCCGGTGACGACGTACGCCCAGGTCAGGGCACCACGCGCAGGCGCGGAAGCTCGCTTTCGGAGATCGACTCGGGGTCGACCTGGGCGCCGAACCAGGCTTCCAGCCGCTCGTACGGCAGCGGGCGGCTAAACAGGAACCCCTGGCCGATCTCGCAGCCGATGTCCTGCAACAGTTCGAGGGTCAGCTCGCTCTCGACGCCCTCGGCCACCACGGTCAGACCGAACTGCTGAGAGAGGGTGACCACGGCGTTGACGATCGCCAGGTCCCCCGGGTCGGTCGCCATGCCCTGCACGAAGGAGTGGTCGACCTTCACCTCGTGCACCGGCAGCCGGCGCAGGTGGGCCAGCGAGGAACTGCCGGTGCCGAAGTCGTCCACGGACAGGCGTACCCCGAGGTCGCGCAGACGGCGCAGGGTCGGGATCGGCCGCTCGGTGCCGTCCAACACCCCGGCCTCGGTGATCTCCAGCGTCAGCAACTGCGGCGGGACGCCGTACTCGTCCAACAGCTCGCGTACCCGCTCCGGGAAGTGCTGGTCGGCGAGCGTACGCGCGGAGAGGTTGACCGCGACGGCGAGCGACTGGCCACCGTGCGCCCAGTCCCGGCTGTGCCGCAGCCCTTCCCGGAGCACGAACTCGGTGAGCCGGCCGAGCTGGCCGGTGTGCTCGGCCACCGCGACGAAGTCCTCCGGCGCGACCGTGCCGTGCGTCGGGTGCTCCCAGCGGGCCAGGCACTCCACCCCGACCAGCCGGCGCTCCCGCAGCGTCACCTTGGGCTGGTAGTAGATCTCCAGCTCGCCGTTGTCGAGGGCGGTGCGCAGGTCGCTGGCGAGCCCCAGCCGGCGTAGCGACCGGGACTCCAACGCCGGGCTGTACAGCTGCACGCTGCCCGGTACCGACTTCGCCGCCGACGCCGCCAGGTCCACCCGCTGTAGCAGGGTTGCCGGGTCGCTGCCGTGATCCGGGTGTACGACGACCCCGACGGCGGTGTCCACGTCCAGCGTGAGGGCGTCGAAGACCATCTCGTCGCGGATCTGCTCCCGCAGTTGGCCGGCGAGTTCGACCGCCGCCTCGACGCTCTCCAGTCGCAGCGTCACCAGGAACTCGTCGCCACCGATCCGACCGACCAGCGCGGCCGACGGCACGCATCCACGAAGCCGGTCGGCCACCTCCACCAACACCTTGTCCCCCGCGGCGTGGCCGAGAGATTCGTTGACCTGACGCAGCCGGTCGACGTCGAAGAGCAGCAGCGCGACCACCTCGCCGGGGGCCCGGATCCGGACCGCCTCGGTCAGCGCGCCGAGAATCCGGCGGCGGTTGGGCAGCTTGGTGAGCCCGTCGTGGTACGCGTCGTACCGCAGTCGGTCGACCAGCCGGGAATTTTCCAGCGCCACCGCGGCGTGCGCCGCGACCGTCTCGAGGATCGGCACGTCGGCCGGGGCGAAGTGCCCAACGTCGCTGAGCCGGTTCACCACCTCGACCGTCCCGATGACCACCTGGCCGGAGCGCAACGGAACGGCGATGACGTCTTTGCCCTGCTGCCGGGTCAACTCACGGCGCAGGTCCGGGTCACCGCCGAGGAGCCGCCCGGCAGCCAGCGTCTGGCCGGACTCCAGAGTGCGCTGACGGACCACCACGGGTGTCTGCGCCACATCGAGCAGGCCGCGGGCGTCCAGCCGGGCGGTGAGCAGCACCTCCGGATGGCGGCCCTGGGCCGGCAGCCACAGGGTGGCGTACTCGGCCTGCATCAGGGCGCGGATCCGGCCCAGCAGGATGTCAGCCAGGTTTCCCTCCGCGCCGGCACTGGCCATCGCGCGGGTCAGCTCGTACATGTCGCCGAGGGTGCGGTGCTGCCGGAGGAAGCGCGAGTAGGACCGATAGAGCAGCACGCCAGCAACGGCAATGGCAGCCAGCAACAGAATCGACCACGTGGTCGTGGCCAGGCTGATCAAGATGAGCAGGCCGACCGCGAGGTTCAGCGCCGCAGTGAGAAAGACCTGAGCGGCCGTAACGATGGTCTCCCGCGATCCCGGCCAGCCCTGCAACAGCGTGATGACGCCGACCACCGCGGCCAGGCTGATCAAGCTCCTCGCCGCGATCGCAGCGAAGAGCACCACCCAGGTCGCCGGACCGATGCCGTCGAACGGCAGAGCCGCAGCGACGACAAGCCCCGCGACAGACACGGCCGCAGCGTCCTGGGCCACGTTGAACCACAGCTTCGGCGGCGGATAGCGCCGGTACGCCTGTGTGACGATCGCCGCCACGGTCGCGATTGTGACGACCAGTAACGGTGTCAGGCTGTGGTACGCCAGGACCAGAGGTATCTCGGTGAGGGTGACGACGACGGCCTGCCGTCTGACCACGAAGCTCAGGGTCGGGATGCCTGCGACGATCATCACGACGAGCAGCAAGCCCGCCAGCAGCAGGTCATTGCCGTTGATCTCGGCGGAGAAGCCGAGCAGGACAGCGCTTACCAGGGCCAACCCGGCGAGGGGAGCCGTGATCAGCCAGGCACTCGCGGTCGGGCGGCGGACAGCCCCTCTAACCGGCACCTAGAATCCCCTCACCGGTAGCGCCGGGGCGGCGGCGCACAGGTCAGCGCGCGTCCGGAACGACAACCTCGTATGCAACGGGCGCGCCCCACTCGACGCCGTTCGCAGCGTCGGAGGTCAAACCCCACTCGACGCCACCAAGCCCCCACTCGACGCCACTCAGCCGCACGTCGCCGAATCCGGCTGCAGCGGCGCCCGCGGTAGCGAGCACAGCAGTCGCCGCGATCGCGGCGAACAGTCGCCCATTCCTTCGACGAGACATCGGCATACTCCAACCTTCGGGGTGACATGTAGCGAGGGTTCCCCGATGGTGCCACACCCGAGGCAGCCAGAAAAGCGGGCGAACGGGCATCCCCGTCACCCGCACACGCGGCCCGGATCGCCGGACGATCGTACGGCCAGATCACGTACGGTCCTCGCACCTACCGGCACCCAACAAACGACAAGACACGCGATTGATCCCGTACCGAGACGGAGACCCCCCGAACCGGCTCGCCGGACAAACGCCGCCTTACCACTCTCGCTGCAAGGCGCTCATCCGTCAACGCCTCCAGACATTTACTGGCATGGTACCCGCACCACACGACGCGATCACACTTGGTCGATACCCGGCGGGATGGCGACAAGACCCGGCATGAGCAGGTGGGCGACCACTTGCGATCCGCCGACGCGGAGGCGGCAGTCTGGACGCGACAGATCAACGACAGTCGTTTGGCCGAGAAGAAGCCGATCGGGCTCCGCGACCGCTGGCCGGGGCAGGGTGCGGGGTTCGGACGACAGCCGCCGGGCCGCAATCGGCACCGGCGCCGTGGCGCCTGCCGGATCCATCGCCGACCCAGCCAGTCACCACTGCGACCCGACCGGCATTTCGGCCGTTCAGGGCCCCTGAGTGACCGGCGAGCCGGACTCGGCTAGCTCAACAACAACGGCCCCCGATCAGCATTAATGCTGGTCAGGGGCCGTTGTCGCACCTGGTGGCGGGTAGAGGATTCGAACCTCTGTAGCTTTCGCGACGGATTTACAGTCCGCTCCCATTGGCCGCTCGGGCAACCCGCCAGGGCGTTCCACCGCACCGTGGTGCGGCGGCGGAAGCAAGGATAGCGGCTCCCCCCGCCGGCGTCGCAAGCGGGTACCGTCAGGGAGTCGTACCCCTGGTCATCGGGGGCAGAGGATCACAAACCAGCCGGACAGCAGGAGCAGGAGCAGAAGCATGGCAGCGAACCCGTCGTTCGACATCGTGAGCAAGGTCGACCGCCAGGAGGTCGACAACGCCCTTCACCAGGCGGAGAAGGAGCTCGCGACGCGGTTCGACTTCCGGGGCACCGGCGCGGAGATCTCCTGGTCGGGCGAGGAGGCGATCAGCCTCCAGGCGGAGACCGAGGAGCGCGTGCGGGCCGCGCTGGAGGTCTTCAAGGAGAAGCTGATCAAGCGCAACATCTCGCTGAAGTCGCTGGATGCGGGCGACCCCCGCTCGTCGGGCAAGGTCTTCAAGATTGACGCCACGGTGGTCCAGGGCATCAACCAGGACAAGGCCAAGGCGATCAGCAAGAAGATCCGCGACGAGGGCCCGAAGGGCGTCCAGGCGCAGATCCAGGGCGACCAGCTTCGGGTCACCGGTAAGAAGAAGGACGACCTGCAGGCCGTCATCACGCTGCTCAAGGGCGAGGACTTCGGCGTCGCCCTCCAGTTCACCAACTATCGCTGAGCCGGCACCGCACCGGCCCGCGCCGCCAGCCATCACGGGAACGGCTGGCGGCGGGCGGGCGGTGCAGGAGCATGCGGGGCTGCAAGCTCAGCCGGGTGCCTGGCGGCTCAGGTCTTCCCAGGCCCGGTATTCGTCGACTCTGTTCTGCTCCAACTGCTGGACGATGTCGTAGGAGCTGCTGCCGACGATGAGGCGTAGCGGCGGGTCGGGTAGGTCCACCAGCTTCATGATGACCGGGGCGGCGGTGTCGGGCGGCGGGCCGGCGTCGTCGCCCCAGAGTTCGGCCAGCTTCGCCCGCAGCGGTTCGTACGCCGGCTGGGGCTCGGTCGCGGTCGTGCCCTTCGTGTAGAGGCCGGTGTCGTAGCCGCCCGGCTGCACGATGGTGACCTTGATGCCGAAGGGTTCGAGTTCCATCGCCACGGACTGGCTGAGCGCGTCGAGCGCCGCTTTGCCTGCCGCGTACAGGCCGACCGAGGCCACTCCGCCTCCGCTGCCCATCGAGGTGACCTGGAGCAGGTGGCCAGCGCCTTGCGCGCGCAGGTACGGGATGACGGCCTGGGTGACCCAGACGGCGCCGAAGAAGTTGACATCGAAGTGTTGCCGGATCTGCTCCTCGGTGGCTTCCTCCAGCATGCCGAGCAGCAGGCCACCGGCGTTGTTGACGACAATGTCGAGCCGACCGAACGCCCCGGCTGCCCGGTCCACCGCCGCCCCGACGGCGGCTCGGTCGGCGACGTCCAGCGGCAGGCTGACCAGGGTGTCCGGGTAGCGGCCGGCGAGTTCCGCCAGCGGACTGATGTCACGCGCCGCGCCGACGACCCGGTCCCCCGCGGCCAGCGCCGCCTCGGTGACCGCCCGTCCCAGGCCACGGGTGGCCCCGGTGATGAACCACACGCGAGAGCTTGTCACCCTCACCGCCTCCTTCTTCGCCAAGACGAGACGGATCGTCTCGTCTTCATCCCGAGTCTGCGTCGGTGGCGAGCGATCGTCAAGACGGATCGTCTCGTCTCGTTGTGGGTACCCTCGTACCCATGCCCCCGGCTCCGAAGCGACCCGACCCCGCACGCCGCAGCGAACGATCCCGGCAGGCCGTCCTGCGAGCCACCCGCGAACTGGTCGCCGAGGTCGGCTACGCGAAGCTCTCCATCGAGGCCATCGCCGCTCGCGCCGGCGTCGGCAAGCAGACGATCTACCGGTGGTGGCGGTCCAAGGGGGCGGTGGTCTTCGACGCGTTCCTGGCGTTGAGCGAGGAAGCCGACGGTGTGGTGCTGCCCGACACGGGCGACATCGAGGCCGACCTCAAAGCCGTGCTGCGGGCCACCGTCGCGGAGTTCGCCGATCCGGCGTTCGAGGCGCCGATCCGGGCGCTCAACCTGGAGATCGCGGGCGACCCCGAGTTGGCCGCGCAGTACCGGGAGCGGCTGGCCGCCCCGGTTGACGAGGCCAAGAAGGAGCGGCTGCGCAGCGCGCAGCGGGCCGGGCAGATCCGCGCCGACGCCGACCTGGACCTGGCGCTCGAACTTCTCTATGCGCCGTTGTACCAGCGCTGGCTGTTGCGTTCCGCGCCGCTCACCCCCGGGTACGCTGACGCGCTCGTCGACCACCTGCTTCGGGCGCTGCGTCCCTGACAAGCATCCCTGACCAGGATCAGCGGCCGAAGATCAGCAACAACACCACGGTCAGGATCGCGCTGACCAGGAGTGATCCCAGGCAGCCCAGTCGGTTCGAGAAGAAGGCGAACACGCTGCGGGCATACCCGCCGGGAGCGCGGTCAGACGGTGGCCGGGACGTCGAGGCGTACCGTGGCGGCCTCCGCGCGGGCGATGGGGCCGGCGGGCAGGGCGGCGACCACGGCCCCGACGGCGACCGCGCCGCCGGCGAACAGGAACGCCCACGGGACGCCACCGGCGTGGTCCACGATCAGGCCGGCCACGGCGCCGCCGGCGGCGCTGGCGCCGACCGACATGGTCACCACCCAGGTGTACGCCTCGTTCAGCATGCCGGCCGGCGAGATCCGCCCGACCAGGGTGTTCTCCAGGGTCAGTGCCGGTGCGATGGTGGCCCCGCCGATCAGCAGGGCGACGCCCAGCGCGACCGGCGTGGACATCGCGGCGAAGACGGCGAAGCTTCCCGCCACCGCGGCGAGCAGCCAGGAGAACTGACGGGTCATGTTCCGGGCCGGGCGCCGGACGCCGAACCAGAACCCGCCCACCGCGCTGCCGATCCCCCAGACGGCCAGCAGCACGCCGGCGAGGCTGTTCGGGTCGTCGGCGGTGTAGCCGGTGGCGAACGCTGGCACGGTCACCCCGGCCGCCCCGAACGCGATGCCGAGGCTGGCCACGCAGAGCAGCAGCGCCGGGAAGCCGGCGACCCGCAGCGGGCCGAGTCCCCGGGCCTGGTGCTCCCGGGAGTGCGGCTGCCAGCCGCGCATGGTCCGTCCGAGCGCCACCGCCACGGTGCCGACCAGGGTCACCACCGCCGAGCCGACCAGGGCCGCTCCGGCGTCGGCGAACAGGACGAAACCGGCCACGAGCAGCGGGCCGAGCACGAAGACGATCTCGAACAGGGTGGTCTCGGCGGCGAGCGCGGTGTTGCGGAGGTGGTACCGGCCGGAGGCGACGCTGGTCAGGTCGTTCCAGGCACCGCGGATCGCGGCGGTCATCGGCGGGTACGACGCGCCGGCCACTGCCGCGGTGAGCAGCACCAGCGAGAAGGGTGCGGAGTCGGAGCGGGCCGACCAGAGCAGCCCGATCAGGGCCAGCGGGTGGGCGATCGCGGTGCCGAGCAGCACCGGGGTGGGGCCGATCCGGTCGGCGATCCGGCCGGCCACCGGGCTCAGCGCGGCGCCGGAGAGGGCGTAGCAGCCACCGGCGACGGCGGCCAGCGAGTAGTGCCCGGTGACCTGCTCCACGACGAGCAGCAACGCCAGTGGCGTCATGCCGATCCCGAGCCGCCCGATGATGCCGGTGACCAGCAGCGTCGGTGCTCCCGGAATCCGCCAGACACCCAGGTACCGGCGCAGCCCAGCCACGTGCCCACCTCCACGGGAATGTAATGAGCGAGAGTCGTTTAGACCCTAACGCCCCACACCCGCTCCGCAGTACGGTTAGCGCGCTCACACCCGGCGGCCGAGTTGAGCCGTACCGGAAATGCGCCGCCCGCGCCGGGCGGACCTGGCGCGGGCGGCGAAGGGGTTGGGTGTCGGGTCAGCGCTGGTAGCGCACCGGGCCGGCCGTCTGGGCGGCCATCTGCTCCAGCCGGGCGACGCGCTCCTCCATCTTCGGGTGGGTGGCGAACAGGGCGGAGATCCCACCGCCCTTGAACGGGTTGTCGATCATCAGGTGCGCGGTGCTGGTGAGCTGGCCCTCGGCCGGCAGCGGCCGGCGCTGGGTACCCATGTGGATCTTCCGCAGGGCGCTGGCCAGGGCCAGCGGGTCCCGGGTCAGCTCGGCGCCGGAGGCGTCGGCCTGGAACTCCCGGCTCCGGCTGATCGCCAGCTGGATGACGGTCGCGGCGAGCGGGCCTAGGATGATGGTGAGCAGCAGCACGGCCGGGTTTGGGCCGTCCTCGTCGCTGCCGCCACCCAACGGGATGAACAGGGCGAGGTTCGCCACCATGGTGATGATGCCGGCCAAACCGGCCGCCACGCTGGAGATGAGGATGTCCCGGTTGTAGACGTGGGACAGCTCGTGCCCGATCACGCCCCGCAGCTCGCGGTAGTCGAGGATCTCGACGATTCCCTGGGTCACGCAGACCGCGGCGTTCTGCGGGTTACGTCCGGTGGCGAACGCGTTGGGCTGGGCGGCCGGGCTCACGTACAGCCGAGGCATCGGCTGCCGGGCCTCGGTGGCCAGCTCACGGACCATGTGGTACAGCTCCGGGAACTGTGCCTCGCTGACCGGTTGCGCCCCCATCGAGCGCAGGGCCAGCTTGTCCGAGTAGAAGTAGGTGAAGCCGTTCATGGCCAGCGACACGAGGACGGCGATGACCAGGCCGCCACTGCCGCCGAACCAGTAGCCCACCGCCAGGATCAGCGAGGTGAGCAGGCCGAGCAGCGCGGCGGTCTTGAGACGGTTGTGGTGCACGATCACTCCTTCGGTGCCCGGATGCCGGGATCCGCTGACCGGTACAACAACCCGGTACCCGTTAACCATCCGCCTCATGACTGAGAGTTACCTGAGTGACAGTCATGACCGGGAATGCGAGAAGGAGGGCCGGGTTCAGCTCCCGGCGAGATCGAGCACGACCTGCGGCGCGAAGCCGACGATCACGGCCACCACCGTCGCCACCGCCAGCGCGGCGGCTACCGCCCGTGCCGGCCGCACGGCGGGCGCGGCGACGTCACCGGACGGCGCGTAGAGCAACGCGGCGACACGCAGGTAGTAGGCCAGGCCGAGCACCGCGTTCAGCGCCACCACCAGGGCGAGCCAGCCCGCGTCGCCGCCGAGCAGCGACCGGACCACCGTCACCTTGGCGAACAGCCCGGCCAGGGCCGGTGGCAGGCCAGCCAACCCGACCAGCGCGAACGCGAGGCCGGCACCGACCCACGGGTGCCGGCGGGCCGCGCCCCGCAGGTCGTCCAGGGTGCCGCCGTCGGCGCCGGCCGGGCGCAGGGCCACCACGCCGGCGAAGGCCGCCAGCTCCAGCAGCACGAAGAAGACGGCGTACGCCAGGGCCGCGGCGTACGCGCCGGTGCGCGCCTCGGCGTCGGCCAGGGCCAGCGCGCCGAGCGGGGCGAGGATGTACCCCGCCTGGGCCACCGAGGACCAGGCGAGCAGCCGCACGGTACGCCGCTGGCGCAGCGCCACCAGGTTGCCCACGGTCATGGTCAGCGCGGCGACCAGGGCCAGCACCGGCCCGGTCACGCCCGGCGGCAGCGCGTGCTGCACGACGGCCAGCAGGGCGACCACGCCACCGAGCTTCGACGCGGTCGACAGGTACGCGGCCACCGGCAGCGGCGCCCCGTCGTACGTGGCCGGGGCCCAGGCGTGGAACGGGACCGCCGCCACCTTGAACGCCAGCCCCGCCACCACCAGCGCCACCGCGACCGTGGTCAGCGGCAGGTCAAGCAGCGACTCGTCGGCGAGAAGGGTGCCCAGCCGTTCCAGGTGCAGTCCACCGGTGACGGCGTAGAGCAGCGCGGCGCCGAGCAGGGTCAGCGTGGTGGCCACCACGCTGACCACGAAGAAGGTCACCGCCGCCTCGGCGCTGGCCAGGCTGCCCCGGCGCAGCCCGACCAGGATGTACAGCGGCAGGGTGAGCACCTCCACGGCCACGATCAGGGTGATCAGGTCGCCGGCCGCGCCGAGCACCACACCGCCGGTCATCGAGCAGGCGAGCAGGAAGCAGAACTCTCCCACCGGGGTCTGCCCGGCCCGCAGCAGCGGCCCGGACAGCGCCAGCACGCCGAGGACGAGCAGCGCCACCAGCGCGGCTACCAGGGCCGCCCGGCCGCCGAAGACGTACGAGCAGTCGGTGCCCACGCAGAACGTGCGGCGCTCACCGCCGGCACCGACCACCGCCGCGCCCAGCGCGGTGGCGACCGCGCCGCCGGCCGCCGCAGCGACCGTCGCCGCCGGCCGCGCCAGCAACAGGTCGACCAGGAGCACCAGCACGGCCGTCCCGGCGGCCAGGTACGCCGGCAGCAACGCCACACTGTCGACGCTCTGCACCATGGTCACGCCCTCCCGTCGGCGTCGCGCTGGACGGTCGGCCTCGTCATCGGAGCACCTCCACCAGGGCCGCCACCGGCGCCTCGGCGACGCCCAGCACCAGCGTCGGGGCCAGCCCGACGGCCAGCGCGAGCAGCACCAGCGGCACCCAGGCGACCAGTTCGGCCCCGGCCAGCCCCGGGCGCAGCCCGGCGACCGCCGGGGTGGGTCGGCCGTGGGTCACCCGTCGCAGCAGCCGGAGCAGGTACGCCGCCGTCAGCGCCCCGCCGAGCGCGGCCAGCACGGCCAGCGTGATCCACAGCGCACCACCCACCTCGACTGCGGCGACCACGGCGAACGCCTCGCCCCAGAAGCCGGCCAGCCCGGGCAGCCCCAGCGAGGCGATCGCCGCGAACGCGAGCAACCCGGACAGCCGCGGCGCGGTCTCCCGCAGCCCGGACAGCTCGCTGAGCGCGCCGGTGTGCGTCCGGTCCTTGATCGCACCGGCCAGGAAGAACAGCAGGCCGGTGATGATGCCGTGCGCGACGTTGCCGATCAGCGCCGCCTGGATGCCGGTGGCGGTCAGCGTGGCGACCCCGAGCAGCACGAAGCCCATGTGCCCGACGCTGGAGTACGCGATCAGCCGCTTCAGCTCGGTCTGCGCCAGGCAGACCAGCGAGCCGATCAGGATGGCCGCGACGGCGAGCACGCCGAGCACCGGTGCCGCCCAGCGGGCACCCTCCGGGGTCACCCCGACCGCGACCCGGACCAGGCCGTACGTGCCCATCTTGAGCAGCACCCCGGCGAGCAGCACGCTGCCCACGGTGGGTGCCTGGGTGTGCGCGTCCGGCAGCCAGGAGTGCAGCGGCCAGAGCGGGCTCTTCACCGCGAAGGCCAGCGCGAGCAGGGTGAACGCGGCGAGCTGGGTGCTCCGGGACAGGTCGGTGCCGCCGGTCAGCGCGACGATGTCGGCGGTGCCGGCGGCGGCCACCACGACGTACACCCCGACCAGCAGCAGCACCGAGCCGAACAGGGTGTACAGCGCGAACTTCCGGCCCGCCCGCCGCCGCGCGGCGACCGCCGCCGGGTCGGCACCGTCGCCGCCCCAGCCGACGATGATCGCGTACATCGGGAGCAGGACGACCTCGAAGAAGAGGAAGAACAGCACCAGGTCGAGGGCGAGGAAGGTGCCCAGGATGCCGACCTCGACCACCAGCAACAGCGCCACCAGCGCCCGCCCGCTGCCGCCGGCCGGCACCCGCCAGAGGCTGTAGGCGCAGCAGAGCAGAGTGAGCAGGGCGGTCAGCACCACCAGCGGCCAGGAGATGCCGTCCACCCCGAGGTGGAAGCGCAGGTCCAGCCCGGGCACCCAGGGCAGGTCGACGGCGTGCCAGGGGCGTACGGCCGGCGGGGTCGCCCCGTAGGCCACCCACCCCATGCCC
>NZ_POTY01000007.1 GCF_003236315.1 Micromonospora craterilacus
CCAGCAGGGTCGAGCCGTCCTCGGCCAGCGCGACCGAGTCACCGGCGATCGACATCGCCAACACACCCGGCTCCCTGATCGGCTCGATATCCACCGTCACCCGCACATCCGACTCGTCACCAGGCTCCGCCAACGCCGGCGACCCGATCGCCACCGAACCGGCCAACATGGCACCCGCGGCACCCGCCGCGAACAGCCGCTTACGATTCCACACGTTCATCTCGATGCTCCGTTATCACTCGTGGTTACTGGGCTTGACGGGGGTCGGCGGCGCAGTCGACGCCGGAGTACTGCTCGGTGACGACAGTCGTCACGTCCTTGCCGTTGACGGCACCGGTGACCTGGACGGTCGCCGAACCGGCCGGCACCGAGCCCGCCCGGGTGGCGAACTGCTGGAAGGCGTTCCCACCCGGCGCCACGTTCGCGACGGAACGCTCGCCGTACGCGGTCTCCAGCGTGATGCCCACCGCCGCGGTGTGGTCGTTGCGCGCCTGCACCGCGACGTACGCCTTACCGGCGACGCACCGCGCCTGCACGGTCACCGTGACCGGCAACTTGGGCTGGACACCCGGGTCGTCGGCGAAGACCCGCCAGTCCGTGATCGCAACTGCGGAGTAGGTGGTGCCGTTGCCGTTGGCCCGGATCGTGGCCCGCACCCGCGAGGTGGTGACGGGGTCGAAGGTGACGCTGTTGAACGCGGTCGTGCTCGTGCCGTAGTTGGACGCGCCGGTCACGTCCCGCCAGGCCGAGCCGGCCTCGTCCCAGTACTGCAGCACCCACCCGTCGGGCTGGGCGACACCATCGCCGGAACCCTGGTTGGAGTCCCGCCAGAACTTCAGCTCCGTGCCGACGATCCGCACCGGGCGGGCCCAGTCGTACTGGACCCACTGGGTGGCCGGCCGGGTGCCGGACCAGGTGCCCCAGATCTGCGCCTGGCTCGGGCTCGCCGGGTCGGCGCCGTCGTTGAGCGCGGTGATGCTGTTCCAGCTCGCCGTGTAGGAGGCGGTCGGGGTCGCGATGGGCGCGATGTTGCCCGTGAGCGGCCCGGACAGGTCCGCCGGGAGGACGACCGACTTGGCGGTCTCCAGGTTCCCGGCCACGTCGAGCGCCCGGAACGACACGGTGTGCCGGTTCGAGTCGGGTGCCGTGATGGCACCGCTGTACGTGGTCCACGCACCGGTGCCGATGGCGTACTCGATCCGGGCGACGCCGGAGGTGGCGTCGGTCGCGGTCACCGTGACCGAACGGTTGGTGCTGTTCACGGTGCCCGTGCTGACCGGTGCGGTGGCGTCGATGCGTACGGCGAGGTTCGCCGGCACCGAGACGTTGCCCGCACGGTCGGTCGCGGTCGCCGTGACGGTGTGCTGCCCGTCCCCGGAGACGTTGACGTCGACGAACCGCACGTCGTTGGCGACGGTCGGCTGGCCGTTGTTCACCCGCGAGGAGATGCTCAGCCGGCCACCACGGTCGTCGACACCGGCGACCCGCACCCGCACCGCCGACCGGAACCAGCCGGCGCTACCGGCGCTGCCACTGGGCGTGAGCGTCACCGTCGGGGCGGTCTCGTCGCCCTCGGTGTCGTCCGGAGAGATCACCGTGACCTGCGCGGAGACCCGCCCGGCGGCGTAGCCGAGCACGGTGCCCTGGATGGTGAACGTCCGAGGCGCCGCGACATCCTCCGGCTTGACCGCGTCCCAGTAGACCGGCACCCGCAGCGTCTCGCTGCCGAACGACACCGGAAGGGTGTCGGGCAGGTCGGTCTCGCCCACCTCGACCGTCAACGCGGGTGCGGTGACGGCGGTGCTCGGCTGCGCGGCGAGGATCTTCCACTCCTCGACCGCCACCGCCGAGTAGGTGCTGCCGTTGGTCGACGCGTCGAACACCGCGCGGACCTGCGTGGTGGTCACCGGGTCGAAGGTGGTGTTCTGGAAGCCCTGCGTGCTGGTCGGGAAGCCGCTCGGGTTCGGCACGTCGGCCCACTGGCCGGTGTCGAGGTTCCAGTACTGGATGCGCCAGCGGGCCGGCGCGGCCACACCGACTCCGCTGCCCTGCGGCTGGTCGTTCCAGAAGTCGATCTGCGAACCGGAGATCCGCATCGGCTGGTCCCAGGTGTACTGCACCCACTGCTGGGGCGGGTTGTTGCCGGTCCAGGTGCCCCACATGTCCGGCGGCAGCGGGTTCGACCGGACGATCTCGTCGTTGAGCGCCTTCACCCAGTACTGGGTGGGTACCGGCTCGTTGGAGACGGTGACCCTGGCCTCCTGGGCGATGTTCGGCCGGGGGGTGAGGTCGCGTCCCTTGGCCGGCGTCGGCGTGACGAGCTTCATCCGCGGCGGGGTCTGCGTGTCGTCCCACTCGACCGGGTCGATCGCCACCGAACGACGGAAGTGGCCGCCGCCGACCGCGTCGGCGGTGTGGTACGCGAGGTACCACTTGCCGTTGAACTCCAGGATGCCCGGGTGGCTCGTGGTCGAGGAGACCGGCCGGAGCATGGTCCCCCGGTAGGTCCACGGCCCCTCGGGCGACGACGCCGTCCCGTACGCGATGCAGGCGTGGTAGTTCGCCGGGGTGCACTGCGAGGTCGGGCCGGCGTTGTTGCCGGCGTACGCCATGTAGTAGGTGTTGTTGCGCTTGAAGATCCAGGCGCCCTCGAAGAAGCCGGTCAGTCCCGTGACGGTGCGCGGGCTGCCGATCGTGGTCTTCATGTCCTGCTGGAGTTCGAGCATGCGCAGGTTGCTGAACGAGCCCCACCAGATGTACACCCGCTGGTTGGGGGCCTGCCCGTCGATGAGGATCGTCGGGTCGATGTTGTGGATGGTGTTGGCCGTGGGCACCCGCTGGGAGATGATCGGCCCGCCTGCGTGGTCGGTCCACGGGCCGGTCGGGCTGTCCGAGACGGCCACGCCGATCGCGAACTTGTCGGACGCCGGGCTGTTGCGCTCGTGGATCGGGACGTACCAGTAGTAGCGCCCGTCAATGCCCTGGACCACCTGACCCGCGTACGCCCGTCCCGCCGTGGCCCAGGCGAAGACCGTTTCCGGACGCATCAGCGACGGGAAGTGGGTCCACTCGCCGGCTTCGACGTCGGTGGTCCGGAACGCACCCCACTCGTTCATGATGAAGTCGTTGGTGGACGGTCCGGCCTGGTCGTGGCCGGTGTAGATGTAGAGCTGGTCCTTGCCGGTGTCGTTGCCCGGCGCGCCGGCCTTCACGACGACCGGTGCCGGGTCGGCCGAGTAGTAGCTGCCGTCGCCGAGGATGGGATTGACGGTGTTGGTGAAGGTGCGCGACTCGGGTTCGGCCGCCGAGGCCGGGGCAGCGACCCCGACCAGACCGCCGGCGACGAGCCCGGCGACCGCGGCCACGGAGAGCATCCGGCGGAACCGGCCCGACGGCCGAAGGGATAGTGGGGCGGCGCCGCGTCCCACGGTGGTGTTCACGGTGTCGATCTCCTCACTGTTGCGCAGGGGGGAGGGGTGGTGGCGGCGCCGGGAAGGCGCCGCCACCACAAAGGGTCAGCCGCAGCTGAGCGCGCCGAACGGCGCCGGGATCTCGATGGTCGTCGGCACGCCGTTGAACGTCCCGGTGACCTTCACCGTCGCGGTTGCGGCCTGCACCGTCTTGGCCCGGGAGTTGAACGACTGGAAGACGGACTTCCCGGGAGCGACGTCGGCCACCTTGCGCGACCCGTACGGCGTGACCAGCTCGATGGTGAGCGGCACGTCCTCCGCGTTGCGCGCGTTGACCGAGACGTAGACGTTGGCGCCGGTGCACTGGGTGCGCGCCTGCACCTCGACGTCCCAGGTCGGGACCGCCGGAGGGTTGCCAACGGTGAGGGTCAGCGTGGTCCGCGTGGCGCCGGCTTCGCTGACGTAGTCGGGCAGGATCAGGTCACCGATGATGGTGTAGCGACCCTCGGTGTTGACGATGTTCGGGTCGAACCTCCAGTTGACGCCGATGGCCTGGTTGTCCCGCGAACCGTCGTTGTAGGAGACCTCGATCTTGTTGGGCAGGTAGGGCTGCTCGCCCACCTCGACCTTCTGCTCGAAGGACTCGGCGCCCTGGATCGAGATGCCGCCGGTGGACATTTCCGGCCGCACGTACACGCGGGCCTCGGCGATCAGGCCGTACGCGTCGTTGGTGCCGTAGACCACGAACGGGTCGACGTTGGTCTCCGCGACCATCTCAGGCGTGATCGTCTGCCAGTTGAACGCGACGTTGCCGCGAGCGCCACTGGCGTAGACCGCGTCGAGCGTGCTCGGCAGGGTCGGCACCTGGCCCACACCGGTACGGATCAGCACCGGCGAGCGCACCGAGTCGACGGTCTCGCCGTTGGCGCGCCAGCGCAGCACGCCCGTGCCCGCACCGCTGCCCTGCACGCCCCAGATGCGGATGCGCAGGTAGCTGGTCGTGATCGGTTCGAAGTTGAACTTGTTGTAGGTGTTGGTGGCCAGCCCACCGGCGTACGTCGACCCACCGGTGAGGGTGACCGGCGTCCAGGTGGTGCCGTTCGTGGAGCTCTCGATGGCGTAGGTGGTCGCGTTCGGCCGACGGGTGCCACCGTTGTCGTCGTACCAGTAGATGTCGGTCGAGGAGAGGCGCACCGGTGCGCTCCACCGGTACTGGATCCACGCCGTGTTCGCGACGCTGGTGCCGTTGGCCGGCTGACCCCAGTTACCCCAACCGTTCCCGGCACCCGGGTTCGAGTTGGCCGGGTTGCTGGCCTCGTTGACCCGCGAGTGGTTCTCCCACGACGCGGTGCCGCTGGTGCTGACCGTCGCCGAGGAGCCGAACTCCGCGGAGACCTCCCGCTTGGCGAGGGTCACCGCCACGGTCACCTCGGACCGCTTCTCCCCGTCGTTGGCGAAGAACCGGAACACGTAGTCACCGGCGACCGTGCCGGTCACCCGGGTGGCGAGCGCCTTCGAGTCGGCGAAGATGACGCCCGCGCCCTGCGGCGCCGAGACGGTCTCCCAGCCGAAGGTGAGCTCGCTGTCGTACGGGATGCCGTCGTCGGTCGCCGTGCCGACCAGGCGGGTGGACAGGTTGCCGTCCGCCGAGCCGTCCCGGGTGGCGGTGACGACCGGTGCCTGGTTCGAGACCTCCGGTACGTCACGCCCCGAGTCGAACACCTGGATCTCGGAGATCGCGGTGAAGAAGGTCGGGTTGTTGGTGAACGCGATCCGCACCTTGTTCGAGGTCACCTTGTTGAAGAGCGCCTCGTTGAACTTCGCCGACGGGACGGTCGGGCTCTTGAACTGGCCCGGCACCTCCTTCCAGCCACCGCTGCCGTTGGGCACCTGGATCCACCAGCGCGACGGCTCACGGTAGCCACCGGCCTGCCGGTCGCTGACGAAGGTCACCTTCACGTTGTCGAACGACTTCGCCGAGCCCAGGTCGAGCTCGATGTAGCCGTTGCGGTCGGTCGTGCCGTAGTTGCCCCAGTACGGCTCGTTGGCGGTGATGCCGTCGGTCACGGCGGCCAGCGACACCGGCCGCTCGGTCTCCTTGATCGCGCCCGGCGTGTAGTTCATCGAGGTGGTGCTCCAGCCCGGCGTGTGGAACTGCCGCCACGGCGTCGGCCGCACGCCCTGCTGGGTGTACGACGAGCTCAGGGTGGCGCCCTTGGCCAGGTTCGGCGCGTTCTCGGTGAGGTCGATGCCGGCCGTCTTGAGGTAGCTGACGACGCGGTCGTCCTCGATCTGGGTGTTCACCGCGCTCGGGAAGGTACTTCCGGTCGCCGCGGTGAAGGTGACGGTCAGACCGTCCTCGGCCTGCACCTGGTTGGTGTTCGGGTCGTAGGTGAACTTGCCGAGCTTGTCGGTGCTGACCTTCTTCTCGCCGTTGAGGAACAGGCTGTAGCCGGCGCCCAGGCCGTACTTGCTGCCGTCCGGGTCCCAGACGATGGTCACGTCCTGCCCGTGGTAGCGCAGGTTGTTGGCCATGAAGTGGTCGTAGCCGAACTTGATCGGCCACAGCTCGATCTTGTCATCGGAACGCGGCTGGATGCCCGCCATGTCCTCGATGAAGATGTAGTTCATGTTGCCGAGCATGATGTGGTTCGGGTTGTTGCGGTTGTAGGTCTTCGCGGTCGCGTTCCAGTTGGAGTAGTACTCCGCCTGGTTCGCCACGCGCATGTCCGCACTCGGGTAGATGCTCCACGCCATCCAGTCCAGCAGCCGCTTGGCGTAGGTCGGGGTGACGTACTTCTGCTCCGGGTCGTAGTGGCGCAGCGCCGACCGGACACCGCGGTACTGCACGGTGAAGTTGATGTTGGAGAAGTTGTTCGAGCCGCCGATCCCGTAGGCCGCCCGGTCGTACTGGTTGGCCGTGTAGAACGGGAAGATCGGGAAGTTGTCGCCGTAGGTCAGGAAGCGGAAACCGTCGACGTACTTCTGCCACTGGTCGGTCGGGATGAGGTTCTCGGCGTAGATGTCGTAGAGGTTCGACTCCTTGGCCGGGATCAGGTTACGAGCCGAGGCCGGCAGCGGGTTGTTCCGGCCGTTGGAGCTGGCCGCGCTGGTGGCGCCGTGCGACGTGCCGGCCAGGAACATCCGCATGTCCGGGCTCCACAGCCGGTTGAGGATCGCGTCGCGGATCTCGTCGGCCTTGGTCCCCATCTCGTTGACCTTGGCCTGGTCCGCGTCGGAGATCTGGTAGAGCTGCCGGGCCGCGTCCAAGGCGCCCCACACGTACGCCGACTCCGGACGCTCGATCGTCCGCGCGCCGGGTGCGCTGGCGTTGCTCTTCGGGTAGCCGAACGTGATCGCGTCGGCGTCGTTGCCCGGCATGTAGTTGGTGTCGTAGGCGATCAGCTTGTCGTTGTTGCCGTCGTAGTGCTCAAGCTGACCGACGCCGTCGCCCTCGAAGTACTTGGCGAACTTGCGGGCGATGTCCTTGCCACCACCGTGCACGTTGTAGGCCTCGAGCCCGGCCGTGCCGATGTACTGCGAGTAGTGGTTGTTCCAGCTCGTGTGACCGGGGCTGTCCAGGAACGCCGAGGAGCCGGACAGTTCACCGATGTTGAGGATCTGCCCGTACGGCAGGTACGGCGTACGCAGCCACTTGGTGTCCTGCAGGTGCATCGGCTGGGTCAGCGCGACGGCGTTCTGGTAGAGGTTCACCCCCTCGATCGTCGTCGGGTACTGGTAGACGTGGCCGGACGCGTTGGCGTCGAGGCTGTTGTAACGCTCGCCCCACCAGCGGTAGACGATCGCCTTCTCCAGCGCGGGGTCCGGCACGTTGATGTACGGGACGTCCTGCGCCCAGCGGCGGTTGAACTCGGTGATGCCGGAGCGCACGGCCTCGGCCGGCGACTTGCCGGCGTACTCCTGGTAGCTCTGCACCGTCTTCGGCAGGGTGGCCGAGGAGACGGCACCGACGACCGACAGCGACACCGAGCCGCCGGCCGGCACGGTGATCTCGCGGTCGAGATTGCTGCCGCTTCGGGTGAAGCCGGCACCGCTGAGGTCGATCTTGATCGAGTCCCACGCGGTGTCGACGAGCCCGTTGTTGGAGCCGCTGGTGATGTTGCGGCTGCCGGTGAGCGAGTTCGTGCCCGGTCCGGCCTGGGTGGCCAGCGGCGAGGCGGCGCGGACCGTGAAGGTCGCCGCCGAGGTGCCCGGGTTGGTGAAGTCGATGGCGGTGACCGCGACGTTGTCGTAGGTCATGAACTTGGTCAGATCGGCGCTGACACCGGTGGTGCCGATCGTGTAGCGGCTCTTGGCGTGGCTCGGCGCGTTGAACCGGTTGGCGTTGACCTCGGTGACGGTCTGCCCGGGCACGGTGACCGTGTACAGGTTGCCGAGGTTGTTCGGGCCACCGACGTACGCGCTGCCGGCGAAGCCCATGATGGTGAAGTTGTTGTTGCTCGCACCACGCATGTACAGGGAACGGCCTCGGGTCATCAGCACCGCTGACCCGAGGGTTCCCTGGACGCCCAGAATCCGGTCGAGGTAGTAGTCCGTGCCGCCGGCGGCCAGGTCCTTCTCGAAGATCGACTGGTGCATGTTCCCCGCGCTGAACGGCACACCGGGCCGCAGCTGGTTGGCGACGTCGCCAACGTTGCTGTAGACCGGGTCGCCGATCTCCATGACGTGGTTCTGCCCGTTGGTGTAGACACCAACGTCACCCTCGTTGCCGGGCAGGATCGGGCTGGCGGCGTGGGCCGGGGACGGTACGCCGACTCCTCCCACCACTAGCGCGGCTAGGGCCGCCCAGAGGGGCGCCCTCCTCACGCGTCTACGGCTCATCTTTCTTTCCTCCTTGTAATCGGTACGGCTCGGTGACGACGGCGACGTCACCAGCACCGCACCTTGGTGGTGATATCGAGCGGCATGTGGCTGTCGTCCCTGGAGGGCGCGCCGGACATTCCGGCC
Source organism: Micromonospora craterilacus (assembly GCF_003236315.1). Lineage (GTDB taxonomy): Bacteria > Actinomycetota > Actinomycetes > Mycobacteriales > Micromonosporaceae > Micromonospora > Micromonospora craterilacus. Next base: position 8,379 of record NZ_POTY01000007.1, read on the forward strand.
ACCGACGTGAGCGTTAACATCAAGCCCGCCCTCCAGGGCATTTCGGGTGATCAGTTGGTAGTGGGGAGCCAGACGCGCATCGTCGACGGCCCGCGGTTGGCCCACGCGTGGTACGCCACCAGCGGCACCTGGTCGAGCTGCTCCCCCGCGACGGGCGCCGAGTCGGCCGAGTCGGTCCGGTACGGCCAGTCGTGGTCGTGCGGACGCCCACGCCGGCAGCGCACGGTGACCCGGCCGTCGAACAGGCGGGGCGGCTGGCTGGTGTCGACGCAAAGCTCGTCGACGGTTTCGACGCCCGGGACGTCCACGGACTCCAGGGCGAACACGAGCGGACCGCGCTCCACCGCGACACAGCCGCGGACCGCGTCGATACGCGCGTCCGGGTAGCTGAACCGGGGTGCCATCGGCAGCGACAGGACGACCTCGTCGCCGCGCCGCCACGTCCGCCGCTCGGTGACCACGCCCGGGCCGACCGGCCGGGTGTCGCCGTCGACGGTCAGCGTCGCGCCCTGGGCCGCCCACCCGGGCACTCGCAACGACAGCGCCCAGGGGCGTTCGTCGTCGCTGTCGATCCGCACCCGGATCTCGCCGTCGTGCGGGTACTCGGTCGCGACGGTCACGCACAGCGCACGCCCGTCGGCGAGGCGGTGCTCGACCGTGCCGGGCAGGTACTGGTGCAGCTGGAGACCCTCGTCGTCGGAGGTCGCCACGTACGCCGCCAGACTGGCCAGGGTGCGGGCCACGTTGGTCGGGCAGCAGGAGACCTCGAACCAGGGCGCCCGCAGCGAGGCCGCCGCGCGCAGGCTGGGCCGGTCGGCGTCGGGAACGGTGCCGAGCTCACGGCGGTGCAGGGTGTTTGTGTAGAAGAAGCTCCGCCCGTCCGCCGACGGTGAGGTCGCCACGACGTTGAAGAGCGTCCGCTCGATGAGGTCGGCGTACCGGGGGTCGCCGTCGGCGAGCAGCAGCCGCCAGGCCAGCATCACCGAACCGATCCCGGCGCAGGTCTCCGAGTAGGCGCGGTCGGGGGGCAGCACGAAGTCCCCGCCGAACGCCTCGTCCTGGTGGCGGGAGCCCTGCCCACCGGTGACGTAGGTACGCCGCGCCACCGCGTTCTTCCACTGGTTGCGTACCGACTCCAGCAGGCTGGCGTCCTTCAGTTCGACCGCGACGTCGACGACGCCGGCGGCGAGGTAGTTCGCCCGGACCGCGTGCCCACGCAGCACCGTCGCCTCCCGGACCGGAGTCTCGTCCTGGAAGTACTCCCGTCCGAATTCCACGTCGCTGAGCCGGCCGTGGCCCCGCCGGTCGACGAAGAGCGCGGCCTGGGCGAGGTAGCGGTCGTCACCGGTGACCCGGGCGAACTCCACCAGCGCGGGCTCGATCTCCGCGTGCCCGCAGAGCCCGTCGATGCCGTCGGGTCCGAACGTCTCGCAGATGTTGTCGGCGGCCCGGCGGGCGACCTCGACCAGCCCGTCGTCCGCGCCCGGACGGGTCCGGGCGCGGGCCACCGCGGCCTGCAGGAGGTGACCGATGCAGTAGATCTCGTGGCCCCATTCGAGGTCGGACCAGCGCGGTGCCTGCCCGCGCCGACCGAACTTGGTGTTCAGGTAGCCGTCGGGCTCCTGTGCCGCGGCCACCCGCCGCACCACGGCGCGGAACCGCGACTCGAGTTCCGGGTCGTCGGTCCGGCCGATCTCCCACGCCATCGCTTCGAGGAACTTGTAGATCTCCGAGTCGGAGAACTCGCGTCCGCGGCGGTCACGGGCGAGGTCGCCCTGCACGGCCAGGTCGAAGTTCCGGATCCAGCCCTCACGCTCAAGCCAGTACTCGATGTGCTCGAGGGTCGCGAGAGCGTTGACCGACTGACGCTCGGCCCAGAATCCGCCCGTGATGCGGATTTCGTCCAACCCGAGCGGCCGGAGCTGGCCACGGATCGGCAGAACCGGCGCGACCGTAGGTGCGGTGCCGCTCATGCTCATCCTTTCAATGCGCCGGACATGAAGCCGCGCACGTAGTGACGTTGAAGCAGTAGGAACAGGACGATGCACGGGAGGGCGAGAACGACGACGCCCGCTTCGGTGGCCCCGTAGTCGACGACACCTTGGACCTGGCCGCGCAGGTTGGACACGGCGAGCGGCAGGGTCATCCGCTCGCTGTCGTTGATGAGGATCAGCGGCGCCATGAAGTCGTTCCAGGCGGCGAGGAACGCGAACAGCCCGACGGTGATCAGGCCCGGCTTCACCGCGGGCAACAGCACCCGCCAGAGCGCGCCGAACGACGAGCATCCGTCGACCATCGCGGCCTCGTCGAGTTGGCGCGGCACCGCTTCGAACGAGATGCGCATCAGGAAGGTGGCGAAGGGCAACTGGAACATCGCGAGTACCAGCGCCACCCCGACCAGGGAGTTCTGCAGCCCCACCTGGTTGAGCAACACGTAGAGCGGGATCAGCAACGTCGCGTACGGGACCATGAGAATGGCGAGCGTGACCAGGAACAGGATGTTCTTGCCGGGGAACTTGAACCGGGCGAACGCGTAACCGCCGAGGAAGGAGATCACCAGCGTCAGGGCGACGGTGAGCAGCGAGACGAACGCCGAGTTGGCGAGGTAACGCCAGACGCCGGCCTGATAGCCGCCCAGCGTCTCGTAGTTGCCGAACCCCCAGCCGTCCACCTGGTTCGTGCCGGCCTGCGGGGAGACCGAGGCGACCGCCGTCCAGAGCAGCGGTGCCAGGAAGATCAACCCGACCGCTCCGGTGAACACCCAGTACGGCGTGCGCAGCGCGATGCCGGCGATGGTGATCCCGTCCGACTTCTTCGGGCCGGCCGGGGCCGCGGCGGACGGCGGAGCCGAGCCGCCGGCGGTCGGGGTGGAGGTGGAATCGATGGCCATCGGGTCAGCTCTCCTCGGACCGGAAGGCGCGCAGTTGCAGCGCGTTGATGAGGACCAGGGCCACCAGCACGATGACCGAGAGGGCCGCCGCCACACCGAGGTCGTTCTGACCTTGGAACGCCACCATGTAGATGAGCTGGACGACGGTGATCGTGCTGTTGTCCGGGCCGCCCTTGGTGAGGATGTAGAACTGCTCGAAGGCGAGCAGGGAGCCGGTCACGCAGAGCACGGTCGTCAGTGCCAGCGTCGGGCGCAGCAGCGGCAGGGTGACCTTCCGGAAGGTCTGCCAACGGCTGGCGCCGTCCGAGCGGGCGGCTTCGTACACGTCCGCCGGGATGCCTTGCAGACCGACGAGCATGAGCACCATGTAGAAGCCGGCGTAGCGCCACACGATGAGGAAGGTCGTCGAGAACAGCGCCGCGTTCGGTGAGCCGAGGAAGGTGATGCCGAGGTGGTCCATCACGGGTGCCAGCGGGCTCGCGTACGGCGAGTAGAGCACGTAGAACAGCAGCGACGCCGAGGCCAACCCGAGGGCACTGGGAATCAGGAACGACGCCCGGAGCAGGTTGTTCCACCGGCTCGACTCCTGCACCAGCAGGGCCAGCCCCAACCCCAGGGCCAGCAGCAGTACGGTCGCCAGCACGGTGTACTTGACGGTGAACACCACCGAGTCGGTGAAGAAGCGGTGGTTGATCGCCTTCACGAAGTTGTCGGGAGCGTTGATTCCCTGGTCGCCGGTGAGCAGCGGCCACTTCGACACCGACATCTTGATGACGAGCAGCAGCGGAACCGCGAACAGCGCCACCACGAAGACCGCCGTCGGCGTCGCGTAGATCCAGCCGAGCAGGGCCTGACGGCCACGGGGGCGGGCGCGGCCCCGTTTCGCCGCGCTTGGCGGGCGAGACGGTGCGGTGACTGTCATGGGAACCTCTCGTTCGTTCGGCGGCAGGCTGGTCGTTGACGCGTCCGGTGCCGCAGGCGTGTGCCGGCCCGATAACCGGTCGGTCGGCACACGCCTGCGACGGTGGCGCTACTGCTTGAGCACGGCGGTGATCTCGCCGTTGTCCTTCTGCAGGTCGCCGCTACCGTTGAGCACCTGGTTGCGGATGAGGGTCAGCCACGGGCTGTTCGGGGCGTTGAACGCCTGCTGGAAGTTCAGCGCGACCGGGGTGTCGCCCTTGCCGGCCACCTCGTTGATGGTGACCAGTCGCGGGTCCTCGGCGGCGTACTTGTTGTTCGCGAGGTCGGAACGCGACACCACGTCCTTGTTCTTCGCCAGCACCTCGACCTGGGCGTCCTCGGACATCATCCAGCTGAGGAAGTTCCAGGCCTGCGCCGCCTTCTTCGAGTCCTTCGAGACACCGATGCCGTCGCCACCGACGAAGGTGGAGGCACCGCCGGTGGGGCCGGGGATGCCGGCGACACCGACGTCGAACGGGGTCGAGGAGAGCAGCGTCGCCGGGTAGAACATCAGACCGACCTTGCCCTCGGTGAAGCCGGCGGTCCAGGTCGGACCGGTCTCGCCCGCCGAGGAGGGCAGCACGGCGCCGGACTTCCACAGGTCGGCCCAGGTGCTGTAGACCTTCTGGGCGGTCTCGTCGGCGAGCTTGGACTCGGTGCCGTCCGGGCTCATCACCTGACCGCCGCTGGCCCAGATCGACGGGAACCAGGTGAAGACCAGGCAGCCGCCGCAGTTCAGACCGGCCGCCGTGCCGTAGACGCCGTCCTTCTTCAGCGCCTGGACGGCCTTGGCGGCGGCGGCGTACTCCTCGAGGTTCGCCGGCGCCTTCTCCGGGTCCAGCCCGGCCTCCCGGAACAGATCCTTGTTCCAGAACAGCATCGACAGGTCCAGCACGAACGGCAGCACGTGCGGCTTGCCGTCAACCGTGCCGGCCGAGAGGTGCCCCTTGTTGATGGTGTCCTTGAAGCTGAGGCCGTTGATGTTCGAGCTGAGGTCCTGGAACAGTCCCTGGCTCACCCAGTTCGGCACGTAGACGATGTCCGCGGCGAACAGGTCCGGGAGGCCGCTCGAACCGGCCGCCGCGCCGACCTTCGCGACGTAGTCGTCGTTGGGAACGACGGTCAGCTTGACCGTGTTCTCGTGGCTGGCGTTGTAGGCGTCGACGAGGAGCTTCGCCTGCTTCTCCAGCGGGGCGCGGGTCCACAGGGTGAGCTCGCTGCCGTCGTCGATGCCGTTGGGGCCGGCCTCGGCCGCGTTCGAGCCGCTCGGTTCGTCGCTGCTGCACGCTGCGCCGCTGAGGGCCAGCGTCGCCACCAGCACGCCGGCCAGCGAACGCAGGACTGGGCGCCTGCCCAAGGTTCTTCTCATTGTTCCTTCTCCTAGGGGGTTCGTCGTTCGGCGGGAGCCGCTGTGCGGTCCCAGCGAGCCGAGGATTCTCCGGTCGTTGGTGCGGTTCTGCTGCGAGACGGCGGCGTTACAGCCGCTGCGCCAGCCGGTAGTAGGCGTTGTTCCAGCGGATGTGATTGGCGAACGACCGCTGGTCGGAGGCGGCGTCGATCATCGCCAGCTCGACGCCCGCCATGTCGGCGAAGTCGGCGAGCGGTTCCCGGCCGACTGCGGTACTGAGTACGGTGTGGTGCGGCCCGCCGGCGAGCAGCCAGCACTCGGCCGACGTGGCGAGGTCGGGGCGGGGCTTCCAGACCGCCCGGGCGACCGGCAGCCGCGGCAGCGGCTCGTCCGGCTCCACCAGGTCGATCTCGTTGGCGGTCAGCCGGAGCCGGCCACCCAGATCCGCGAGGCCGACGACGAGACCCGGGCCGGGCGCGGCGGTGAAGACCAGGCGGACCGGGTCTTCGCGACCGCCGATCGACAGCGGGTGGATCTGGAGGCTTGGCCGGCCGGCCGCGATGCTCGGGCAGACCTCGAGCATGTGCGCGCCGAGGATCTTCGGCTCGCCCGGCCCCAGGTGGTAGGTGTAGTCCTCCATGAACGAGGTGCCGCCGGGCGCGTCGCCGGCCATCACCTTCATGATCCGCAGCAGTGCCGCCGTCTTCCAGTCGCCCTCACCACCGAACCCGTAGCCGTCGGCCATCAGGTTCTGCACGGCGAGGCCGGGAAGTTGCCGCAGACCTCCCAGGTCCTCGAAGTTCGTGGTGAAGGCGTCGAAGCCGCCGGCTTCGAGGAACTGGCGGAGCCCGATCTCGATCCGGGCGCCGTACCGCAGCGAGTCGTGCCGCTCGCCACCGCGACGCAGCTCGGCTGCCACGTCGTAGCGCTCCTCGTACTCGACGACGAGCTTGTCCACGTCGGCGTCCGCGACCTCGTCGACCGCCGCGACGAGCGCGTTCACCCCGTAGCCGTTGACCGAGACGCCCAGGGTCGCCTGGGCACCGACCTTGTCGCCCTCGGTCACGGCCACGTCCCGCATGTTGTCGCCGAAGCGGGCCAGCCGGAGTGACCGGGCGGCCCGCCAGCCCGTCGCCGCCCGCGCCCAGTCGTCGATCCGGGCCAGCACCGCCGGATCGCCGGCGAAGCCCGCGACGGTCTTCCGGGCCACGCCTAGCCGCGACTGCACGTACCCGAACTCACGGTCGCCGTGCGCGGCCTGGTTGAGGTTCATGAAGTCCATGTCCAACTCGGCCCACGGCAGTGCCCGGTTGGCCTGGGTGTGCAGGTGCAGCATCGGCTTGCCGAGCGCGGTCAGACCGGCGATCCACGCCTTCGCCGGCGAGAACGTGTGCATCCAGGTGATGACGCCGACCACCGCATCGTTCGCGGTGGCGTCCAGGCAGGTCCGGCGGATCGCGTCGGCGGTCGTGAGCACCGGCTTCCACACCACCCGTGGACCCGAGCGCAGCCCGCTGGCGACCAGCTGGCACACCTCGCGGGACTGCGCCGCGACCTGTTCAAGCACCTGTTCGCCGTACAGCGCCTGGCTACCCGTCAGGAACCAGATCTCTCCGGTTTCGTCCAATGTCGACACGAGTGTCACTCCGTTCCAACGGGCCGGCCGGGCTGGCCGTACGTGTTCGGGTGGCCGTGGAGCGCGGCGCGGGCCGCGGTGGAGATCGCCGCGCCGCCCGCGGGTGCGTGGGTGGCACCCGCGACGCGCGGCAGTCGCTCACCGGTAGCGGCCAGGAACTCGCCCGTGACACGATGCGCGTACTTGTGGACAGCGGAGCCAACCACCGCACCATCGGAGACGCGGACCATGACGGCCCTGCCCGACAGCGCACCACAGTCGACACCCACCAGGTATCGATGGGAGTGAGCGATAACAGTGGGGGACCGCATCGTGGCTCCTCCAAGCAAGCGGGCGCGAGGCCAAAGAGGGATTCCGCCCTGTTGTGAGCGGAGTCACGCACGATGTTAGCGTTAACTAGAGCGCCGTCAAGACTTGGCGAAGAGATTGTTTCCGGAAGGTTGCGTAGGGGCCCCTGCGGACGTGCTACGGGCGCCGACTGGACGTACTGTTACGAATTACCAGCTCAGGGGGGATAACGGACGAAACGCCGCCCGCCTCGCCGCCCTCGACCTCGCCCAGCAGGAACTCGATGCTGCGCCGCCCGACCTCGCGGAACGGCTGGCTGACGGTGGTCAGCGGCGGCGTCACGAACGCCCCCTCGGGGATGTCGTCGAAGCCCACCACGCTGACGTCCTCCGGCACCCGCACCCCGGCGTCGAGCAGCGCCCGCAGCACGCCCAGGGCCATCGAGTCGTTCGCCGCGAACACCGCCGTCGCCCGGCGATCCCGGGCCAGCTTCTGACCGGCCAGGTAGCCGGACTTGGCGCTCCAGTCACCGACGAGTTCCCGAGGCACCATCCGGCCGCTCTCCTCGAGTGCGGCCACCCACCCGTCGACGCGCCCGTTCGCCTCGCTCCAGTCCGACGGACCCCGCACGTGGTGAACGGTCTCGTGGCCGAGGGACAGCAGGTACTCGGTGACCATCCGGGCACCCAGCACCTGGTCGACCGAGACACTCGTGACACTCGGCAGCGCGTTCTCGACGGCGATCACCGGGATGTCGGTGGGCAGCGCCCGGACGAACGCCATCGCCTCGGCGGCCTGCGGCGCGATCAGGACCAGCCCCTCCACCGACTGGTGGACGAGGCGCTGCACCGCCTGGGTCGCCGCCGCGGCGGTGGGCCGGCGCAGGCTCGCCACGCTGACCGCGTACCCCGCTTCCTCGGTGGCCTGCACGATGCCGTTGAGCATCGACGCCGGCCCGTACAGCGTGGTGTCGAAACAGACCACGCCGAGCGTCTGCGAACGCCGGGTGACCAGGCTCCGCGCGGCGCTGTTACGCCGGTAACCGAGCTGCTTGATGGCCAGCAGGACCCGCTCGCGGGTTTCCGGGCGCACCGACTCGGGCTCGTTGAGGACGCGGGACACGGTCATGTGCGACACGCCCGCCAGCCGCGCGACATCCCCCATGACCGGCAAACGCCGACTCTTTGCCACGCTCACGTCGACCATGCTTCCCCTCGTCCCGGGCGGACCAGGACCTGGGGCCCTTCCCGCACCGCCGCCGCATTCGCCTCGCCCGCCCTGGCCAGCGGAAACGGTGCCGGCACCAGCGGGGTCACGTAGTTCTGCCGGCACGCGGCCAATTCGATCGCACGAGGGAGAACCTCGCCCATCCGCCGGGACCCTACCAGCGTTGATACCGCCCGGCGGGCCAGGCGAGCGGTGGTGGTCGTCCGGTCGCTGCCGACATCGGCGACCGAGCGGAGCGGGCGAGAGCGCAACGCCACCCTCACGGTCGACTCGACCACTGAACTCCTCCAGCTCATGCGTCCGGTAACGCTAACATACGAACTGGGGACTGCGATGCTTGGCTTTGTGTGGTAATGACCGTCTGCGGCGCCCATCGAGCGCCCTGGAAGGGTTGTTTCCCGCCCCCGGGCACCGAGAGGTGCACGCCAAGGCGGGCCGCACCGGATCAGACCCCGGCATCACCGGCAATCTGGGATTATCCAGGCAGCGCCTTTCCGCTGCGCGGCACCACACCGCTGCCGCCGCCACCTCCTGAAGGAGTGTCATGCGTGCTCTGCATGTCCCGGCCGCTGGTGAACAGCCCCGGCTGGCCGAGCTGCCGGTTCCGGCACCCGGTGAGGGTCAGGTGCTGGTCCGGGTCCAGGCCGCCGGCCTCAACGCCATCGACACCAGCATCGCCAGCGGAACGATGGCGCAGATGATGCCGCACGCGTACCCCCTGATCCTGGGTCGCGACGCAGCCGGCGTGGTCGAGGCTGTCGGCGCGGGGGTCGACGACCTGACTCCTGGCCAGGAGGTGTTCGGGCATGTCCTGCTGGCCCCACCGATCCAGGCCGGCACCCTGGCCGACGACGCGCTGCTGTCCGCGGCCGCCGTCTCACCCCGGCCGGCCGGGCTCGATGTCGTCACCGCCGCCGCGCTGCCCCTCGCCGGTGCCGCCGCCAGCGCGGCCGTCGACGCGGTCAAGCCGCAGCCGAGAGAGACCGTGCTGGTCGTCGGCGCCAGCGGCGGCGTCGGCTCGTTCGCCGTCCAGATGCTGGCCTCGCGCGGAGTCACGGTGCTGGCCACCGGCACCGCGGCCGACACCGAGCGGTTGACCGGTCTCGGCGCGGCCACCGTGATCGACTACACCCCGGCGTCGGTGGTCGACCAGATTCGAGCCGCCTACCCCGACGGCATCGACGCCGTGATCGACCTGGTCGCCCGCGGCACGGACCAACTCCCCCTGTCGGTGCTCCGCAGCGGCGGCCGGGTGGCCAGTTCGCTCGGCGCGGTCGACGACGATGCCCTCGGCGCCGCCGGCCTGACCGGTACCAACATCAAGGCCAGGCCGACCCGCGAGGTGTTGTCCGCCCTCGCCGAGCAGGCGCTCGCCGGCACCCTCACGGTCGACATCGACACCGTCGTGCCGCTGGAGCAGGCCGCCGACGGCCTGAACACCCTTGCCAACCGGCACACCAGCGGCAAGATCGTCGTCAAGGTCAGCGACTGACGACCCGGCGGCGCGGATCCCTCCCGCTGCCGCCCGAGGACGACGCCGATCATCGGCTCAGTGAACCGGTGCGGTTCCGGTGTCGGTGGGGCCGGTCTCGACCAGGGTTCCGGCGGTTCGACCGGCGCGGATCCGCCACCGGCCGCAGTGGCAGGACTGATAGTGCAGGGTTCCTTCGCTCGTCCGATGCCGGGACCGGGTCCGCCAGACGTGCCCATCGCTGTCGCTCATGTCCACAGCCTGCTGTAATGGCATTGTGCATCTCAACCCTTACGGCGCGGACCCGGTACGGCTCGCCGTCGACCTGGCCAACGACCCGCCCCGGTCGGTGGCGGAGCTGGCCCGCCGGTGCCAGGCCGCCGGGGTGGTGATGGACATGCCGGTACGAGACGACGACCTCCCGGTCACCCGCCGGCTGATCGAGGAGTGGTCGGAGATCGTCGACGCCGCCTCGGCGAACGAGCGGGCGGGGCTGCTCAACCGGATGCTGGCCAGCGCGTCGACGTACCCCCGGCTCACCGATCACGCGGACGGACACTGGCACCTGCACTACCGCGACGACGGTGTGTCGTTGTCGGCGGTGCTCCGCGCGCTGGTCAGCGTCGGCACCGCGCTGCACCTGACCAACCGGGGGATGGACCGGCTGGGCCGGTGTGCCCTGGACGGGTGCCGGACGATCTACGCCGACCTGTCCCGCAACGGCCGGCAGCGCTACTGCTCTCCCCCGTGCGCCAACCGCGACGCGGTACGCCGGCACCGCGCCCGCAGCAGCCCGAAGCGTTGAGCCAGGCACCGGAAGAGGCTTGCGCGTGCACGCCTCGACGACGGCACGGGGAAGCACTGGGCCGGCGGAAAATGCGATGCGATCCCGTACCGGGGCGGTCGATGCTCACCCGGTGGTGACGATGCACTCCAACCAGCTCGACGTGACGGTTGACGTGGTGAGGGCCCTGGTGGCCGAGCAGTTTCCCGCCTGGGCGGATCTGCCGGTCGAGGCGGTGGCCGCGCACGGAACGGTCAACGCGCTGTTCCGCCTCGGCGACCGGCTGGCAGCCCGGTTCCCGCTCGAACCAGGAGAGGTGGCGGGGAAACGGCGGTGGCTGGAAACCGAAGCGGCGGCGGCCCGCGAGTTGTTCGGGCGGACCCGGTTCCCGACTCCCGAACCCCTCGCCCTGGGGGAGCCCGGCCACGGATATCCGCTCCCCTGGTCGGTCCAGACCTGGCTGCCGGGCACGGTGGCCACGGAGGCAGACCCGGGTGGGTCACGGTCCTTCGCTGGTGATCTTGCCGAGTTCATCGGCGATGTACGGGCCATCGCCACCCGTGGCCGTGCCTTCGCCGGATCAGGCCGCGGCGGCGAGCTGACCGCCCACGACGAGTGGGTGGAGGTCTGCTTCTCGCGCAGCGAGCGACTGTTGGACGTGCCACGACTGCGGCGGATGTGGACAGTCCTGCGGGCAACGCCCCGACCCGACCGCCGGGACGTGATGACCCACGGCGACCTGATCCCGGGCAACGTCCTCGTTGCCGACGGGCGGCTGGCCGGGGTGATCGATGTCGGCGGGCTCGGACCGGCCGATCCCGCACTGGACCTGGTCGGCGCCTGGCACCTGCTCGAAGCCGGCCCGAGACAGGTGTTCCGCGAGCAGTTGGGATGCGACGACCACGAATGGGAACGCGGCAAGGGCTGGGCTTTCGTCCAGGCGATGGGGGTGGTCTGGTACTACGTCGAGAGCAACCCGGTGATGGCCACCGTCGGACGCCGCACGCTGGACCGCCTGCTGGAAGCGGTGGCCGCGACCCGCTGAGGGCCACGCCGGCGTGGCCCTCACGGCGCGCCGCTCAGCCCAGCAGCTCGCCGAGCGCGTCGGCGAAGACCTCGTGGTGCCGGGCGACGTCCTCGACGGTGGTCTGCGGGCACATCAACGCCATGTTGTGGAACGGCGTCATCAGGATGCCCCGGTTGATCAGGTAGACGTGCAGATAATCCTCCAGGCCGGCGTCGGCGCAGCGGGCTGACTCGGTACCGGTGCGCGGCGCCGGAGCGGCGAAGCGGTACTCCACCCGCGCGCCGAGCTGGCTCACCGACCACGGCAGCGCGTACTCCTCGAAGACCTTGCCGATGCCGTCGGCGAAGACGGTCGCCACGTCGATCATGCCGGCGAACGCGTCGTCGGTGAGCACCTCCTGCAGGGTGGCCCGGGTGGCCGCGATCGACACCGGGTTGCCGGCGAGGGTGCCTCCCACCCCGCCCATGTCGACCAGGTCGAGGTCCGTTCGACCGGTCAACGCGCCGGCCAGGTCGGCGGACAGCCCGTACGCGCCGACCGGGATCCCACCGCCGATGGCCTTGCCGATGGTGACCACGTCCGGCGCCAGGCCCCACGCGGCGGTCGCGCCGCCCGGCCCGGCGGAGAACGTGTGAGTCTCGTCGTTGATGAGGTACGTGCCGTGCTGCCGGGTGAGCGTGCGGACCCCGTCGAGGTAACCGGGTTCGGGCAGCACGATGCCGATGTTGGTCAGGGCCGGTTCCATCAGCACCGCGGCGACATCGCCGTGGGCGAGTTCGCGGGCCAGCCCGTCGAGGTCGTTGAACTCGGCGACCCGGCTGGTCACGGTCACGTCGCAGGGGGCGCCGACGTTGCCCTCCCGGCTTCGCGGGCGGCCGTCCGGCCCGACCACGATCAGGGATTCGTCCACCGAGCCGTGGTAGCAGTAGCTGTTGACCAGGATGCGCGGACGGCCGGTGACGGCGCGCAGCAACCGGATCGCCCACCGGTTGGCGTCGGTGGCGGTGAGCGTGAAACTCCAGGCGGGAAGCCCGAAGCGGCGGCTCAGCTCGGCCCCGACCGTCGCCGCCTCCTCGGTGGGCAGCATGGTGGCCGCTCCGCCGAGGTCGGCCAGCCGCCGGGTGACCGCGGCGACCACCGGAGCCGGGGAGTGCCCGGCCATCGCCCCGGTGTCACCGAGGCAGAAGTCGAGGTAGTCGTTTCCGTCGATGTCGGTGAGCCGGGCCCCACGGGCCCGGTCCACGTACACCGGGAAACCGGCCGCGTTCTTGTTCATCCAGGTCATCGGCACCTTGCCGAACAGGTGCCCGGCGCCGGCGTACGCGGCGGCCGACCGGGGGTGCCGGTCGACGAACGCAGCCCGCTCCCGGTCCAGCAGCCCGGCAAGGCGGGAGCGGTCGATGCTGTCAGCTTCGAAATCCGTCGACATCGGGCGACAGTACCAACGAGATGAGCGTCCAACTAGTGGCTGCGCGACTGATTCCTGCCCGGTAGGCGGCTGCGCCTTCAGCTCTCGCGGCTTCGCGCGGCAGCCCCCGACCAGTGCCGACCGGGCCCGACGAGCCGGGAGTGCCGCGGCCCCGGAGCCCGTGCGGACCGAGGGGCGGTAGCGTCGGCGTCGTGACGTTCTGGGTTCACTACGTGGTGCCGCCCGGCGCGGCTCACGACGGAATGGCCTTGCCCACCGGAGACGAGGTCATCGGTTTCGCACAGACCGTCGACACCGGTGCGGGTGATCGAACCGTCGACTTCTCCATCCTCGCGGTCGGCAACGGGTACCAGATCGCCACGGATATCGACTGCACCGCACTGCTGCGCGGACACGCCGAAGAGGTCGCCGCCGCCCAGGCAGTGGATGCTTGGGTTCTCGATCTCGCCTCCCGCGCGATCCGAATCCACGAGCTGCTGCTACACCGGTGGCACGACGTCTGTTCGGAGTCCCATCGGTCGTCCACCGAGGTGCTGGAACGATGGCTGACAGCTCATGACCCGGCCGGAGATTACTGGGCGTCGCTCGGCCAGACCTCGAAGCCGGACAGGAGGCAGGTTCCGGCCGAATCGCTCGGGTCCCCTCCGGCCTAGAAACCGCCGAGCACTCCGGCGGCGTGGCTGGCGGGCATGGAGTGTGTGATGCAGCTGCCGTCCAAAAGTTGGTGCAGCAGATAACCGGTGGGCTCAGCGAGATAACCGGGCGGCTGCGCGTCATGCAGGCGAAGCGCGCTTTGGCGGTAGGTGCTCGGTGCGATGGTCACCGTGGTCCCGGCGAAGGGCACGAAGATCACCCGATGGACGTGACCGGCCAGGACCCGGGCGACGTGCCGGTGCCGCGAGATGACTTCGGCCAGGGCAGCCCCATCGTCGAGGCGCATGCCGTCGAGAAACGGGATGCCCACGGGAACCGGAGGATGGTGCAGGCAGACGAACGCGGGCACGTCGGACCGGCGGGCCAGCATGCCGTCCAGCCACCCAAGCTGCTCGTCACCGAGCAGCCCCGCCGGGCTGTCGGAGCGGCGCGAGTCGAGCACGATGATGGACGCCGCGGGGTAGTCGACGCGGTATCTGGTTGCGGCGGTGCCACCAAGAAACGGCGAGCCGCCGAAGGTCGCCAGCAGGGCCTCAGGGTCGTCGTGGTTGCCGGTCGTCAGGTGGATCGGTATGGGGAAGCCTTCGGTGAGGGTACGAAGATCCGGATAGGCGCCGGCGTGCCCGTACTCGCACAAGTCACCGGTGATGACCACGCAGTCCGGTCGCGGTTGCCGGGCAATGATCCACGCCAACACGTGATGCAGGTTGGCAGCCGGCTCACCCGCCAACGGGCCGGTACGGATATGAGGGTCGCTCACATGGGCGATGAGCATGGCCACTCCCTTCCACCTTGGACAAGGCAGCCTTTCCGGCGTTGCCGCGTGCTGGAACGATGACGCGATGGGCAGCCGTCGTCGCCGGCGGGGTGCGAGAGGAGCCCGTAATGATCGATCTGTCGGCGGATCCGCCGCCACCCAGCTCGGAGACGCCACGAATGCCGCGGCGGCAAATGCTGCTCGCCGCCCTTTGCGGACTAATCGGAGGCGCGGGCGGCGCCTGGACGATCGTGTCGCTCGCCGGACCCGCCGGCCGGAACCAGGCCGCAGACAGCATCGCAGCGGTCGAGCCGGCTGACGGGTCCGGGGCGTTCGTCGACCTGGCAACGGTCGGGCCAACCGTGACGGTGTCCATCGGCCGGTCCGGGCGCTATGCCGTCACCGTCGGGGCCACCATCGCCTACGGTTCATCGGACGACGGCGTCCTGTCACAGGGGGGAGCCATGTCGTTCGAAGCGACCGGCGCCAACCAGATTCCGCCCAGCCTCGACCGCGCGGCCAGGTCGTTTCTGTCGCTCAGCGGCATAGACGTCCCGTTCAGCGTGACGCAACCCTTTGCCTCCACGACCGTGCTCGCCGATCTTCGTCCGGGCCGGACGACGTTCACGGCGAAGTATCGCGCCGAGGGCGGCTCGCCCGTGCCGGTCTTCTTCAGCGATCGCACCATCCTCGTCACGCCGCTCGCCTGACGGCCGCCGGCCAGGTCACGGATCTCGAGCGGCTGGCCGGCGCCATCGCCCGCCGTCCCGGCCGGCGCGGGCCAGCCCACCCTGTTCACGACCCGACCCAACGCGCGAGCCGTCGCCGGAGGTAGACCTACCCGAGCCAGAGGCTCCTGCCGCCTTCTGGCTGCCTCGCTGCCTGACGTCTCGCTGACAAGCTCCAACCGGGGCTACGCGTCAGGCAGCTGGCGCGTTCGGGATCGTTCGGAACCGTTCGGAATCGTTGCCCGGATGACCACCCCTGCTCATGATGAGTGAGTTCGCGGACAAGGTAGCTCTGACGTCCTGGCGAACCTATTTGATTCACCCGATTGCGATGATGTAGGCGGAGGTGCCAGTGAAGAGAGCGATTGCCATCGCTGCGGTAGTTCTCACCATTCTCGTGGGCGGGCAAAGTCAAGCCCTGGCCGCGACTTTCGCAAGGCCCTTCGAGGACAATATAGCCACCTTCACCTATGATTCAGGCGGCGACGCCTGTTCAGAGGCCTGGGCTCTCGTTCCGACCATTGGATGGGTCATGACCGCCAAGGGCTGCTTCAACAAGTACGGCGACATCTGGCGAATTCAAGACGGCTTCGCAGATGGAAGCCAGACCTTCATCTACTGGGAAAACTGGCTGAAAGACGGCTCCACGTGGAGGCCATACCGTCACGGCGAGTGCAACAACAACCTGGGTGCCCCCAGCTGGGGCAGCTGCAACAAGGATTACTACGAGTCCTCCAGCACCAACTACTACGGCGACAAAGGCAGCAGAATTCGCTTCCAAACTTGTCGTCGGGCGCCGCTGGACAACGTATGCACCCCTGGCAGCATCGACGCGGCGCCCTGGATCCACAACAACGCCTGATCCTCGATCCAGGCCTGTCCCGCTTTCGGCTCTGTCTCCATCCCTATTGGAGGCAGAGCCGCCGGCGACTACGCTGACCGAATGGCGGCTATCTCGCCCGCCTCCGCAGCCGCCAGCGAGGCATGGCACGAGAATCCCGAACCGGGAAGTGGCCTTTCACCCTCAGTCGCATGAGCATGAACTGAGGAAGGTCTAGCCGGCCCGGACGCATGATTGATCCCACCGAGTGTGCTTGAGCGCCACGGGGAACGACACCTGACCGAACCGATCGTCAGCGGTTTGAATCAATATCCGAAGCCCAACGGGTCCGGCAGGGACGCCCGTGGCACAGTCCAAAGTCGCCGTGACGTCGACCGTCAACCACTCGCCGGGCTTGATCCACCGCTGATTCTCTAGCGCCCGCAGGGTGACCCCCTGCTCATCCCCCTTCAAGTCCTGGACGTTGACCAACCGCGGGCCCGTGTTCACGACCGTCATCTGCCCGTCGACACGCAACCGCTGTCCTTCAACGACAGCCGTCATCGGACCTACCGTGTCGGCGAGCACCAACACCGACGCGGTCGATGTCTCCGCCCGCTCATGCTGCGTGAGGTCCCAGTTGCGCATACCGACGCCACCAATCACGCCGCCCAGGAGCAACACGCCCAGCGCGGCCAGGGCCAGCACCCGGGCGGATACATCAAACCGCCGCCACCAGTACCGCCGCCACCAGTACCGCGGTCGATCGCCGGACCGGGGCGGGCGCTCGCCGATCATGCCCAGGTCGATCAGCGGCTCCTTGTGCGCTTCCACCCGAGCACTGTAGCGATTCACGACGCCCTCAACCGCTTCGGCGACTCCCGCACCGCAAGCGGTGGTGCAACGCGGCGCCGCCGGCGTCCGCCGCACGACAGACATTGATTGTCTTGCATGTCTCGTTCGGGTTCGTGTATGAAGACTTAGGACTCGTTAAGTTCTGGTTCCTGGGGAGGAGCGACGATGAAACATGCCCTGCGGCGCCTGCGAACGGTGGCGGTCACGCTCGGCGCCTGCACACTTGGGCTGAGCCTGCTGTCGGCGCCCGCCGAGGCGTACTCGGTTCAACCTCTCGCGCCGCACTCCGACCGGGCACCCGAGTCGGATCAGTTCACGGCCGAGGGCGTGACGACAGTCGGTGAACTTCGCACCGTCGACGGCTCGTTGTCGTACGCCCGCAACAGCCGGACCCAGATCATCCGTCACCCTGGCGCCACCTACGTCAAGGTTCACTTCAGCTCGCTGCGGCTGGCCCCCGGCGAGTACGTCACCGTGTCGAGCCCGGACGGCCGGGAGAGCCACCGGTACGACCGCAACCTGAACAGGGCGACCGGCTCGGACTACACCACCGACGGCCAGCCGGGCTTCTGGGCGATGTCGGTGGAGGGCGACACCGCAGTGGTGACGCTGCACAGCAGCCGCCTCTCCCGTGGCAGCGCCGCGACCATCGACCGGTTCTGGCGCGGCTACGACCGCACGGAGATCACGCAGCACAACTTCTCCACGCAGTCGGTCTGTAGCACGGACGCCCGCCGCGACGTGGTCTGCTACCAGAGCAGCCACCCCACCGAATTCGCCCGCAGCAACGCGGTGGCGCGGCTGCTGATCAGCGGCGGCGGCATGTGCACCACCTGGCGGGTCGGCAACACCAACCGCATGCTGACCAACAAGCACTGCTTCTCGACGCAGGCTGCGGTCAGCGGCAGCGAGATGCAGTTCAACTACCAGTGCGCCACCTGCGGCGGCGCGAACCCCGGTCCCGGCACCAAGGTGAGCGGTGCCACGCTCTACCGGGTGAGCAGTGGTGGCTCCAACCAACTGGACTACACCCTGTACTCGGTGAACAACTTCGCCGCCATCCAGGGATTCGGCACGCTCTACCTGGCGACGACCGCCACCACCACCGGCGCGCAGATGTACATCCCCGGGCACGGCGACGGCAACCCGAAGCGCTTGTCGATCTTCGAAGACTCCCAGAACGGCGCGAGATGCACCGTACGGAACGCGAACTACAACACCTGGAACATCAGCTACAGCTGTGACACCTCCGGCGGCAACTCGGGCTCGCCGGTGCTGAACAGCAGCCACCGGGTGATCGCCCTGCACCACCTTGGCGGCTGCCCGTCCAACCAGGGCGCGAAGGCGCACCTCATCTACAACGAGATCGCCAGTCTGATCGACAACGGCTGACGACGACGGGCCGGGTGGGGGCGTGCTCCGCGTCCCCACCCAGACGATGAGTTCAGCTGTCGAGCAGGGACAGCTGACCTCCCCCCGGCAACCGGTGCGCCAGGCGACAACCTCGCCTGACTGCGGCTACTGAGGATGCTGGCTGCGGTCATCGGACGGATGGAGCGACAGGCGCCGAGTCGACGCCGTGCGCCACCAGCCGCTAGGCGCGCAGTCCACGCAGCAGGATGTCGATATACCGGTCGGTGCCGGTGCCGCCACCGACCCGGACCGTGTGCTGCAACCCGCAGAACAGCGCCTGGAGGTTCCCGGCGGTGATCTCCGGGCGGATCACTCCGGTGGCACGGGCCCGCTCCAGCAGCCGCTCCACGGCGGCGGTCAGTGCCTCACCCAGTTCCCTGGTTTCCGGCCGGGCGGCATCGGGCTCGGCCAGCACGGCGGCGAGCGCCGGGTCAGCGCGCTGGTGTTCCAGTGCCGCCCGGAGCAGTCTGGCCAACTCGGCGGCGACATCCGGCCCGACGGCCGCCCGCTCGGCCACATCGACCAGCAGGGCGAACCGCTCGGCGGCCAACGCCTCCAGCAGCGCCTGCCGGCTGGGGAAGTGCCGGTAGACGGTGCCGACGCCGACCCCGGCCGCCTTGGCGATGGCGTTCATCGGCAGCTCCAGGTCACCGGCGGCCAACCGCTCCCGGGCTGCCCGCAGCATCCGGGCACGCACCCGGGCCGAGTCCGCGCGCAGGGGCTCGGCGTTGGTGGGGGGCACGGTGGGCACAGCACGAGGATAATCCATCCGCCCGCGAGCGGATATTCTATCCGCTCGCCTGCTAAGGTCGATCCACCCACAGCGGATAGGCTATCCGCTCCGGCTCACCGGAGGTGTCCCATGCCTGTTTCCTGGACGTTCGACGAGATCCCCGACCAGAGCGGCCGTACGGCTGTCGTCACCGGCGCGAGCAGCGGGCTCGGCCTGATCGCGGCCGAACAGCTCGCCGCCCGGGGCGCGACCGTGATCATGGCCGTCCGTGACCTGGCCAAGGGCGAGCGGGCCCGCGCCGGAATGGCCGGCGACTTGACGGTACGCCGGCTCGACCTGGCCGACCTCGACTCGGTCCGCGAGTTCGCCGCCGAGTTGCGCGCCGAGGGCCGGCAGGTCGACCTGCTGCTCAACAACGCCGGGGTCGGGAAGGGGCACGGGCACTCCGCCCAGGGGTACGAGCCCGTCTTCGCCACCAATCACCTAGGCCCGTTCGCCCTGACCGGCCTGCTGTTGGAGCTCTTCCGGCCCGAGCGGGACCCGAGGGTGGTCACCGTCGGCTCCGGCTTCTACCGACTGCTACGCGGCGGCCCCGACCTGGACAACCTGGCCGGCGGCCCGACCAGTGCCCCAGGCGTGCCGTACATCCGGTCGAAGCAGGCCAACGCCCTCTTCGGCGCCGAGCTGGATCGCCGGCTACGCCGCGCCGGCAGCCCGGTACGCAGCTTCCTCGCGCACCCCGGCATGGCCCGGACACCGATGAACCGGCGGTACGACACTGCGGCGGAGTGGGCGGTGACCCGAATCGGTGGTCTCCTGCTCGCCCGCAGTCCCCAGCGCGGGACCATCCCGCTCCTCTACGCCGCCACCGCCCCGACCGCCGAAACCGGCGTCTTCCTCGGCCCGTCCCTGCTCAGGTGGGAGAGCCGGGTGTACGCCCGCCCGATCGTCGCCCCCGCCGACGATCGGGCTCTCGCGGGGCGGCTCTGGCAGGTCTCCGAGGCCGCGACCGGCGTGCGCTACCTCGGCGATACGCCGGCCGAATCCCGGTTACGGTGAGTTCGGAGGCTGGGCCTTCTGCGGGTAGATCGTCTCGTGGCGGGCCAGCATGGCAACGAACTCGCTGATCTTCCGCTCGCGGGTCTGTGTCCGTTTGACGGCGTTGACGCGGTGGATCAGGGCGAACCTGTTGGTCTTGGTGAGTACGTCGAACATGGCCTGGGCGGCGGGGTCGGCGGTGATGGCGGCGAGGAGGTCGGCCGGCACCTCGGCTTCCGAGGGTGGGGCGTAGGCGGCAGCCCACCGCCCGTCCGCCTTCGCGGCTTCCACCGCGGCGCGGCCTGGGGGCAGCATTCGCCCCTCCGCCTCCAGCCGGGCCACGTGCGTGACGTTGCGCTGTGACCAGGAACTGCGGGGCCTGCGAGGGGTGAACCGGATCCAGGAGGTTTCCTGATCCCGTTTGCGGGCCTGCCCGTCGATCCAGCCGAAGCACAGGCCCTCGTCGACCGCATGCTGCCAGGTCAGGGTCGTGACTGTGCCGCCCTTTCTGGTCAGGGCGAGCCAGACGCCGGGCGACGTGGCGTGGTTGGCCGACAACCATTCGCGCAGCGCCTCCGCGTCCGCGACGATCAACTCATCCAGTTCGGCGTTCGCCATGACAGCAGGCTAACCGCTGCGTCGTAGCCGCTGCCTCTGCCTGTTGGCCAGCCCCGACTCGCCGGGCTGCCGGCGCGCCGATCGTTCGGCGTCAGGGGCAGAACCTCGATCCTCGGGGCGATCTCGCCGTCAGGGCGGCATGTCGGACTCCTGGTGCCCGTGCCGCGTGCGGCGAGCGTCGTCCACGACCACGGGTCCCTCTCGGTGACTCGGCCGGCACCGTGGGTCGGCGGACGTGGTCGAGGCCGACAGCGAGTGACACGCCGTGCTGCGGGCCGGGTCGGCCAGCATGGCCATCCGAGATCGCCCCGGGCGCAGCTCCCACCCGGGTACGCGGAGGTCCACCTGTCGGAGGACGCGGGCGGCCGGACTCACCCGCCTGGTGTACGCGGCGGTCAGGTCGTGGGCCGACGACCAGAGCCCGTCCTCGGCGCAGCATGTAACGCATCGATCATCGACGGACGCCCACGGCCGGACACCCGGCCCGGGGCGCGTGGGAGGAGAACCCGATGCGCAAACAATCGCTGCGGCAGCGACTGGCCCGGACAGTCGTGGTGGTCACCCTGGTGGCCAGTGGCCTGGGCACGACGGCCGGGGCTGCCCACGCCGCCCCCGTTCCCGCCGTCAGCGCGGCGGTGAGTGCCGCGCCGGTCACGCTGGCCGCAGCGGGTGGCTGGGGACTCCAAGGTGTCTTCCCCGACCCGATCACCTGCCACATCGCCGGAATCGCCTCCGGGCGGGAGTACGTCTGCGTCTGGTACGTCCTCGCCTGGGCCCTGAACGTCTGGCAGGACTAGTGAGCCCCGCGTCGTCGCTTCCCTCGAACAGAGAGCCCGGGTCCCGGCCCGCGATCACGGGGTCGAGACACGGACATCAACGGTGTGCTGCGCCACCTGATCGAGCGCCGACGCCTCGGGCTGCTATGGACGACGAGAACTGACCCAACCCGCAAGCCAGTGTCGCCCGGTCCGCGATGGCGGACCGGGCGACACCCGTCAGCCGTACCGAGGACCCTCGCCGCCGCAGATACCCAGGAACACTTGCAGGTCCCGGGCCGTACCGTGACCACATGCCCACGCAAGTGATCGTGCTCAACGGCGGGGCGAGCGCAGGAAAGTCGGGAATCGTCCGCTGTCTGCAGGCGATCCTGCCGGATCCGTGGCTTGCCACTGGGGTCGACCGGCTTATCGAGGCGATGCCCGCAACCATGCGTTCGCCGGAGAGCATCGACTTCGCAGCAGACGGCACCGTCATCGTCGGGCCGGAGTTCGGCCAGCTCCAGGACGCTTGGATGGCCGGGGTCGCGGTGACTGCTGGGGCCGGTGCCCGGGTCATCATCGATGACGTCTTCCTCGGCGGCGCTGGATCTCAGCAGCGGTGGCGGGCCGTACTCGAAGGCCTGGACGTGGTGTGGGTCGGCGTCCGCTGCGATGCGGAGGTCGCCGCCGGTCGGGAGATCGCCCGTGGCGACCGGGTTCGAGGGATGGCCGCCGCCCAGGCCGAAATGGTCCACCGGGGCGTGGTGTACGACGTGGAGGTCGACACCACGTACACCGAGTCGATCGTGTGCGCCCAAGCAATCGCGGCGCGGCTGTAGAGGGCCGAACGTGCCGTGCAGGGCAGCCGTCGTCGATGCATGGACGAGAAAGGACGGCTGAAACGCCGGTCGCTGTTCACCTGCGTCTCCCCCGGCCAGTGTCCATTGCCTTCGCGAGG
This sequence comes from Micromonospora craterilacus, assembly GCF_003236315.1. Taxonomy (GTDB): domain Bacteria; phylum Actinomycetota; class Actinomycetes; order Mycobacteriales; family Micromonosporaceae; genus Micromonospora; species Micromonospora craterilacus. Next base: position 30,771 of record NZ_POTY01000007.1, read on the forward strand.
TCGGTCCATGGTTCGGCGAGGACTCACGCGTACGACGATGACCATCGGCATCTGGCACCGCCGACAAGGCGCGCTCTACCGGCGCCGATTGCGGGGATGCTTCTTCGCCGTCCGCTCGTTGCCGTGTTTGTAGTTGCCGGTGATGCGCGCCATCAACTCCTGAGGATCTCCGCTGCCCACGTCGATCAGGAACCGGGCCGCAGCGGCGCCCCGAAGCACAGCGGCAGGGCGGCCGTGATGGAGCACCTCCACGTCCCCATTCTTGCGGAGGCGATAGGTGAATCCCTCAGGTGCACCGGACATCGCCGTATCGTCCTCGCGGGCGGATCCGCACGCGACCGATTTACGCCGCGTGCCGGGCCGCCTCGGTCGTAGCACCGGACGGCGGCGGCATCCTCAGCTGGCCGCTCGGTCGCGCTGTGGCTGGTCGAAGCGGCGGGTTGGCGCGGCACGATCTCAGCGAGTTGGCCCGGCTTCCTGACCGCGCGAGTTTCAGCCTGGGCGAGGTACCTCAGCCCCGGGCGTACCGCCGCAGGATGTCCGCCAGTTCCTTCGGGCGGCTGAGCGCGACGCAATGACCCGCGACGATCTCGTCGGCGGTGATGCCCAGGCGCTCGACCACCTGCCGACGCATGAAGTCCGGCGGGAAGAAGCGGTCCTGCGTGCACAGCACGAACCGGGTCGGCACGTCCGGCAACGCATTGAGCGGCCATGGCGCCTGCATGGCCGCGGCCGACGGGTGGTTTCGCTCCTTGCTCATCGCCTCTTCGGCCAACGCCCGCGGCACATCGTGATAGAAGGACGCGTACGGGTCGTCGTTGCCGGTCAGGCCGCCGTCACGGGCCGCCTGTTCCCGTACCGCAGTGCGGTAGTCGGTGTTGGCCCACCAGTCGTCGGGTGTCTCGCCCGGCGCCGGGATCATCCCGGCCACGAAGACCAACGCGTCAACCGGAAGCCGGTCGGCGACCAGCGGTGCGGTGAACCCGCCGAACGACTGCCCCGCCACGACCAGGTTCGTCCGGTCGCCGACGGCCGCCACCACCGCGTCGGCGTAGTCGGTCAGCTGCGCTGTATCGTCGTCGGCTGGCAGGTCGGGAGCCACCACGTCGTGCCCGTGCGCTCGCAGTTCGGCCGCCACCAGGTGCCAGTACCAGCCGACGTCACCCGCTCCATGTATCAGCACGAAGGTACTCATCAGCCGGAGTCTAGGCACCGGCCGGCCGAAGACAGTGGCAGCCGTACCGTGAATGTCGCACCCTCGCCGGGCGCTGCGCACGCCGACCGTGCCGCCGTGCGCGGCCACGGCCGGCCCCAGGGCGGCGCCGGATCGGGTATTTCGGCGAGGTGTTCGACCGTCCCTTTCCCGAACCCGTCGCGGGCCTTGACGAAGACGCGGAGCCGAACAGGGACATGTGGGCCTCAGCCGACGAGTCCCGCGATGACATCATCGGCCGGTGGCACCGAGTGCGGGCACACGCCGACGCCACGATCGAAACGTTCCCGATCGACGCGCCCGGCTGGGTGCGGTGGTGGCAACACACGCCGGTGGCGCTGCATCTCGTGCTCGCGCTCGTGCTCGTGCTCGCCGAGATGAACTGGCACGCCGGGCACGCCGACATCGTGCGGCCCTACAGTGGGCATCGTGATCTTCGCCTGGTGGATGGTCGCTGTCCGGTACCGCCGTGCGATCTTCGTGCTGGCAGTGCTGGGCCTGGCAGCGGTCGTCGCTGTCGGCACGCTGTCGCCGAGGGAACCGACCGGCTTGATTCTCGGCCTGTTCGTCGCGATGGTGGTACTTCTCGTGCTGCTGATGCTGGTGGTCCGGGTCGCCCGGCGGCGTGTTCCCACCGGTCTGGAGGTCACCGGCGGCGCGTTCCGGTCCCCGCGGCCCTCCTTCTTCCTGGGCTTGGTCCTGCCGCACCTGTGCGCGATCGCTATTTTCGTTCTTCCGGGTTCGTGGACGGCACGGTACGAGCACGTCGTCGACCCCAATTGGCTGCTGGTCGTTGCACTGAGCGCCGCGCCGATCGGGCTCTACCTGCCAGGTCTCTGGCGCGGAGTCGGGGTGATCCTGACTCCGGACGGCATCCGCTCGGATCGCTACCTCGGCACGCTGACGATTCCCTGGGATGCCCTGGCCGACGTCCAGCCGGTCCAACCCGCTGACGCTCGGGGCGAGGTTCGGCTCACCTACACCCGTCCGGAGCTGCTCCGACGCACCGGCCTTCTGCCGCATCGGGACCGGATCTACTTCGAGGGCACCGACCGTGACCTGATCGCCGACGCCGTCGCTCATTACGCCGCGCATCCCGCCGCCCGTTCGACCATCGGCAGCCACACCGGCTACGAAAATCTCCAACAGCTACATGCCGACGCCACCCCGGCACGCCGGCATGCACCCGAGCCGATACCGTCCCGATGGAAGATCTCCGGATCGTTCCTCATCGCCGCCCTCGCCACCGTGGCGGCGGCCCGGCCGCCTGCGGCGCTGACCGGCTCCCGGATCATGATCGGTCTTATCGGCCTTCTCTGCTTCCTCGGCGCGGCCGCGAATCTGTACACGCGATCCACGACCCGAAAGCAGAGCAGGCGTCCGGTCCTGCCGAATAGCGGACAGTGGTCTTGACCATGCGCTTGCTGATCGCCTGGTTGACCGTGGTTTCCTCGTAGGCTGCATCTGGCACGTGATGGACAGGAGGCTGAGGTGACTGCGACGACGGTGGCCGAGGTGATGGCCGAGCTGGCCGCGCTCGAGGACCCGAAGACACGCGAGGTGAACGAGAAACTCGGTGACGATCACGGTGTGAACCTCAGCAAGCTGCGCGCGCTCGCGAAGCGGCTGAAGACGCAGCAGGAACTCGCGAGCCAGCTCTGGAAGACGGATGACGCCGCAGCGAGACTGCTGGCGATGCTGATCTGCCGCCCGAAGGCGTTCGAGCGTGACGAGTTGGACGCCATGCTGCGCGAGGCGCGCACACCTAAGCTGCACGACTGGCTGGTGAACTACGTGGTGAAAAAGAACCCGTACTCCGAAGAACTGCGCCTGGCCTGGTCCGCCGATTCGGATCCGGTGGTCGCGAGTGCCGGTTGGGCGCTGACCACCGAACGCGTGGCCAAGACGCCCGAGGGCCTCGATCTCGCAGGAGTGCTCGACGTCATCGAGGCGGAGATGAGAAACGCGCCGGATCGCCTGCAGTGGGCGATGAACCAATGCCTGGCTCAGATCGGGATCGACCACGCCGAGCATCGCGCCCGTGCAATTGACATCGGCGAGCGCCTGGAGGTGCTCAAGGACTACCCGACTTCCCCGGGCTGCACGTCTCCGTTCGCACCCATCTGGATCAACGAGATGGTGCGCCGACAGCACGACACGTAGGAAGGTGCGTGCCCGCGCTCGTGCTGCCACCCTGACGACCCGCCGATCGCGGCGGTGTTGCGAGATCCTGCGCCGGGCTGCGGCCTTTTGCGGGTGGCGTCTTTGAGGCAGAAGCCATCCGTGCTGAGGCCTTCGGGCTCGCCGAAGAGGTCACCGCGCTGTGGCAGGATGCGCGGGTGCCGATCATCCCTCGTCTTGTGGAGTCCTTCCGTGTGCCGGCGAACGCTCCTCGCGTAGCTGGTACCGCCAGCACCACGGACACCCCCGACGTCCAGCGGTGGCCGCACCGCCGGCTCGTCGTGATCCGCCGCGACGACGAACTGCTGGCGTACGACCTGGCCCGGATGACAGCCGGCGACGGCGCTCCCGCCGCCCGGTTTCCTGCGCCGTGGCCACGCGGAGCGGGCGGGATCGATGCGGTCAGCCCCACCCTCGACCTTGCCGTCTTCAGCGGTCAGCACGCGCTCCACGCGGTGGACGCGGCAGGCGCGCTGCGCTGGGAGGTGCGGCATGCGTGCTGGGCGCCTACCTGCCTGTCGCACCACGACTCCTACCAGGAGTACGCCGACTGCCGCGAGCACCGCTACCCCGATTCGGGCTCCTGCTGGATCAGTGCGGACGGCTCAACCGCATGGGTTCACGTGCGCACACCGCTGCCTGATGATCCCGAGTCGGAACTCGACGAGGAATGGCTCGTGCTCGACACCGCCGATGGCCGTGTCCTGGGACGGGCATCAACCGGCACCGCCGCCGCTGGCTCCTACCATGTCCCTCACCCAGCGCCCAGCCAGATGGGCCTCAGCGTCGGAGAGGGTCAGGACGGTGTGCCGCTGCTGTGGGGCCGATGGGACGGCACTCGACTCACCGTCACCCGCATCGGCGATGACGACCGGAGCCTGGTCGACGTCAGCCCCTGCGGGACGCAGTTCCTCACGATCACCCACTGGGGACAGGAGCCGGCGATCCATCGACTTCCCGATGGCGCGGTGACCCACGGCATCGCCGCCGACGCTTGGCCTCGAACGCCGCCAGACGCCGAGGAAGAGCTCTTCTGGGGCGATCAGTGCGGCTTCGTCAACAGTCACACGGTCATTGCGAGCACCATCGATAGCCAAGAGCAGTCACGACACTGGCTGATCGACACTGCGTCCGGGAACATCCTCGGCCAGGTGCAGTATCCGAAGCCTGTCTCGGAAGACCCGATGGCGCTCGGCGACGGCACCTGGCTCACCTGCAGCGAAGACCCCTTCCGACTCCTCATGTGGAGTCTCCAATGACCTGCTTCCGACCTCACGGTCAGGAGGGCCGAGGAGGATGACCATCGTCGACCCGGGAGCTTCGTCGGCTCGTGATGAGCCTCGCGGGGAGGTGCTTGCGACCCCTGCCTGGTGCGCGCCCATCCGCATGAGCGTGCGTGCATCCCGGGGCGAACTGAAGCCGCGGTTGGCATGTTTCTCAGACAGCCCGTGGGCCTGCTCGCTCTATGCCTCGTAAGGGTCCCAGTGGGTGCCGTAGCACAGCAGCGAGCGGGCCAGGTCCGGGTGCGCCGCGGCCCATCGGGTGTCGAAGAGGAACCACTGGTCGAACCCGAAGAAGCTGTCGATGTAGCGCGCTACCTGCGCGATGTGGGGGTCCCGCCGGGTCAGCGACTCGGCGGGCGGCTCCGGGAGCAGCAACTGCAGCATCTCGCGGTGGATCGTGCCGTGCTCGGGTACCCGGTCGATGCCGGCGGGCGACGGGGCATATCCGGGCAGCCGGGCGTAGCGCTCCAGTGCCAAGCCGATGTCGTCCTCCCCGGGGGCGACCAAGGCGCGCAGCAGCCGGGCGTCGTGCGGCCAGCGGTCGGCGCAGGGGGCGCCGATGCCACGCAGTCCGGCGGCGAGGTCCGGCAGGGTCAGACCGGGGAAGACGATGGCGCCGGCCAGGTCCAGGTTCCGGTAGGTGTCAGGCGATTCCCAGCACAGGCGGACCGAGAAGACGGACTCCGGCCCGGACGGGACCAGCCGGACAATACGGGCCGGTACTCCATGGTTGAAGACCGCATCGGTCGCGGCGACGTCGGTGGGTAGCGGCCACGTGTCGTGCAGCAGGAACGCAAGTCGGTCAGGCGACGCGGCAGCAGCGTCGTCGTCGACGAAGTAGTAGGCGAGGTCGACCTCGTCATCGTCGGTACGCACCCGCAGCGCGTGTTCACCGAGCCGGATGAAGGTGCCGTCGTCGTCACCCTCCACCCACAGATACTCGTTCAGCAGTTCACGGAGCTCGTCAACGGTCTGTGGCCGGGGCAGGTTCCGCTCCCGGGCCTCCTCGAAGATCGAATCCAAGCCGTAGACGTTGCCACCCAGCTCGCTGTCGATCCACTCGCACGGATCCTCGTGGTCCCAGCCGCGGCCGAACCAGTCCAGCACGGTCGCGTCGGGCACGGTAACCACCCGCTTGCTGAACGGCGACTCCTCCCGCCACCGGCACACAAAGTACACACCGCTGACTCTAAGCAAACCACCCGACAGAGTGCGTACCACAGCGACCGGTCACGACCAACCCGGGAGCTGGGCCGACAGCCGCCGCGTCCGCACGAGCCGGACCGTTCAGGTGTCCGGGCTCGCCGTTCGGCATCAGGCGGACGCATCCCGCATTTCCGCCCGGCACCTGCACGACACCCGAGACCATCGCATCGCGCGCCTCCGCAGCGGCCCCGCTCGTAAGTCCCCAGGCGATAACGTTGTGCGGCCGTCGTGCGTGAGTGGAACCACGTCGACCCAGGCGAACGGTGCCGAGCCACCGCCGGGCCGGCGCCGCAACTCGCCACTACCAGGATCTGGAGCACGGCGACCCGCTCGCCTGCGAAGCGCGATCGGCGGCAATCCGGATGGCGGATCATGAGGATGCCGGGACATGATCATCGCGTGGATGCTCCCCGAACGATCGTTCTGGTCGATGACCTCCGTTCGTTCTTGGATGGCCGCAACGCCGAGGTGGCCCGGACGAGCACTGCCGGAGTCGAGCTTCTCAATCGGTACCGGGACGGGCACCTGGACGAGCTGTGGCTGGACCACGACTTGGGCGGGGACGACACGATCTGGCCGATGGTAGAGATCCTGGAACAGGCCGCCTTCGAGAAGCACCCCTTCGACATCGGCGTCATCAATGTCCACTCCGCCAACCCAGTCGGCGCCGCGAAGATCGCCCAGGTCCTGCGGCACTGGGGCTATCGCGTCCACGTCGCGTCGGGCTCCACGGACGTCGGCTACCTCGACGGCCCCACAGTGAGGCTGACCGAATCGAACGACCGGGCGGGGCGGCCATCACGCTCGGACGGCGGCATGTCCGTACACTCGATCTTGGGCAGACCGATTGTCGAGATGACCAGTTGAGGGTCTCCAGTCAAGCGGTGTCAGGGGGCTGCCTCGTCGGCGTGAGGTGACCTGGGTGGTGTCAGTTTGGGGTGCTGGCTGACGGGACCGTCTGGTAGGTCGGTCAAGGTGGCCGCTGCCACGCCGCGGCGTGCGGTGAACGCCTGCGGCTCGGCGGCGACGAGCACGCCTAAGTACCGCACGCCTTCCGCAACTGCATCAAGGGTGGCGCCGGAGAGCGAATCTCCTGCACCCCCCTTCACCGGACTGGCGGCGCTCGTCGCGGCCGGGGCTGTCGTTCGCCGGGGGCTGACAGGCTAGTTTGCTCGGATGAGTCTCCTCGATGACGTCGCGAGGCGTGACAGCTGGCGATGCTGGGTGTGCGACGAGTTGGTCGACGCCGACATGTCGGTGAATGACCCGCGTGGTCCCAGCGTCGACAGCCGCACCGCCGACAAGAAGGCCAAGGTCGCGGAGCGGCTCGCGCATCGGGCCTGCAACACCCGCAAGGGCGCGGTCAAGGTGGTCATCGCGTGGCCGGACCGTCTGCACGTGGTGGAGCCGGCGCCGCTGATCGCCGTCGCCGAGCGGCTCGAACGCAAGGGTGGCCGCGAGTTGGTCGCCCGCTGTCCGAGCAAGAAGGACGCCCAGGAGGCGGCGGACTGGCTGGTCGATCGGTTCTCCCGGCTGGTGCCCGGACTGCCGGTGACCGCAAGCGTCGAAGCGGGCGGCGGACAGTACCTCGTCGCATTGGCCACCGGCCGCCGCTGACCGGTGGCCCTGGTCGGTGGGCCGCCGCCGACCCAGGGCAGCCCCGGACCCGAGCCACCACCAGATCCGCTCGCCACTCACGACCCCTGCCGCTCACAGTGCGTCGACGGCGGAGAGCGGCACGCGCGTTCTCAGCGGCAGAGTGCGCGCTTGACCTGCCCTAGATTCCGCCTGGCATCGTCGGTCTTCGCCTACCTGTTCGTCCGCAGCCAGCGGCGATGGGTGGCCCCGGCGATGCCGTGGACCAGCCGGGCCAGGTCCGCTGCTCCCTCGGCGTCGTCGGCGCAGCGCACCGTCGTGAGGATTGGCGCAACCTCGTCGAGTTCGACGCTCTCGCGCAGCAGCACGAATTGGAACACCAGGCCGAACAAACGTGCGTTGCCGTCGTCGTACGGGTGGTAGAACGCGACATCTAGGTAGGCCCGGGCCGCCCGTGCCGTCACCGGTGTATCTCGTTCGGCGGTCTGCCAGACATGAGGCGAACCGGTGCTCGGTGTCGGCGTGCAGCCCGTACCGTTCCCGGCCGTTCTTCGCGTGTGCCGGTGCCCGGCGGATCCGCGGGCGAGACCGGCGACACGATCGCGATGGCCGGTGCCGAGTCGACGCTGCGCGGAGGGCCACGACTCTGCGGAACCGTCGAAGACCACGAGGAGCAACGCCGGATCTAGGGTGTCGCTGTGAGCAATCAACCGGTACGCGATGCCTATTCGTCCATGTCAGAGCAGTACATCGCTCTGTTCGATGGTGGCTGGCAGGCCCACGTGGACGACACGGCCCTCGTCGGGGGCCACCTCGCCGCCCTGGAAGGCACGGTGCTCGATCTCGGTTGCGGCCCCGGCCATTGGACCGCCTACCTGCATTCGCTCGGCGTCGACGTGACCGGCATCGACCTGGTCCCTGAGTTCATCGACCACGCCCGAGCGAACTTCCCCGGGCCGGCGTTTCGGCTCGGCTCGATGACCGAACTGGACGTCCCCGACCATTCGGTGGCCGGCGTCCTCTCCTGGTACTCGACAATTCACCTGCCGCCCCAGGAATTGGACCACGTGCTCACCGAGTTCCGCCGGATGCTGACCCCGTCCGGGAGGTTGGTGATCGGCTTCTTCGACAGCGACGACGAGGTGGCCGAGTTCGACCACAAGATCCTCACGGCGTACCGCTGGCCGGTGGACGAGTTCTCCGCCCGCCTGGCGAAGGCCGGTTTCACCGAACTCCAGCGCCTGCAACAGCAGTTTCCGGACCGCCCGGACCGCAGGTACGCGGCGATCGCCGCAAGCGCCACCTGAGTCCGTTGCGCAGAGACCAGTATCTGGACGATGCTGGCGGTCCGGCCGGTCTCGATCATGGTCAAGGTATTCAAGGCGCGAGTCGAAAGTTCGACTAGCTAACGTTCGTGTCACTTGATGTGGGTACGGAAGAAGTCCCTGATGTCCTCGGCGAGCAGGTCCGGCACCTCCATCGCGGCGAAGTGGCCGCCGCGCTCGAACTCCGACCACTGCCTGATGTCGTACAGCCGCTCGGCCAGCGGTCGTACCGACAGTGTGATGTCGTGCGCGAACACCGCCACGCCGAGCGGCACCCGGCAGGGCTGCTGGCTCCCCCTGGGGGTGTCGTGGTGGAACCGGCCTGAGGAGGCTGCGGTCGCGGTCAGCCAGTACAGCGAGATGTCGGTGAGCATCCGATCGTCGCTGACCGGTGTGGCGGGGTCGGTCCACTGTGCGAAACGCTCGGCGATCCAGACCAACTGGCCGACCGGCGAGTCGGTCAACGCGTAGCCGATGGTCTGCGGGGTGAGCGCCGTCAGAGCCTGGTACGGCGGGCGGTTCGCCATCAGCTGCCTGACCTTGTCCAGTCGGGCCTCATCCGCTTCGGACACCTCGACGTCGGGGTCCGGCCGGGTCGGCAGGTAGTTGACGTGCACCCCGACAACGTGCTCGGGCGCGACCGCGCCGAGCCCGATGGAGATGCCCGCGCCGAAGTCGCCGCCCTGCGCGCCATAGCGCTCGTACCCGAGGCGGCGCATTAGCTCGGCCCAGGCCCGGGCGACCCGGACGGCGTCCCAGCCGCGCTCGTGGGTCGGCCCGGAGAACCCGAAGCCGGGGATGGACGGAATCACCAGGTGGAAGTCGCGCGACAGCGGCTCGATCACGTCGAGGAACTCCACGAACGAACCGGGCCAGCCGTGGGTGAGGATGAGCGCGAGCGCGTCCGGTTTCGAGGACCGGACGTGGACGAAGTGGATGTTCTGGCCGTCGATCTCGGTGGTGAAGTGCGGAAGCTCGTTGAGCTTGGCCTCGTGCTCGCGCCAGTCGTAGCCGGTGCGCCAGTATTCGGCCAGATCCTTGAGCCGCGCCAGCGGGAAGCCGTAGTCCCATCCGGCGTCTGCGACCTCGTTGGGCCAACGGGTGCGGGAGAGCCGGTCGGTCAGGTCGTCGAGGTCGGCCTGGGGGATGTCGATGCGGAACGGCTTGATCATGGTCTTGACTCCAGAGGGGCTCATTCGACACCCAATCGTTCGGGCAACCAACGTTTGATGTCCGAACGATATCGCAATCATTGGTGCTCCGAACGGTTCGTTAGACTTGTCACATGGAGAACCCACCCGAGAAGACGCCCGCGACCTGGGAAAGCCTGCCCACCTGGCTGCTCACCCAGACCGCCAGCCATGCGCAACGCCTGGTGGCCGAAGGGTTCTCGTCCGTCGGCGCCCGCGGCTACCACTACCGCCTGCTGGCGACGCTGGAGGAGTTCGGCCCGGCCAGCCAGGCCGCGCTGGGCCGCCGTAGCGGCATCCACCTCAGCGACATGGTGGCGGCGATCAACGAACTCACCGATCGCAAACTGGTCGAGCGTGCCCCGGACCCCGCCGATCGGCGGTGCAACATCATCTCGCTCACCGCCGCGGGCAAGCGGCAGCTGCGGCGACTGGAGAAGCGGCTGGCCGAAACCCAGGACGAACTGCTGGCTCCGCTGTCACCCGAGGAGCGACAGCGGCTGACCGAGCTGCTGTCCAGGCTGTTGGACCACCACAGCCGGCGAACCCGTACCCCCGAATAACCGCGGCGCTGACAGGGAAGCGCCCAAGAGTTCCTCGAAGGCCCGCGCGGGCCGCGAAGCCGTTGTCAGAGTTCTGGGTGGCCCACGTTCGCCCACTTCACCCGCAAGCCCTGTTCTCCCAGCCCAGGGCCATAGCTCAGAGCACACGAACCCCGCTTTGCGACCGGTGGTCGGCCACGGTGAACCACGCTGGCACCGGTTGACCCGGGTTAGCATCCGCTGGAGAGCGCACACCGCGCACATGATCCAGGATCATGAAACGCCGGGACTCAGCCGAGGTTCCAGATCAGCAGCAGGTACTGCACGGTCCATGCCTTGGGTACGGGCCACCGTCGGTGGCGCCTCTCGCGGACGGGTCGGAGCCGGGACGCCCGATCCGAGAGAAGTCAGCGACCCCGGCGTACCGGCCGGCGTGCCTGGGTGCCGACGTCGAGTGAGGCCCGGTCGGCGGCCGACGTGCCCGAGGTCCAGCCTTCGGCGTCGCGCGCCTGGAGCCGGTGCCGGGTGACACCGGGAAAGAGCTGGTCGACGCGCTCCCGGACGGCGTCCGAGCGGGCGGCGAGCACCGGGAGCAGCCGGTCGCCGCCGCGCTCCCCGGCCGCTTCCCGGCCCGCCTCCGCGGTCACCGCCTGCAGCCGCTCCCCGATTCGCACTGCGTACGCGTTGAGGAAGGACTCGTCGTAGCCCTTGGTCCGCCGGCCGCGGCCCGCGCGGCGCTCGCCCCGGCCACGCAGCATCGCCGCGGTGGCCTGCACCAGCAGCGAGGTGTGCAGCAGCTCGACCGCCGCCAGGTCGGCGGGGAAGCCGAGCACGGTGGCGAAGCCGAGGTCGTCGGACCAGACCGACTCGCACCGGTTCGCCGCCGCCACCTCCTGGATCAGCAGCGCCTTCGCCGCCGCGTACGGGGCGTCGGTGCCGAGCCGGAGGCCGCTGGGCCGATCCGGCCGCTCGGCGGTCGCGTCGAGCAGGGCGGCGTCGATGCTGTGCCGGGCCATCAGCTCCTGCGCCTTCCCGGTGAGCGCCTCCGCCTCGGCGGGGAAGGTGGTCGACTCGGCCTTGGCCAGCAGGGCGCGTACCCGGTCCAGCATCCGCGAGCCGGTGGCCGGCGCGGTGCTGCGCGGGGCGGCGGTCGGCCCGCCCGGCGGCGGGCGGAGCACCGCGATCGGCGGCAGCCCCTCGACCAGCCCGAGCGCGTCGACCGCGTCCCGCAACGCGGTGATCCGGTCGCCCCCGGCCCGGCGGTCCAGCCAGCCCGCGTCGCCGTCCCAGCCCGGGGCCAACTCGGCGAGCTGGTCGTCGAACCACTGCGGGACCGGGCCCGGCTGCGTCTGCCGCTGGGCGGCCAGCACGTCCCGGAGCATCCGCGCACCCCCGGTGGCCAGCCGCCGGGCCGCGATCCGGTCCAGGTCGACCGGCTGCCAGCCCCGCGGCCAGAGCCGCCCGACGCCCCGGAGCAGGCGGGCGAGCAGCGCCGCGTCCACCGCCAGTCCGTCGCTGACCACCAGCCGGTCGAGGGCGCGTTCGGCCGCCCTTACGTCGGTGCCGCGCGCCGCCGCGAGGGCGTCGGCGAGCAGCTGCTCGGCCTCCGGCACGGGGCCTCCTCTGCTCGGGGTGGTCCGGCGGGAGCGCCGTGATCCAGGCGGGTGCGATCGGTCGGGGCCTCGCCGCGGGCGGGTCAGCACAGGTCGCCGGCCCGGCGCGGCGGTGCTCGCACCCGAGGAGGAACAGTACCGGCGGGCCGGCTGCCGCCGCCCGTAAGCGCCCTCACCTCAGGCGGTCAAGGGCCCGGCCCCGCTGCGGTTCAGCGGGGAACGAGGCCCATGGGTTTCTTGGTGCCGCCGGTCACCACCTGACGGCGAGGGAGACCGACTGTGCCAGCAGCAGCCCGCGACCGCCCGAGTCGAGCGGGCTGGTCACGGGCGACGCACGGCCTGATATGGCCACTCGCCGTGGCCCGCGGCGGGCAGCCACCTCGATCCACCACCATCAGGTGGCTGCCCCACATCCGAGCAACTCACGACTCGGACCTTGCGCGCGCCGCCGCGAATACGCCGCAGCTGGGTCGCGTCGATCTCGTCGAGGGCCCGCTAGGCGGTGGTGTCCGAGGCGACCGGCCCGAACACCTCGTGCTAGCGGCGCAGGCACGCCGATGTCGCAGATTGCCTCGCCACCATCGGTGATCAGCCGCTTGAGGCCGGCCTCGGTCAGCTCGAACGTGCGGCGGCCGGGTCCGACGTGGCGCACGGCCATCCTGATCTGGCCGAGCTGGCAAGCCATTGGCAGAGGTGCTAAATTTTTGGCCATGGTGCCAAATACTGATCACGACGGCCAGTCACGCTCCTTCATCGAAGAGGCGCGGCGGGCCCAGATTGTGAACGCCGCCGTTGAGACCATCGCGGAGGTCGGCTACCACCGTGCGTCGATGGGCAGGATCGGCACCCGTGCGGGGATCAGCCGCGGACTGATCTCGTACCACTTCGCGGGGAAGTCCGAACTGATCGCCCAGGTCGTCACCACCGTCTACACCGATGCAGCAGCATTCATGACACCGATGATCGACGCCGAGACCACGCCGGCAGGCCAGCTGCGCGCCTACGTCAGCTCCAACCTGGAGTACATGCGCGCCCACCCGGCCCGGATGATCGCGCTCGTTGAGATTCTCACCGGCGGTGGCCTGGCTGACCTGCCCGACGCCGACCCAGCCGCATTCGACCGGCAAATGTTGTTGCCGCTGGAGCAACTGTTCGCGGCGGGGCAGGAATGCGGCGAATTCCGGGACTTCGACGTCACCGTCATGGCCCGGATCGTGCGCGGCGTGATCGACGCCGTACCCACCGCGCTGTCCCGCGATCCCGACCTCGACATCGACCGTTACCTGCGGGAAATCACCACCGCTATCGCCCACGCCACCCGGCCGGTCCCGTCCACCCCGGAGGAGACATGAGCCCCCTCGACGGCAAAGTCGCACTCGTCACCGGCGGAGCCAGCGGAATCGGTGCGGCCATCGCCCGCCGCTTCGCGTCTGGCGGCGCCCGCGTCGTCATCGCCGACGTCGATCCGGTTGGGGAGACGGTCGCCCGGGAGATTGCCGGCGCCTTCGTCCGTACCGACGTCGCCCGGCTGGCCGACAACATCGCCGCCGTCCGAACCGCGACCAAGCTCTTCGGCAGCCTCGACATCGCTGTGCTGAACGCCGGAATCGGTGAACAGGGCGGCTTCATCGAGGATTTCCGGCCCGAGCACTACCGCGACCTGGTCTCGGTCAATCTCGACGGGGTGGTCTACGGGCTGCACGCCGCACTGGAGATATTCACCGAACAGGGTTCCGGCGCGATCCTGGCCACCGCCAGCCTGGCCGGGTTGAGCGAGAGCCCGATGAACCCGCTCTACGCGGCCACCAAGCACGCCGTGATCGGGCTGGTCCGCTCGGTCGCACCGGTCGTGGCCGACCGGGGCGTCACCGTCAACGCGCTGTGTCCCACCTTCATCGACACCCCGATCCTGGGGGAGGCGATCCCGTTCATCAGCGACATGGGAGTGGCGGTCCTTTCGCCCGAACGGGTCGCCGAGGTCGCCGAACTGGTGCTGGCACGCGGCGGCACCGGACAGGCGTGGCCGGTCGTGCCGCACGGCGAGCCGGGCCCCTTTGCCTTCCCCGATATCCCGTCGATCATGTCCGACCCGAACCGACAGGTCCCGGAGGCCGCCTCATGACCCTCCTCGCCCGCGCACTCGACCTCACCCGCCGATACAACGACACGACCGCGCTGGACGGCGTGTCCCTGGATATCCCGGCCGGGCAGATCCTCGGATTGCTAGGCCCCAACGGTGCCGGAAAGTCCACACTGATCAACGTCATGACCGGCCTGCTGCGGCCCAGTTCCGGCAGTGTCGAACTGTGCGGCGGCGACCCGCGCAGCGAGTCGACGCGCAGCGTGATCGGCGTGACGCCGCAGGAGACCGGGCTTCCGGAGACCTGGCGGGTCGCCGAACTGGTGGACTTCGTCGCGGCGCACTTCCCCGATCCGGTGGACCGGGCCGAACTACTTGACCGCTTCGACCTCACCCCGCTGGCCGACCGGCAGGCCGGCGGCCTTTCCGGCGGACAACAGCGGCGGGTCGCGGTCGCGCTGGCCTTCGTCGGGCGGCCCCGGCTGGTGTTCCTGGACGAGCCCACCACCGGTCTCGACGTGGACGCCCGGCGGGCGCTGTGGGACGGCATCCGTTCCTTCCACGCCGACGGCGGAGCCGTCCTGCTGACCAGCCACTACATCGAGGAGGTGGAGGCGCTGGCCGACCGGGTCGTGGTGATGGACCACGGCCGGATCATCGCCGACGGCAGTGTCGCCGAGATCCGCAGCCAGGTCCGGCTCAAACGGGTCACACTGACCGACCCGATGCTGCCCGCGCTAAGCGGGGTCGCCTCGATCCAGCGAGACGCCGACCGCACCCATCTGCTCACCAACGACGCCACCGCGCTGGTCCGGGAACTGGTGACCTCCGGGGCCTCCTTTACCGACATCGAGATCGAATCCGCATCGCTGGAGGACGCCTTCCTGGCGATCACCGGCGCCCGGCGGACCACCTGACCCGAAGGGCCGTTCCATGTCCTCCTTGACCATGACCTACACCCGACGGAACCTCGCTGACACCATCCGGACGCCCACGATGTTCCTGACCGTGGCGCTGGTCCCGGTCGGAGTCATGGTGTTCTTCGTCGTACCGTTCATCGGGCAGGATGCGGTGGCGATCACCGCGGCCACCGCAACCCTGGTGGTGTTCGGGGTGCTCATGGCCTGCGTCGGCCACTTCAGCGTCGCGATCGCGGCGCAACGGGAATCGGTCTGGGGGCACTATCTGCGCACCCTGCCCGGCGGGATCGCGCCGCAGATGTTCGGCTACCTGCTGGTCGGGCTGACGGTCGTCGCCGCGGCGATCATCCCGATCCTGCTGGTGGCCGGACTGTTCACCGCCGCCTCGGCGCCGCCGTCACGGGTGCTGCTGGCGGCGGGGGCGCTGCTGATCACGGTGGTGACCTTCACCCTGCTGGGGCTGGCGATGGGCTACCTGATGTCGATGCGGGCGGCCGCCATCGCCAACAGCATCGGCTTCCTGCCGCTGGCGGTGGCCGGCGGAATGTTCTTCGACAAGGCGGAAACGCCGGAGATCATCGAGCAGATCGCACCCTTCGTACCCACCCGGGGCGCGACCGACCTGGTGCTGGTCGCGCTCACCGGGGAGTCCGTCGGGCCGCTGTCACTGGTGATGCTCGCAGTGTGGATCACGATCTTCGCCGGACTCACCGTCTGGGGCCACCGCCGCGATCAGGTCCGCCGGTTCGACTGAGGCCCCGCCCTCCCCCCTCGGGTGGAATGTCCCGCTGCGCGAGGCACAGTTCCAGCAGATCAGCGAAACCAAGCGAAGCTTCAGACCTCTTCAGACGGTGTCGGGCGAGTACGACCCGTCGGTCCTGTGACGGGATGCGCCCCATGACGAACCGCCGGTGCCGGTGTTGGAGATGCTGTGGGAGGCGCACGACCCGCACCACACGCTGAAGAGAATCTTCAGCAACCGATCACAGCAACGCCCCGCAGCGATCGGCACACGGGGTAGGACCGAAAAACCGCAGGCCATCGGCCCTGCGGACAAGGGCAGAGCAGGACGGTGGAGGTCGGCAAAGGGAAAAAGATCCTGTACGGCCGGCTTGACGTTAGTCTCGCCGCTTTTCGGCGACTACCTCCCGCCCCACGAAAAGTGGAGCGGCAACCGTTGCACTGGTTGGCATGGAAGGCGGCCACGGTGTCATGGAAGGAGACCAGCTCGTCTGACCGTGGATGAGGGGTGCCTGGTCGCCCAGCCGCGAGTGACGCTGCGACCAAACCACCTGCCTGAATCACCGCGGCTTGTCCCTCACGCCCCTGGTCCTCATTGCCGACAGACGTCCAGGCCGTGATGGACCACGAAAGCCGTCGACCACGCTCAACCTCTACACCCACCGGTCGGACGGACGAGATCGACGCATCCGCGACGCTTTCGCTGACTCATAGCTGACTCATGACCATGTCCGTCGATGCAGTCAGCAAGAGAGGCACCCTCTTCCGAGGGTGCCTCTGCTGCTTATTCGTGGTGGGCGATACTGGGATCGAACCAGTGACCTCTTCGGTGTGAAGCAGGACGCGGCACCGACTCTGACCTGCGGAAACACAAAGCCGCAGGTGGCGCCGGTGCCGTTGAGTGCTGTTCAGCGCCGTTGGACGCAGTTGACTGCCGTTCAGCGCACCCGTCTGCTCCCATCCCGCTCCCCGATCCCCCTGCCCACAGTGGCGTCAGATACGGATCACCGGGCGGCCAAGAGCCCGGTCGTCGAACGGTCGAACCCGACGGGCCAGTCGTAGCGGAACGCATCCGAGGGCTTCGTCACGGTGCCGCAGTACGAGTGATCGGTAGTGGCGTCGACTGGCCAGCGTGCGGGAAGCGGCATGAGAGTGAACACCTCGGACGTTAGGTCGACTACTTCGGCTTTCGCCGCCGGGCGGCCGTGCGGTTCACCGAGGACGAGGCCGTGGTGGAGTTGCCTGGTTCGTTGATGATGTATGGGTGTATCTGCGCCGTCCAGTCAGCTTCCGCGTGTTCGCGGTGGTTTTCGCGGCGTTGCTGGTGGGATTCGTCGGTTATCTGGTGAGCCTGCAGTTCACTGTCCGGGCCTCGGTGTCCGGGCGGCTGTGCACCGGCGTGATCTCGCTGATCGTCCTGCTCATGGTGGGCAGCTTTCTCTGGTACGGGTTGCAGCGGTTTCAGGTTGATGTCGACCGGGACGGCTGGACGGTGCGGATTGGCCGGTACCGACGTGATCTGCGGTGGGCCGAGATCTCAGCGGTGGTGATCGAGAACCGGGAGATTGAGGGGCGGGGTCATCGCCGGACGGTTCCCGCGCTCTACCTGGTACCAGACTCGGGCGTCAGCCTGGACGTTCCGAGTGACTTGCGGGCCACCGTGGACGGGCGACCGGCGGTGCGGCTGTTCGACCTGGCCGACCCGAA
The DNA here is from genome assembly GCF_003236315.1 of Micromonospora craterilacus. GTDB lineage: Bacteria > Actinomycetota > Actinomycetes > Mycobacteriales > Micromonosporaceae > Micromonospora > Micromonospora craterilacus. Next base: position 48,368 of record NZ_POTY01000007.1, read on the forward strand.
GATCGAGGAGAAGCAGTTCGTCAGCGACCTGGCGGGTCTGGCCGGTGACCGCCTTGAGGTTCGGGTCCACCGCCTCAACGTGATGCTGCTGAGCGAGGACGCCCGGCAACGGCTGAACGGTGGAAGAGCTCTCCCCGCCTTCCCGCCTGGAGCGGAGGGCGTGCGGACGCAGCGCTGGCTGAACCGGCGGCGCTTCCTGCTCTTCGTCGGCTGGTACCTGTTCGCCGTTGTCCCCGCGCTGCTGCTCACCGGCGTCACGGCCCGGCTGCACGAGCTGCTCGGCGCTGCGGTCGCGGTACTGGGCCTGTTCGCGGTCGTCGCCGCGTACGCCCAGTTCGTCACGCTGTTCAGCCATGCCATCGACCTCGTCGATGCCGAGGTGGCGATCGCCGGTACGGAGCTCGTTCGGGTGATCGGCGACCGCACTGACCGCGACGACATGCATGGCGGCAAAGTCGTGGTGCTGCCACCGGGGGCGAAACGCGGCTACGGCAAGGCGTGGCTGCTCGGGTTCCCGCACGCCGTGGCGCTACTCGGCGATCCGCGGACCGGACGGCTTCGCCACCACGACGACCTGCGCGCCCTGTCGGCAGTGCTACGCGAGTCGCCACATGCCACCGACCGGGCCGCCGCCCGGGACATCGACAGCCTCGCCGTGCAGTCGCAGGTCGGCGACCCGACGGAGCCAGACGGCGCCGAGAACGCCCGCCTGTGGATTTCGCTGACCAAAGCCGGCCGCATCCTGGCCTGGGCCGTCGTCGTGGGCTCCGTCCTGCTGGCCGGCGGCTGGATGCTCGAGAGCACCCACTACCTGGGCGGCGCGGTCATCCTCATCTGTGTGCCTCTGGCCACCGTGTGGGCGCTATACGCGCTGTACCGCATACTCTCGCTGCTCGGCGCAGCGTGGCAAGCAGTCCGGAAGAACCACTAACCAGCCCACCCCCGCAGTACCTCGGCGGCGAAGAGCTTCCCTTCGCTTGATCACGCTGGCGGGCGTTGCACCCGCAACCGCCCGCCAACTCGCCACGCCAGGGGCAGCAGCCAGCGACGCGGCCACCCGGCGCTGCGCCTTATAGGCGGCAGATCCGGCCGACGGTTCAGCTGACGATTCGCCCGATCAGCCCCGTACGACGCGCGAACGGTGCCACGATGCCGGCAGGGTGTGCCGGCGGTGGCCGCCCCCAGTCGAGAGGGGCCGACGTGAGCACCGTCCCGCCGGGCACGGCCTGCTGGGCCGACCTGGCCACCCCGGATCTCGCCGACGCACGGCGCTTCTACCCGGAGCTGTTCGGCTGGACCGGGCGAATCACGCTCGCCACCATCCCGCCGAGAGTTGCCCGAGCAGAGGAAGCGAAGACGAAGCCATGACAGATATTCCACCGGGGGCACCCGCCTGGGTCGACCTGGTCACCACCGACCTCCCCGGCGCGGCGCGCTTCTACGCGCCCTTGTTCGGCTGGGCCGTCGCCGAGGCGGACCGGCAACCCCCGGCTGACGGTCACCTCGTATTCCACCAGCAGGGCAAACCGGTGGCCGGTGCCGGGCTGGGAGCCGGCCCGCAACGGCCGCCTGCCTGGATGCCCTACCTGGCGACCGACGACGCCGAGAGGGCCTGCCAGCGAGTGACCGCCGCCGGCGGCCGGATCCTGACCGAGCCTTTCGACGTCCCCGGCTCCCGGCGGACGGCGCTCTTCGCCGATCCGGCCGGGGCGCCGTTCGGGGTATGGCAGTCGCTCGGCATGCCGGGGGCCGAGGTGTTCGACGTGCCCGGCTCGCTGACCTGGCCCGAGCTGACCACGCGGGAGTGGGACCGGGCGAAGGAGTTCTACGGGTCGGTGTTCGGCTGGACGGCGGACGACCAACCGATGGGCCCAATCACCTACACCACCTGGCAGCTGGATGGCCGCCCGGTCGCCGGGATGATGCCCATGATCGGCGAAGACTGGGGTGACCTCCCGTCGCACTGGATGGTCTACTTCGCGGTGTCGGACACCGACGCCGTCGCCGACGAGGCGCAACGGTTGGAGGGGGCGGTGTCCGTGCCGCCGACCGATCTGACGCGGGGCCGGTTCGCGGTGCTCACCGATCCACAGGGAGCGTTCTTCTCGATCCTCGGGGCTACCTTGCCAGCCTGACCAGACGCGGCTCCGGCCACACCGGCACCATCAGCGGCGTGGTCGCCGTCCACCACCCGCACGCCCGTCCGGTAGTGCTCGGCGATCAGATTCTCGGTGAATACCTCCCGGGTGGGCCCGCGGCGACCACCCGCCCGTCGAGCTGGTGGCTGGCTCCTACCAGCACAATCCACGCCACCGGCTGCTCACAGCGGCCGGATGGTTCCGGCTGCCGAGTGAGATTGAGGCGGCGCTACGAAGCCGCCTACGCGCCCGAGCCGAAGATCAGCCGGCGTGAGGAGGGCGCACTGTTCTCGGCTACTCCGGACGCCAGCGGCCGGCGCCGAGTCACGTTCGGTGACGAGCGCTTCGCGGCAGATGCGAATGCCGCCAGCAGGGTTCGGGTCGGCTTGGTGCTTGCGTTAGTGCGGAATCTGGGTGGAACGGTCGGGCTCTTATCGGTGAGGATCGGGGTGTGTCCGTTCCCGTCCGTCAGGTCCGTGCCCGCTACTCGGCCGACACCATCACCGTGTACCAGGCGTACCCGCCGCAGATCGCGTTGCCGGCGGTGTCAGCCGGCCGTTTCGTCGCCCCCTTCAAGCGGGATCGCATGACGTGGATCAAGCCCTCCTTCCTGTGGATGATGTACCGCTGCGGTTGGGCCACCAAGCCGGGGCAAGAACGAGTGCTGTCCATCGACATCACCCGGGAAGGGTTCGAGTGGGCGCTGGCGCGAGCCTGCCTGAGTCACTACGACCGGGACCTGCATGGCGACAAGACGACCTGGACGCGGCAGTTGAAGACCAGACCGGTCCGAGTGCAGTGGGACCCGGAGCGTTCACTGCGCATGCACGCGTTGCCCCACCGGTCGCTGCAGGTCGGCTTGTCCGCCGGGGCTGTCGACCGGTACGTAGATGACTGGATCGTCGCCGTCGAGGACATCACCCCCACAGTTCAGCGAGCCCGGGACCTGCTGCGCCGCGGTGACGAACAGGCAGCGGCAGCTCAGCTTCCCCTCGAGCACGCCTACCCGCTCCCGGAGCAGATCGTTGTCGGCCTCAACGCCAGCCCGGACCCCGCCACCGAGGAAGACCCCGAGCGACAACACAGAAAGTGACAGTCAATCGGAGAAGACGCGCTCCAGCCGCCATGTTTGCGGCAAATGAGCGCATTCATCGGCCGACTCGCCAGGGGCCGTCGGGTGCGTGCACCGGCCCTGACCGGGATTATGCATGCCGCGTGGCTGCTGTTCTTCTGCCCGATGTTCTTCGCGTGCCACCTCGAAGCCGTTTTGTCTACTCTGGTCGCATGGAAGCTCGGAAGATCAGCGTCTGGCGGAGCCGTTACAGCGTGACGGACCGAGGCCGAGAGATCACGGTGTGGGATCGCTCGGTGTGGAAGAGCGGTGGCGAGTTCGAGCTGGATGGGCAGCGTTTTCAGGTCCGCTCTAACGCCTGGGGCAACAAGTACACGATGGTCGACGACGCGGGGACTATGGTCGCCACAGCCGACCGGGTAGGCCGCAAGCGGTGGACCGTCGAGGCGGCCGGGCAGACCTACCATTTCCGGCGTAAGTCCTTCTGGGGCGAGGAGGAACTAATCCTCGGCGACACACGGGTGGGCTCGGTACGCAAGACCAGCTTCTGGCGCGGCGACGTCGCCATCGAACTGCCGGGCCTCGCGACAGCGTTGCAGCTCTTCGTGTTCGGTGTGGTCATCGGCATGTGGCACACGCAGGCCGCAGCGGCAGGAAGCTGAGCTGTTACATAGCGTGACAAGCGCTTCGCGGCTAGATGTGCGTATACCGGCCGGTCCAGCCGGGCGGTGATCTTGCAGGCAACGCCTCGCAGAAATGGCTCGGGCGCATAAGGAAGACTGGCAGGCATGGCTGATCTGGGCGACCCGAAGGCTGCGCTGCACCACTACCTCCAGGCGACTCGCGATAACCTGATCTGGAAGCTCGACGGGCTGAGCGAACGCGAGGCCAGACTGCCCCGCACCGCGACCGGCAACAACCTGCTGGGAGTCCTCAAGCACTGCCTCAATGTCGAAGCCGGCTACTTCGGGCCTGCCTTCGGGCGTGAGTTCCCGATGCCTGAGGAACTGGTCCCCATGCAGGCGTTCGAGGAGGACCCGCAGGCAGACTGGTACGCGCGGGAGGGCGAGACGAAGAATGGGCTGATCAACCTGTATCGCCGTGTCGGGGTGTTCGCGGATCAGACGATCGAACAGCTACCCCTTGACGCGCCAGGGCAGGTGCCGTGGTGGCGCCCAGGCGAAAGGGACGTGACGCTGCACAGGATCATCATCCACGTGACCACCGACCTCGCCCGTCACGCCGGTCACGCCGACATCATGCGCGAGCAGCACGACAGGGCGATCGGCTTGCGGCGGGAGAACTCTGGCGTCCCCCACGACTACGACTGGCCGGCGTACGTCACCAAGCTGACGAAGCTCGCTGACCGGTTCGGTTAGCCACCCCGGTCCCGTCGATACAGGCAGAGAGGCCAGTATCCGCTCATCGGCATGTCCGCAAGGGAACCGCACGGAGCCTGATCGACGCAGCGTGACCGGTGTGCCGAGGCCCCAGCGCGCGCGATCGGCGGCTAGATGAGCGCGTCCCGGTAGCGCGTCGTCGGCGGCTAGCATCGGGCGTGCGGAGGACGAGATGGCGAAGCTCGTGATCATTGGTGACGTCGGCGGATGTGTCGATCAACTGTCCCAGGCCGTGATGCCTGCGCTGGAGGATCCAGATGCCGTGGTGATTCAGGTCGGCGACCTGATCGATCGTGGCCCGGACAGCGCAGGCGTGCTCGCCTTCGTTCGGCACCGACTGGAGGACTCGCGGCGGTGGATCCAGCTCATCGGTAATCACGAGTCGCAGTACCTGGGTGCCGAGAAGTTCTGGCCACAGCGGCTGTCCGGCGAAGATGCCGCGCTCCTAAAGAACTGGTGGCTGCGGGATCGTCTGCGAGCCGCCGCCGCGATGCGCACCGGGGAAGGAGAGGAATTCCTGATCACCCACGCCGGTCTCACTGTCGATGCTTGGCGGAAGCTGGGTGAACCGGTCACCGCTGCCACCACTGCGGACCTGCTCAACACCCGCCCCGAGGACATCCTGTGGCACGAACGCGGACCGCTGTGGGCCGAAGCAGGCCCCGACCTGTACGACTCGTGGTTGCACTCCGCCGAACCACCGCCCTTCGGCCAGGTGCACGGACACTCCACCATCGTTGATTTCCGTCGCAGAGCGTGGCGGTGTGGCGAACGGATCCGCCAGCGAGCGGCAGTGGACTGGGACGCCCGCCACACGTTCACGCGGATCAGCATGAGCCGGTTCATCGGCGTCGACCCACAACACGGACGCGACGGCGCACCGCAATGGTCGCCGATGGTGTTCCATGACGCCACATTGCTCGTCTGACCTGCCGCCCACGAATCGTCCATCTCATAAGGCACCGTCGGGCATCCGCTCATCGGCTACGACCACGCGACCAGCGGCAGAGGCGGATGTGCCAGGATCGACCGGTGGACCCGATCGAGATCGAGACAACGGAGTCGGGCGGGTACAGCCTTTGGCTCGAGGCCGGCACCACCGACGTTGACGATGTGATCCGCGAACTCGGTCACGAGCCGAACGGCTACTTCTGGGAAGGCGTCGCCGAGCTGCTCGTTGCCTCTGAAGCAGCAAGCCTGGGAGGCCGATTCTCGTCCGATCCCGAAGCCGGGGCCTTCTGCGCCTATAGCGACGACCGCGCTGCGCTAGAGGACCTGGCGGCTCGGCTCCGCAAGGTCGCGACGGAGGAGACCCGAGTGCGGCAACTTGTTGATTTGGCGACTGCCACTGGCTTCGAGTTCGACGACTGATCACGCACAAAGGTCACCGGAGCGTCCTGCGGCTTTGAGTGGCTTCACGGATGTCGACCAGCCGAGCATGCGATCATCATTGGCCGGACAGGCGACGGCTGCCGAACCGGCGGGCGCGCACGACCGGCGGCAGATCAGTGCGCCTGATCTTGCATTTTGGCGCCCGGGTATCCATCGCCGATGGCACTGACGAGCGATGAACGCGAGCGTCTCCGTGGGTCAAACGCCCACGCGCGGACGAGGCCCGCCAGTCCCCACTGGGGGCCGCGCCGCGTCGAGTCAGTCCTCGTCGGCCAGCTGCCACAGGTGGAGGGTGGTCTGGTCCTTGGAGACCGTGTACCAGGCGCCCTGTCCTGCCGATCGGGGAGATCCCGAGACAGGAATGGGGTAGGTGATCCGGCCGCGTAGGGCCATCGTGCGTGGGTCGACAAGCCAGTGGCGGGGGACCTGCGCGTGGTACTCGGTGCCGACCACGGCGTTGTCGTCGTACGGGAACGCCGCCTCGTAGTCCCAGCAAACGCGGTCGTTGTCCTCGCTTGAGAGAGGCGGCACGGCTTCCTCGGCGTTCAGACGCCGCAGTTCCGTGCCGTCCTCGGCCCGGTGCAGGTAGAGGGACCACTGCCCGGGATCCGTGGTCAGGAAGTGCTCCCCGGACGGGTTCACGGCGAGGAGGACCTCCTCGTCGAACCGCTGGAAGGTGAGCTTCGCGCCATCGAAGTGTCCCCACAGCACGGGCGAGTCCTCTTCGCCCGCGAGGACAGTCAGTCCCATGTACGCCGGGTTCGGATGGGGGAAATGGATGGAGCCCGAGCCCACGGTCATCGTCTCGGCCCGGGTCAGCACCGTGCCGTCGGCGGGGTCGAGGATCAGCCATTCCTCCTCGACGTCGCGCCCCGCCCGATTACGGATGTGGGCCCACAGGAGCTTGCCGTCCGAGGAGAAGGCCACCGAGCCGCTGTCCGCGTGGGCGTGGTGGTAGTCGTCGGCATACTCGGAGAACGAGGCATGGGCCTCGGTGCACACGGCGGCGGACCAGCAACCGTGCCGGATCTCCCACCGTACGGCGCCGGTCGAATCCACGGCTCGTAACGCGTGGACGCCGGCGAACACGGCGAGATCACCCGTGGGAGAGACCGCCACCGAGCCGTACCGGTGTGGCCAGGGCGCGGGGAAGCGGACCCCTGTCCCCTCCCCGTCCAGGTCGCGGACGGCCAGCTCGGTGTCCCCACGCTGCACCAGCAGCCTGCGTCCGGGCCAGTGCAGCACCTGCGGGGCGTCCGCCGACCCGGGGTCGAGCGGAGCGGCCACGGTAGCGACAAGACGAGCAAAGGTCACGGAATCCTCCAGCGCGCGTGGGACGCGAAACAGGGAACCTGGAAGCGTCCACCATATGGGGAAAGACCGGCGGCATCGGGGGGCGACAACGCGACCGGGGGTCGACGGGCTCCGACCGGCTCCAGACGCGCTCACATCGGCAAGACCGTGTTTCGAGCACCACTGCACGAGCGTCACGCACGGTGACGCCTGGTCGGGGGCGCAGGCGATCAGTTTGGATGCCTGGGGGTAGACCTAGGCATCGATCTCATAGCGGTACCAACGCCGGCGATCGCCGTTTACCTGAAGCCAGAGCATCTCGTCACGGCCGACCTTTCCACGCGCCCAACCTGACGGTCGTCGGCCGTCTGGCAGCACCAGATGCTCGCGTTCCTTCTCGACCACGACCTCCCCGTCTCGGCGGGCTCGACGGATTTCCCAGCGGTACCGACCGCCCTCCCGGTGCTGGTCGAGGAAGGCGAAATCGGAGCCGGAGCCGGCCAGGCCAGCGCAGCGCGTGATGGTGTTCGGCGTAGCCGACCGAATACCATTCGCGTCGAGTTCGACCAGAGGAAAGTCAGGGTAGGGACAGGCATGAACGCGCTCCCGGCCGACGTTCAGCGCGTAGCAGTCGCACCAGGCCACTCCCGGGGTGTCGGATGACACCGTCCAGGGCTCGCCGCCCGTGCTGTCCCAGCGTGCCAGACCGAGCATGAACCCGTACGAGCGCGTGCCGTCTGGATTGGCGGACCAGTAGCTCGACTCGTCGAAGTAGCTGGTCCAGATGTTCCCGTGGGGATCGGTCACGAGTTGCTCGATGCCGTCGCCCGCATAGAACGATGCCCGGATCTGACCACGGCTGTCGAACACCCGAAGGTTCTCCGTGAGGTGAAGCTCATCCCGCTGCACCGGCTCCCCGTAGTGTTCATACGAGACACCCGGCGGATCGCAGCGGGCGGAGGCCAGCACGACACCGTCGCCGAGAGTGTCGATGTCGGAGAACCACAGATCAAGATCCTTCAGCGGGATCTCGTGAACCTCCGCGTCACCACAGATGAGGGCAGTCGCGTCGTAACGCGGCGGCGGACGAAGCTCGGAAAAGTGCGGGACAGGGACGAAACCTTGGCCGGGATCGGCGACCAGGGCGACGAGCCGGCCAAGATGATCGATGGTGGAGGCCAAGACCTCGAGATGGGCGTAACGGTCCGGAAGCATCGCGTCGAGCGCGAGCCGGCGGTCAGCGGCCATAAGCCTTTCTGGTTGTCATGCTCTGATGATCGCACATCGAATGCGTACCCCGGCGCGCCGATCGACAGCAGCCGGTATCCCCAAAGATCTGCCACCTTCAAGTGAACCACCGCCACCTCCGGGCTGGCGCCTGCCAGCACGACCACGCCCCGAGCGCCGCCGACCCTTCGTCCATACCGCGACGCCCGGTCATCGGCAGCTAGAGGGCAGCGGCCGGGCCGGGGTCACCTTCGGCGACAGGCGACTCGCGGCATGAGCGCACATCCGATCTTGCGGCCAGCCCCTCGCTGGGGCCGGAGGGCGCGTCGGTGCCCGCGATAATGTCCGCGTGTCAGGGAGCAAGGAGATCAACCGGTCGATCACGACGGCGGCCCGTTCTGCTTTACGTCCGCTTGGCCTTCGGCAGAAGGGGCGGTCGCGGGTGTGGTACGACGATCGTGCCTGGTGGTTGAGCATTGTGGAGTTTCAGCCGGGCCGTGGCCTGGGCACGTACCTCAACGTGGGTGCCATGTGGCTCTGGGCAAAGCGCGATCATTGGGCGTTTGATGAAGGCTCACGGTTGTACTGGCGCGATGACGGGTCCTTCGTCACCCGGCCGCCAGTCGGTGAACGTGGTTGGAGCCAACACGTCGACTTCTTGAAACCTGACCAGTTCTTCCGGGACGTCACCTTGACCGCTGGGGTTGCTGCCGGTCGGATCGTCGAACTCCGCGCGCAGTTTCCCCACGTCGGCGCCGTTGCCGAAAGCTTGACGTCCCGTGCCGCCAGGCCAGACGAGTCGCTCTTGTGGCATGCTTACCATGCCGGAACGGCGGCCGCCGTCTGCGGCGACGTGATGCCGGCCAGGCAGCATCTCACGCACGTGGTGTCAGCCGACCTAGCAGCAAGTTGGGAGCGCGCTCTGGCTGCGCAGGCGTCGGACCTACTGGGTCTCATGGACGATCGCGTCGCACTACACGAACGCCTGGTCCAGACGGTCAACCAGACCAGGAAACGGCTGAAGCTTCCGGTAGCGGCACTTGGTTACGACGAGATCGGATTCTGAGCCGACACGCGGACCTCGGCAGTTCGGGACGCTCTCGCACCGGTCAGGGAGCGCGAAGGTCTCCCCGTCGGCCGGCGCGTACGGACGGCGGCATGAGAGTGAAGCTGATCTTGTTCGTCCCATGCCTCTGGCCTTTCGGTGCGGCAAACTTGAGCGATGCCCTCGACAGGAGACGCCGTGGTCACACCGGCAGCAGCGGAACGGGTGCGGGTTTGGTTCCCGATGTCAGGTAGGCCGGCCTCAGCCCTCGGGATGCGCGCCGAGGCGCTCTCGCCGGACCGAGTCCGGCTGCCGTTTGCACCATGGGCCGCGCTGGATGCCGCCAAGGGTGACATTTTTCGTGTTCAGCGGGAAGAAGACGGACAGCTCTGGGTGCGAGAGAAACTCGAGGCATCCGGTTACTGCGCGATCCGGGTGATACTTGCCGCCGACAGTCCGCTCGGTCCACTCGATGTTGGTACCGAAGCCATGTGGCCCAGCGGTGTGCCCACGGCGGCATGAGCGCGCACCTGATCGAGCGCGCGTTCACACGGTCCCTCGGTGCGAGCCTGGCGTGCCTGAAAAGTGGTTCGACCACCCAGGCCTTCCGGTGCCCGGCAAGGCAACCACAGCGTGAGCCGGGGTGTACTCATCGGCGCCGCCGGCCAACTGGCGGAAACTGCTGACCGCCGGCCCGGCACCCCACCGCCGTACGCGCTCCGGTCGACTGGCCGCCGTCCACCGCCGCCCGTCTGTGGCCGTGCGGCCAGCCGGAAACGTGTTTCTCCGGTTGGCGTTCGCTCCGTAGGATCTCCGGCGATCAAGGGGGATGGAACGGTGGGCGATTTCCAGCAGTTCGTGACGGATGTGACTTCGCGTCTGTCCACGATGTCCAGGGGTGAGTTGTACGTCGTCGGCGACGGTCTCGACCGGGACTCACTCTGGCTCACCTTTCTCGATTCCTTCCCCGCCGGCACCAATCTGCGGTTCCGTGAGCGGTCCGAGTACGACTGCTCGACCTGCCGCGGTTTCATCAAGCACTTCGGCAACGTCGTTGAGATCCACGACGGGCGGGTCCGTACCGTCTGGTCCGGGGTGTCGGCCTCCGACCCGGTCTTCTCCGTCCTCGCCGCCGCTCTGGACGAGTTCGCTCTTTCGCTGCCGTTGTCCACCATCTTCCGGTCCACTCAGGCGCAGTACGGGACGAAGACCACCCGAACGCTGCGCGACGGCCAGGTCGAGGTGTGGCACCACCTACACGGCCGGGTGGAGAAGCGGCATCGCATCGAAGACGTCGGCGCGGCACAGGGCAACTTCGACGCCGCGGTGCAGGTCTTCCAGCGTGGCCTGGCCGAGCTGGCCCAGCACGCTCTGGACACCGTCGTCGACCTTATCGACGACAACGCCCTCTACCGCGGCACGGAGCATCGCCGGGCGGTGACCGAGTTCCGGTCGCTGCAGAACCAGTGGACGAAGGCGACCGACCGGCGGGCCTTCGTCTTCGCCAACGCCATGAACCCGGCGGCCCGGTTCCGCAACACGGTGATCGGCACCCTCGTCCAGGATCTCTGCGCGGGCGTCGACCTGGAGCAGGCGGTCCGGTCGTTCGAGACGAAGGTGGCGCCGCAGAATTACCAGCGCCCCACGGCGTTGATCACCCCGGCCATGGTCAAGGCCGCCATGAAGACCATCGACGAGTTGGGTATCGAGGAGTCGTTGCAGCGACGGCTCGCCCGGCTGTCCGATGTGTCGGTCACCAACGTGCTGTGGGTCGACAACGACACACAGTCGCGGATGAAGGACGGCATCGAAGGGCTGCTCATGCAGGCGGCCACCACCGGGTCGTCAGGTGCGCGCCTTCGTGACGCGAAGCCGGAGGAGATTCCCGTGGTCTCCTTCATGAAGGACATCCTGCCCGGTGCCGCGACCATCGACCTGTGGGTGGCCAACAGCCACGAACCGCACTTCGTCGTTCTCACCACCGGCCGGCATCCGGCCGCCCCGCGGCTGTTCACCTGGGACAACGATTTCGGCTGGTCCTACAACGGCAACGTCACCGACTCGATCAAGGAGAAGGTCAAGCGGGCCGGCGGCAACGTCACCGGCAAGCTGCGGGTGAGCCTGTCCTGGTTCAACCACGACGACCTCGACCTGCACGTGTACGAACCCGACGGCGACCACATCTGGTACCAGGAGAAGCGCAACAAGCTGGACGTCGACATGAACGCGGGCGGGACGCTCTCCCGCGAGCCGGTGGAGAACGTCACCTGGACCGACCGTGTCCCCGACGGTGAGTACCGGATCGAGGTGAACCAGTACCGCAAGCGGGACAGCACCCAGGTCGGCTTCGTGATCGAGACCGAGAGCAACGGAAAGATCGAGCATTACAGCCACGAGCGCGCGGTCGGCCACAAGGAGACCGTCGAGGTGGGCCGGATGACGGTTGCCGGCGGGGTGATCACCGCTTTCCGGCCGGGTAAGGACATGCAGCCGGGCAGTGCGGGCAAGGAGTTGTGGGGCATCACCACCGAACAGTTCGTACCGGTATCCACCATCATGTACTCGCCGAACTACTTCGACGACAACGAGGTCGGCAACCGCCACTACTTCTTCATCCTCAAGGGGTGCGTGAACGACCAGCCGACCCGGGGAATCTACAACGAGTTCCTCCGCGGCGACCTGCAACCGCACCGCAAGGTGTTCGAGGTTCTCGGCGACCGCACCAAGTGCGAGCCGTCCCCGGATCAGCTGTCCGGCCTCGGCTTCAGCTCCACGATCCGCAGCTCCGTGGTCGCCAAGGTGACCATGACCGGCGGCCGGCGCCGCCTCATCAGCATCCAGTTCTGATTCCCTGCCCAGACATCCGAAAGAGGCAACCGTGACCATTTTCGAGAAGGCCACGCGGGAGAAATTCCGCTACCCGTCTGCCAAGGGACTGCTGACCACGGAACAGCTGTGGGAGCTTCCGCTGACCGCCAAGTCCGGCTTCAGCCTCGATGACGTGGCCAAGGCAGTCAACGCCGAACTCAAGGCCATCGACACCGAGTCGTTCGTGGCCACCGAGACCAATCCGGCCAAGGCGACCTTGGAGACCAAGCTGGAGGTCGTCAAGCACGTCATCGCCATCCGCCTCTCGGAGGACCAGGCGGCGAAGGCAGCGGCGGCCAAGAAGCTGGAGAAGGAGAAGCTGCTGGCGGTCCTGGGCCGCAAGCAGGACGCGGTCCTGGAAAACCTGACCGAGGCAGAGCTGCTGGCCCGAATCAACAACCTGTAGCCCGCCGACAATCAGCGTCTGCCAGCAGGTCCGCACATCGCCGAGAAGTACGGTCGCCATGCAAGACCTGTGCGGCCAGGCCGGCACTCAACGGCCACTTCTCGGCGAACTCACATCGGTACAACAGCGACCGCGACGCCCTCTCATCGGCAGATCCGCGCCGCGAGCCCCGAGCGGTCACGTAACTCTTCGTAGCGCACGGATCGCGGCAGATCCGGGCGTCAAGATCGCCGTTGACGATCGTTGTGGTCCGGCTGGCGGCAGAAGTACCGGTGTGGATCGCCCGCCTGCCGGTGACGGCCGATGGCGAGTTGGCCGACCTCGTGTACGTGGACGTCGAGCTGAGTGCCGATCTTTCGGCGTAGTGACGCCGCCGGGGCATCGCGACTCAGGCAGGGTCGGCCTGAGCCAGGGCCCGCCACGAGGATCGGTCATTGGGCAGGCGAAGCCGCGAAAACGTCCCGTCCCAGGCTTGGGCGGCCCGCGATGCGAGGTAGCGGTCCTGAGGTGGCAGTGCCCGGAGATCACGCTCCCAGGCGGGATCGTGCTGGGCGACCGCCGCGGCGAGTCGGCGCTGCGCGGGCGTGGCCGCCGACGGCAGGCCATCCGGGAAGACCACACGCAGGTATGGCTCGCACAGCGCAGCCTCCGTCCGGTGCTCCTCGCCAACGTCGAGGTACGTCGCGCCATACGGCACGGACGCGATCGCCGCGGGTAGAAGGCGGTCGACGTCGCCGATGCCCCGGGCGAGCACGGCCGCCGCGTGCGGCAGGACCGTGAGCGCCATCATGCCCTCGAACGGCTGCATGTCGATGACGGCCGGATTCCGGGTCGCCTCCGCCAGCAGCATTGCGGTCGCCTCAGAATCGTCGGCAAGCGCCGGAGCGAGCGCGGCGCACACTCGCACGCCGGGGTGTGGGTCGCGCAGCCACTCTCGCGGTGCCCCGTCCAGTTCGCCAGCGCCCAGCAGCATGGAGGCGCGATGGTGCGGGTCGTCCGAGACGCACTCCGCTAAGTGGTACGCCAGCAGCCGAGGCCAATGCGCCACCAGATCGGGATGGCGGCTCAGCATCGCCGCGGCCGAGGCCGCATGGATGCGCAGGCGCGGCGCCGGGGCGACCAGCAGTGGCTCGACCGCCGCAAACACCTCGGGCAGCAGGTCGAAGCAGTCCGCGCGCGCCGCGGCCAGCAGCATCTCGCCTGGCGCGTCGGTCTCCGTCCATTCCAGAACGGAGCGGGGCTCGCGCAGGTACGCGGCCAGCCACTCCCGCACTTCGGGCTCGTCGCGCCCGGACGCCGCCACCCGGTCGACACCCGCGAGCGCGACACCGGCGACGTCGCGTAGGAACCATAGGGCTGCTTGGCGCAGGGTGGGGTCGTCGCCGCCGAATCCGGGCTCTCCGATCGTCCGGACAAGGTACCGCACGCCCTCGACCGTGGCCGGGGTCAGGCGCCCGCCGCAATAGAGCGCCGACGTCATGAATGAGTACGGCGCCCGCCAGAACGGCTCGTCAGGCTCCTGGGGACGGTCGTGACCCTGACGCAGGGCGTCGAGAAGGGCTTCGTCGTCAACGGACGGGCCGTAAGCGTGGAAGGGCACGGGTCAGCCTCACCGGGACGAGCGCCACAGCGGGCGGGTCATGCTGATGAACAGTAACAGCGCGAGAGCCAGCGCACCGCTCACGACAAGGACCGCGCGTCTAGCTCATCCGCCGCAACGGATCGCGCCAGACACCGTAGATAGGACGGAGATAGGAACAAGGTCAGGTACGCGCTCATCGGCATAGAAAGACGTCGTCCGCCTTTGAGGCGGAAGCCATCCGTGCTGACCTCTTCGGGCATGCCGAAGAGGTCACCGCGCAGGAAGCCCTGCTCAGAAGGTTGTCGGTGGGATTCGAGTCTCAGCTCCCGGGATCCAGACCGATGCCACCACGGCGGCATCCAGTGCCGTACGTCGATGCGGCATGGCCTTCGTGAATGACGTCAGCGGGTCTCAGGACGACAGCCGGCACCATCCAGACGGGGAGCAGTAAACGCTGACCACTTCGGTCTTCTCTGGGAGGTCACATCGACCTACGCGTCGACATCACCGCAGGCCAGGGCCCTCTGCTCAGTCCGACCTCGGTGGCACTTCGGACGCGGTGACCACTTCGCCAAGCTGCACCCAATCTGCACCCACTTGCAAGGCCTGAACGCCGACGAGGGCCTTACCGCTTTGACCTGCGAACACTCCCCTACCAGGCGACATAGAACGCCATCGACTGCCGGCCAGAACGGCCGAGCACTCCGCGGGAAGCAGGACGCGGCACCGACTCCGACCTGCGGAAACAGAGAACCGCAGGTGGGCACTGGTGCCGTTGAGTGCTGTTCAGCGCCGTTGGGTGCAGTTGACTGCCGTTCAGCGCACCCGGCTGCTCCCATCCCGCTCCCCGATCCTCCTGCCCACGGTGGCGGCAGATACGGATGACCGGACGGCCAAGAAAGCGGCGACTTCGGCGAGTTCCTCGATCTCGAGTTCACACTTCGGGCGAGTCGGTTCCTGGCGCACCGCCGCGACTCTTGAAGGAGTTGACCCGATGCGCACCGGCGGCGAAGGCGATGCTGCGGGTGCCCGCGTTCAGATCGGCAAAGTGCGGCTCGGAGTCGTGGTCGTACGACACCCTGGACATTGCGCGCGCCAAGCTCGCGTACGCCCGGGACAAGCCTGTGCGGCACCTTGGCCTGGGAGCTCTCCGGCGATACGCCGGACGCCCCCCGACCGATCAGCGTACGGCCGCGGCCGGCGGCTGTTCCGGTTGTTACCCGGAGCAGCCGCCGGCACCGAGCTACACGCCGAGCGATGCCTTGGCGGCGTCGATGGCCTCGAGCAACTCCTCGTTGTACTCGAAGCCCTCCTCGACGATGGCCATGTTCACCCCGCATTCGCGCTGCCGCGCCCGCAGCAGCGTCTCCTCCACCGGGGCCACCGGGAAGGCCAGCGGGTCGAGGCCGGGAACCCCGTCCACGTCCTCGACCAAGAGCCACCTGTTGTGGTCGTCGTAGACGACCACACCGGCGTCGATTCCCTTGGTCCACTGGTCGAAGAGCGCGGCCAGACTTGGGGCGGCACGGACCGAGTCCCAGGCGTCGGGAGAGATCTCATAGCGCCAGATCTCGCCCTCGTGCTCGCCCGCGAGGACGAACGTGTAGAGGACGACATCGAAATGGAACAGGGGCAGTTGCTGCCGCCAGAGGAACGGCGTGCCGATCGACAGTCCCAGAGCGTCCAGCGCGTCCCCGCCCTCCGGCCACGGCATCCGCCAGCCGGCGTTGGGCAGCAACCGCCGATCGGGCCATCGCTGCGACTGCAACCAGGTCAGTTGCTCCGCGACGTGATCCACACCGAAGATCCGGTATACCAGGTCCGGCGGCTGCCCGGCCGACGACTCGGCCTGGTCGGGCCAGTCGACGCCCGCAGCCGTCGCCGCGACGCGGTACTTCCGCACCACGTCGCGCAGCACGCGCATGTCATCGAGCATCAGGAAGCTCCTTGGCTACGGGGCTACGGGGGTCATGCACAGGCTAGCCCCGCCTCCGCTGACCTTGAAAGCGAAGCTTAGGCCGCCGGCCTCAACCCACGGTTTCACGGGCAACACGACGAACTTGGTCTTGTCGTTCACCTTGCACTTGCCGTACATCGCGTTGATGTCGTTGGCCTGCGGCAACGACTCCGTCGTCGGCACCAGTTTGAGGCTGGCGACCTGGCCGGTCAGGTCAACCGCCTGGTCCGTCGACCAGAACGGGAACTCGTCGCAGGTCTGGCCAGGCACCCGCACGTCGCACGCATTCGGTTTGAACGCCAGGGTATTGAACCAACCGCGGGTGTAGCCCTTGGACCGCGCCGCCTGACCCCGCACGCTGCGCGCCGGGTAGAACCACACCGCGCGGGTCGGCTCCGGGAACTCGCCGTCACCCATGGCGGTCACGATGTGCTTGCCGGTCTCCGTCATGTCGGCGCCCTTGTAGTTCTTGGCCCCGGGTACGTAAACGATGATGTCGTCATCACACCCGGCCTTGCCCTGGGTGCCGCGCTGGACCGTGCACGCCCGGTCGATGATCCGCTTGAGACGCGCATCCTCGGTGGAGTCCCACGCGAAGGGGAGATCGTGCTGGTTGGCCACCAGCTTCGTGGTCTTGATGACCTGGGCGTAGAGCTTCAAGCTGTTGTACCACTGGCCGTCGTTCAGGCCCCAGTTCTCGAACGTGTCGAAGTCGGTGTCGTGATGGATCGGGTACTCGACGAGACCGTGGACGCCGACCGTACTGGGGAACAGCATGGCAATCAGGGTGCCCAGCACGAACCCGATGCCGATGCCGGCAGCGCCGACGACGATCCACGAGGTGCCAGCGGCGGCGGCCGGAGCGACCGCGGCGGCCGCCACTGTCTCCGCGACGGGAGCGATGAGCGTCGCGCAGGCTCCGCTACTCAGACACCAGGCGAGCGGTGCAGCGGCCGGGCTCAGGAACAGCTGGTTGACCTGCGCGTCGTCGATCGAGGAGATGACCGGTCCGCGGCCGGACGGGGCGATCGCGAATAGCATGTCGGTGAGGTCGTCCGCGCATTTGGCCAGCTTCTCGCCGGACGGCGGCAGGAAGGCGTCGAGGCAGCTGGTGTCCGCCGCCCGGTAGCAGCCGAGGAAGATCTCCGTGCTGCCGGCGGGCGCCGGCACGCCGACGCGTGAGCTGGCCGCGATGTAGATGTCACCACCGGCGCCGGCGCACTGCGACGCTTCGCTGGCGGTCGTCTGCGTGGTCGCCGACGAGACCTCGTCCACGTGGATCATCGTGATGAAGTCACCGGCGAGCTCCCGCGCCACCGTGCCATCGGCGCGCAACGCCTCGACCCGGAACGCGTACGGCGTGTACTCCTCAAGCGGCTCGATCGGGAGCTTGATGACGCTGTCCACCGTGCACGGGCTGGCCACGTTGCCGTTGCCGTCCTCGCAGAGCTGCTCCAGCTCGAAGTGATCGTAGATCTCGCCGTCCAGGTAGGCGCGGTAGCTCGCCTCGTTGGCCGGATCCGGGTGCCAGCTGGCAGTGGCGCCGCCCTCGTCGGGGTCCAGGGTCAGACCGGCGTCGACGTCCGGCGGCGGCGGCAACGCGTCCGTCGTAAACGACGTCGTGGCGGGCGTCTCCGACCGGTTACCGGCCAGGTCGACGGCGACCACGGAGACGGTGTGGTCGCTGGACGGCTGCAGTCCGGTGATCGAGTACGAGAGGGTGCCGACGGTGGTCCGTTGGGGGGTGCCGCCGTCGACGGTGACCTCGTATCCTGCGAGGCCGTAGTTGTCGGTCGCCGCGCCCCAGGTCACCTTGGCGCTGGTCGCCGCGATCGTGCCGACCGCCAGGTTCGGGACGTTGCTCGGCGGGATCAGGTCCACCACAGTGATGTCGCGCAGGATCTTCGCGTACCGGCCGGGTTCCCGCTCGGCACGGCTGCAGACCTGGACGGGGCCCAGGTGCGGCGGGCGCATGCTGGTGACCCACGAGGCGGACCAGTTCGTGACGCCCTCCGGCGGTGGACCAAAGGTGAAGCTGGACGAGGTCGTCTTCTCAACCGCGACGTCCACCATCGTGGCCTGTTTGTGCACATAGCCGTTGATGGCGATCTCACCGTTCGCGTCGACCGCGACCTCCGACCCCGCTGCCGGCCCCTCGAGCCGGATGGACGCGTGGTTGACGTCCTCCGGCACGGTCGGGTCGGCACATGCCGGAGGTTGTTCCTCGATAACCGCCTGGGCAGCCGGCTGGCTGATCAGGTTGACCGCGAGGACGAGCGCGACGGCGAGTGCCATCGCGCGCAGGGACCTACTGAAATATCGATTACGTCTGTAGCCGGACATGCCGCCCCGTCTCGCTGAGGTTGATCAATGACGGTCGAAGGCTGTCATGGCGATATATATTCAAGATATCTTCTACGTACGCTAGATGCCCGCCTGTCCGAACCGGACAGCATCGATGCGAGCGGCGCATGGTGCCGTCGAAGATTCGCCGGGCGGCACGGCGTCAGGGACCGGGGTGGGCGCGCGGCGTTTCCGTACGCGTGGGAGCTGAACGGCGGCACACCGGACGGCGCCCTCCAGGGCGCATGACCAGCTGACGCGGATCCAGCTGCTCTCGGAGGGCGGCACGAAAGTCTTGAGTTGATCGACGGCTCCCCACATCCGGGCGCTTAGAGGAGGCCCAAACCGGCCCGGGCCCGGTCGACCGCCGCAAGTCAGGCTCGCAACACCCCGTCATCACTGGCGCGGGCGGGGCATCCCCCTCGCCGAGGCCCTGACCGGCGGCAACCGTCACAACCTCACCCAACTGCTGCCCCTAGCCGACAAGGTTCGCGCAGCGGCGGCGCAGGAGAGCCGTCGGCCTTAGCCCCGGCCGAACGGCAGCGAAGCAGTCGACACCAGATCTCAGCGCCACCGTCCAGCCCGGCGACGGTTAGTCAGCGTCTCAGCAACACTCAGCTGGCGCCTGGTTGCGCCCGCGCTCGTCTCATGGAGCCGCGGACCTGTTCACGGAGTCCAAGGCAGCAATGTCGATTTCGCCGTCACCCGGACCCGGATAACAGGGTAAGGATGGATTGCACCTGACGGGTCTAAGGGTCGGGTGGCCGGAGGGTGAGACTCCCTCCGGCCACCCGACCCTTAGGCGCCGGCCCGGACGGCACCGCCGACAGTTCCGCGATGTACTCCCTGACCAGCGCCGGTAGCCAGTAGCGGGTCGAACCGTCCCGGGTTACCAGGTGCGCATCGACGAGGTCCTCCATCGCCCGTCGGACCCGCTCGGAAGACACACCGAGTTGCGCCGCGGCACGGTCCACCGCTGCAGGGGCCTCAGGGCAGGCGGCGAGCAGTTCGAGCAGCCGGCCGACCACCTCGTCCTCCGAGGCAACCACCGCGACACCGGCAGCAAGGCTCGCCCGCATGGACAGGTCGTCGTAGGTCAGCAGATCCAGCTTGCCCCCGCCAGCGGTGAGCTGGTTGACCAGGGCAGCTATCGGCATTCTCGGCCACGTTGCCAGCCTGGAGCCGGCAATCCGCAGCGCTAGCACCGACCCGGCACAGAGCTGGATCAGCTCGGCGGTGGCGGCCGGATCGGCGGCCAGCCGATCCGCACCGGCGAGCGCGGCCAGCAGTTCCCTGGCTCTCGTAGCAGCCATGGGCGATAGGGTGACCCGCCTCACCCCGTCGAGATTGCCAAGGTAGCGCTGACCGACGGCGATCAGCGCAGGACCAGGACTGGCGGGTATGAGCGGCCGTACCTGGGCCGCGCTGGTAACCCCGTCGAGGACCAGCAGGAGCCGGCGTCCGGCAGTGAGTGAGCGCAGGCATCCGGCGCGCTCGTCGGCGCTGTCAGGCATGTCGGCCGGTGCAACGCACAGCGCGCGCAGTACCCGAGCCAGTAGCTCCTCCGGGGTAATCGAGGTTCGGTATGCAACGTCAACGAACACCTGCCCGTCGGGAAATTCGCCGACCGCCGCGTGGGCAGCGCGCACCGCGAGCGCCGTCTTGCCGCTTCCCGGCGGGCCCGTGATGACCACGACGGCCGGTGCGCCGCCTGTCGCTCCCGCGATTATCTCCGCCGTCTCCTTAGTGCGGCCGACGAATGTGACCAGATCCGGTGGCAGTTCCCGGGGCACAGCCCAACCGATGCCGCCAGCAGGAGCCGGCTCGGTGATCAGCGTCGGCAGCGCAGCGATCACGGTCGATCGCTGGGTGTGTGAGACGTCCCGCGCCCGCTTCAGGATCGCCCGGTGCAGGGCGGCCAGTTCCTCGCCAGGTTCGATGCCGAGCTGCTCGTCCATTCGTGCGCGAGCGTCTCGATAGGCGGCCAGTGCGGCCGGCACGTCACCGGAGCGGTACAGCGCGAGCATCAGCTGTCCCCACGCCCGCTCCCGCAACGGATGCGCAGCCAGATGCTCACGCAACTCGGGTAGCAGGTCGGCGTGCTTTCCGACCGCCAACCGGGCGTCGGCCAGATCCTCGAACACCTGAAGCCGTTGCTCCTCCAGGGCCGCCCAGCGGTTGTCAAGCGCGGTGCCGCAGGGCAGCCCCTCGCCCGCCGAGCCCCGCCAGAGCGCGAGCGCTGCGTTCAGCGTGGAAATGGCAACGAGCGTATGCCCCCCGGCCAGCCCACTGCGGCCATTCTCCGCCAGACGTTGAAACTCCATGACGTCCAGCTCACTGAGCCTTTCCGAGTAACGGTGTAGGGACTCGGGGTAGCTGGCGCGGTCGGTGGTCCGGACGCGCCCGGATCCGTTGCGGTGCAACGAGAAGACGCAGAACCCCGGTATGAAGGTGGTCCTTCC